>DASUBV010000038.1:0-6606 GCA_035763085.1 Streptosporangiaceae bacterium | reverse complement strand
ACCCTGGTGCGGCAGGGTGCACCGGTTTACAATGCGCGCGACAGTGCGTTTCCCCAGTGAGGGGGCGACGGGTCTGACTGAAACTCCCCGCCAGCGTGCCACCGTCTGCCCGTCGTGGTGCCAGCTGCCGCCGGCTCACGTGGCCGGCTCGGGTGCCGCGGGCGAGACCACCCACAGGCGGGTGGTCCGGGAGATCGGCCTTGGCAGGATCGAGGCGATCCGGGACGCTGCGGAGGCACCGGTCCGGGTCGAGGTCGAGGCGTACAGCGATCCCGAGGGCCGGGAGCACCCGCCGACGGTGCGGCTGACGCTATCGGGCGCCTCAAGCCCGGATGACCCGGACGCGGACGACCTGACGCCTGCCGAGGCGCGCGACCTGGCGGCAGCCCTGCTGGAAGCGGCCCGTCTCGCCGAGTCATAATCACGGGCGTTGCCTGGCCAGGCCGCGTCGGCTGCGATTCCCCTGTCCCTCGTCCGAATAGGCGGGGCACCGCGTAATTCTCACCTGGCACGTTAATTGCCCTATTGCCAGAATTCACTTTAGTTACGTAGTGCATCAGGCTCGATTGCCGGTCAATTCTTGTGGGCCACATGTTAAGAGGCGGTAAAGCGGCACGTCGGCTGGATTGCACTTTCTGGTGCGATCGATCGCACCTTGAAGTAACAATGGGGTGCAGTGGTATGACAGAGATCACCTTCCTGCCCGGGTCGTTATCCAGGAGGTGGTCAGGACGTTGCCCGGCTCCGCGAGAGTGCTGTCGACGGCGGCTGCGGTCTTCTGCCTTGCGGCCGGGGCGGGCGGGTGCGCGAGCGGGGCGTCGGGCAGCCAGCCGCCCGCGCGCACCGACCCGGCGCCGTCGGCTCCGAGCAGCCCGGCGCAGGCCGGCGATCCGCAGGCTCTTGCCCGCGCGGCTTACCTGGGGATGTGGCAGGCGTACGTCGCAGCCGCGCGGACGGCGGATTACCAGGCGCCGGGGCTGGATCACTACACGGCGGGCGGCGCGCTGTCGACACTGACCCACGCCCTGTACCAGGAGCACCAGGAGGGCGACGTCAGCCTCGGGCAGCCGGTGCTTCACCCGGCCGTGACAGTCGTGAAGGGATCAGGCGGGCAAGCGTCCCAGGCGAACGTCTCCGACTGCGCGGACAGCTCCCACTGGCGCGACTACCACGGCGGGAAGCCGGTCGCCGGTCAGGACCTGCGGCACCGCTATATCATCGCGCGGCTGCAGCCGTTCGACGGCACCTGGAAGGTCACCTACCTCAACGTCGGCAAGGCGGGGACGTGCTGACCCGCCTGCTCCGGCGTGCGGCCATCATGGCCGCGGCGGCCATGGCGCTGGTCTGCCTCGCCCAGGTCCCGGCGCTGGCGGACGGCGGGCCGGGCAGCAGCGGCGGACCCTTCGGGCACGCCCAGTGCGGCCAGTCGTCCTCACCGCAGTGCGTGATCACGGCCGGGTCCGGCGCGGCGGCAGGGACCCCCGGCACCGCCAGCCCCGGCGGCACGACTGGCGGCGGCACCGCCACGGTTGCCACGGGCGGCACCGCGGCCGGGGGGTGCTCCGGCACGGTGAACAAGACGTTCGGCTGCGTCCCGGCGGGCTGCAACATCACGGTGCAGACGCTGGCCTGCCCGCTCGGTGCCGGCGGTGCTCCCCCGCCGGCCGGCGGGGGAGCACCCGTCCTCCCGGCACCCGGCGTGCTGGCCCAGCTGGCGGTGAAGTACCTGCGGCTGCCCGACCCGGTGATCCGTTCCTCGCCCGCACCCGGTGCGCTGCAGCTGACCCGGTTGCCAGTGTGGCTGTGGGTCGCGGCGAACGTGTGGCAGCCGCAGTCGAAGACGGCGCAGGTGCCGGGCGAGGCGGTGACGGCGACGGCCACCCCGGTGTCGGCGGCGTGGGCGATGGGGGACGGGAAGACGGTGACCTGCAAGGGCCCGGGGACCGCGTACGCGGCCGGGGATAACCCCTCGGCGGCCTCGCCGACGTGCGGCTACACCTACGACCAGTCCAGCGCCGGACAGCCCGGCGGCGCGTACAAGGTCACCGTGACGATCACGTGGGACGTCACCTGGGCCGGCGCCGGCGGGGCGGGCGGGGCGCTCGCGCCGCTTCAGACGGTCGCGGCGGCGCAGTTCCGGGTCGCCGAGTCGCAGGCCCTCAACACTAACGGAGGTTGACGATGGCGGTCTTGACCCGTTCCCGCCGCACGGCCGGCCCTCAGCCGCCGGGGCAGGGGCCGCGCCGGGGGCGCCGGCGCAGCGTGCCGCTCGCCGCCGGGGGCGTGGTGCTGGTCGTGGTCTGCGCGCTGGTCTTCGCCGAGGGGTGGCTGCAGGCCGGGCACCGGCAGCCGGTCCTGGCCCTGGCCCGGCCGGTGGCCGCGGGGCAGGTGATCACCGCCGCCGACCTGGAGACGGTGCGGGTCAGCGCGGCCGGGCCGGTGTCCCTGGTGCCCGCGTCCCGCCAGGCCGAGGTCGTGGGCAGCACGGCGGCGGTCAGCCTGCCCGCAGGCAGCCTGCTGGCCGGCAGCGACATCGGGACGCCGCCCCCGGCCAGGGGCCAGGTCCGGCTGGGAATCGCGCTGAAGCCCGGCGCGTACCCGCCCGACCTGGCCGCCGGGCAGGACGTCGACGTGCTCGCCACCCCGGCGGCCGCGGCATCGGGCTCTTCGTCCTCGGGGAGCGCGCCGGCTGCGCTGCCGGTTGGCGAGGCGGTAGTGCTGTCGGTCAGCGCCGCGACGGCGGCGGGCGGCAGCGGGGACACGGTCGTGGAGATCCAGGTGCCGGCGGACGCGATGCCGCAGGTCGCCGCTGCGAACGCGACCGGGCAGATCGCCCTGGCGGCGATCCCGGCGGGCGGGTGAGGGGCGGTGCCGCTGATCGCGCTGGCGTCGCTGAAGTCCTCGCCCGGCGTCACCACGACCGCGCTGGCCCTGGCCAGCATGTGGAAGACAGCCGAGCGCCGGCTGCTGGTAGAGGCCGACCCGTCGGGCGGCGACCTGGGCCTGTGGCTGGGCCTGCCCGCCGATTCCGGGCTGGCCGGGCTGGCGGCGGCGGCCCGGCACGGCCATGACGCCGGCCTGGCGTGGCGGCACGCGCGGGAGCTGGCCGGCGGGACGCACCTGGTCGCCGCGCCGGCCGGGGCCGAGCAGGCCGCCGCCTGCGTGGCCGCCCTGGCCGCCGCGAAGCTCCCGCAGGAACTGGCCGCCGCCGATGAGCCCGTGCTGGCGGACTGCGGGCGCCTGTACCCCGGCTCCCCGGCCCTGACGGTGGCCGCCGCCGCGGCGTTCACGCTGCTGCTGGTCCGGCCGAGGGTCAGCGAGCTGGCGCACCTGGAGCCGCGGATCCGCGGGCTGGAGCAGGCAGGGCTGCGACTCAATGTGGTCCTGGCGGCCGATGACCGCCGGGTGCCGCCCGAGCCGTCCTACCCGGCTGAGGAGATCGCCGGCGTCCTCGGCGTTCCCGTCCAGGGACCGCTGCTAGCCGATCCGCGGGCGGTGGAGCAGCTGTGCCGCCGCGCCGGCGACCCGGGGTCGGCGCGGCGGCTGCCGCTGCTGCGCGAGGCCGCCGCCGCCACCAGGGCGCTGGACGCGGCCCTGGGACACCCGCCGGCCGCGCCGGACCTGCCGGGCGGGCCGCAGGAACTTGACGAGACGGAGGCGGTCGCCGGTGACCGAGGTTGACGGAAGGCTGAGGCCGCGCGGCGAATCCGGCGATGACCTGGTGGCGCGGCTGCGCGGCCTGGTAGCGGACCGGATGGCGCAGCAGGCCGGCCGGGACGGCACGATGACCGCCGCGGCCCGCTCAAGGGTGGGCCGGACGCTGATCCGCGAGGCGCTGGAGGAAGAAGCCGAGGCCGCCCTCACCAGCGGGCGTGCGCCGCTGGATCAGGAAGCCGAGCAGCAGGTCGCGGACCGGGTCTACGCCGACCTGTGGGGCCTGGGCGGCTTCCAGCCCTACCTGGATGACCCGGAGGTCGAGTCGGTGAACGCCAACGGGTGCGACCGGGTGTTCGTCCAGTACAGCGACGGGCGCCGCCCGAGAGTTCCGCCGGTCGCGGCCAGCGACCAGGAGCTGACCGACCTGATCCGCGCGATCGCCGCCCGCGGCGGGATCGAGGAGCGCCGCTTCGACCGCTCCTCCCCGCGCGTGTCGGTGCCGCTGCCGGGCGGGGGGCGGCTGTTCGCGGTGCAGGCGGTCACCGGGCGGCCGTGCGTGGCGATCCGCCGCGACCGGCTCTCACGGGCCGGGCTGCGCGAGCTGGTCCGCAACGGCACGGTCGACGAGCCCCTCGCGGCGTTCCTCGCAGCCCTGGTCCGCGCACGGAAGAACCTGCTGATCTCCGGCGGCACCGCAGTCGGGAAGACCACCATGCTGCGGGCGCTGGCCAGCGCGATCCCACCGCAGGAGCGGCTGATCACGATCGAGGACTCTCTCGAGCTGTGCCTGGACTGGGACGCCGACGCCCACCCCGACGTCGTCGCCATGCAGAGCAGAGAGCCCAACACCGAGGGCGAGGGGGAGATCACCCTGGCCGAGCTGGTGCGGTGGGCGCTGCGGATGACCCCGGACCGGGTCATGGTGGGCGAGGTCAGGGGCAGCGAGGTGGTGCCGATGCTGAACGCCATGTCGCAGGGCAACGACGGGTCGATGACCACCATCCACGCCAGCTCCTCGCGCGGCGCGATGCTCAAGCTCGCCGCGTACGCCGCCCAGTCGCCGGAGCACCTGACCCTGGAGGATACCGGCCTGCTGATCGCCGGGGCGATCCACTTCGTGATCCAGCTCGCCTGGGACACCAGCGGGAACCGCTGCGTGTCCAGCATCCGGGAGATCACCGACGCCGACGGCCGCCAGGTCGCCTCCAACGAGGTGTGGGCACCCGGCCCGGATCGCCGCGCCGTCCCGGCGGTCCCGGTTCGCGCCGCCACCATGGAAGAACTCGCCGCCGCCAGGTACCGGCCCGGACCCTGGCAGGCGCCGTGAGCGCCGCGACCGCCGGGATCCTCGGCGCCCTGGCCGGGCTCGGCGTGATCCTCATGATCGCCGGGCTGCGCCGCACCAGCGCACCCGAGCCGAGCCCGCGCCTCGCCCAGCTGGCCGCCCGGGTCCGGCAGGAGGCGACTATGCCCCGCGTCGCCGCCACCCTGGTGGTGGCAGCGATTGTCGCCGCTGTTACCCGGTGGCCGTCCGGGACGGTGCTGGCCGGGCTGGCCGCCTGGTTCCTGCCGAGGGTGCTGGGACCGGACCGCGAGCACGCGCGGGCGCTGGAGCGGATCGAGGCGATCGCCACGTTCACCGAGATGCTGCGGGACACGATCTCCGCCGCTGCCGGGCTGGAGCAGGCCATCCTGGCCGCCGAGCCGGTCGCCCCCGCCCCGGTCCGCGAGCAGGTGGTGCTGCTGGCCGCCCGGATCCGCCGGGGCGCGCGGCTGCCGGAGGCGCTGCGCGCCTTCGCTGCCGACACCGCCGACCCGACCGCCGACCTCGTGGTGGCGGCGCTGCTGCTCGCGGCCGAGCAGCAGGCCCGCGACCTGGCCCAGCTGCTGGGTAGCCTGGCCGACTCGGCCCGCCAGCACGCGGTGATGCGGATGCGGGTCGCCGCCGGGCGGGCACGGGTCCGCACCGCCGCCCGGATCATCATCGCCGTCACCCTGCTGCTGGTCATCGGGTTGCTGACCTGGAGCCGCGCGTTCCTGCAGCCCTACGGCACCCCGGCCGGGCAGCTGATGCTGCTGGTGGTCGGGGCCTGCTTCAGCACCGGGTTCTGGTGGCTGCACCGGATCTCGGTCATGGACAGCGACCCCCGCCTGCTGGTCAACCTCGGCAGCGCCGCCGAGGCCGGAGCGAACGGGGCACGGCCGTGACCGCCGCGCTGCTCGCCGGGACCGGGTTCGCCCTCGGCCTGCTCGCCATCGCCGCCGGGCTCGCCCCCCGCCGTGCCAGCCTCGCCGACGCCCTGGACTTCCTGACCCGCCCCCAGCCCGCCCCGGTGATCACCCTCGACGCCGGCGGCTGGGCGGCCCGCCTCGGCCGCCCGGCGGCGGCCCTGCTGGCCGGGCTCGGCCTGCCCGGCAAGACCCTGCGCGCCGACCTGGCCATCCTCGGCCGCCCGCCGGAGAGGCTGCTGGCCGAGCAGGCCACCGCTGCCGTCGCCGGGCTGCTGCTCGTCCCGGCGATGACCGGGCTGCTGGCCCTCGGCGGGGTCTCGGCCGGGTGGCAGCTGCCGGCCGGCGGCGCGGTGCTGCTGGCGGTCGCCGGGTTCGCCGCCCCGGCGCTGGGCGTCCGGCAGGAGGCCGCCGCCCGCCGCGCGGCCACCCGGCACGCCCTGGCCGCGTTTTTGGACCTGGTCGTGATCGCGACCGCCGGCGGGGCCGGGACCGAGGCCGCGCTCACCTACGCCGCCGCCACCGGGCAGGGACCCGCGTTCACCCAGATCCGGCAGGCCCTGGAAACCGCCCGGCTGACCCGCCAGCCGCCCTGGGCGACCCTCGGCCAGCTCGGCACCGAGCTCGGCGTCACCGAGCTGACCGAGCTGGCCGCGTCCATCACCCTGGCGGGAACCGAGGGCGCCAAGGTCAGGGCCAGCCTGGCCGCCAAGTCCGCGG
>DASUBV010000037.1:0-13340 GCA_035763085.1 Streptosporangiaceae bacterium | reverse complement strand
ACCAGGACCTTCGACGCCGCGGCCACGTTCTCCTCCGCCACCACGATGTCGCAGTCGATGACCGGCTTGGCTGCCAGGCCGGGCACCGAGGTGCTGCCCACATGCTCGATCGCCAGCACGGGCACTCCGGCCGCCGCCATTGCTGCGGCGTACTCGCGGCGCAGCAACTCAAATCGCGCTGGCCAGGCCAGGTCGTAGTCGAGGACAGAAATCACTCAGGACAACCTACAGACGCCAGCGGCTGGTACCTCCCGGCGAAATACCGGGAGGTCGCGCCGCTGGGCACGGAGAAGTCCGACAGCGACGTCATCCTGGTGAACGGGGCTGGTGCCGGGCCGCTGACGTCCTGGACGGGCCGGGATAGGGGCGGCCTTGCCGCCGTCCGCTGAGGATGATCAGCGGGCGATGCCGCCGGGGCGGTGCGGAGTCCCGTTTCGTAGTCGGTGATCAATCCCGCGCTGGCCGAGCAGGTATGGCAGCTGGCGCATGCCGCCGGCGCCCGGGCGCGATTCCCGCGCGGCGTCGACCTGGGGCTGCCGGGTAATTGGGTTGCCAGGGCGGCCGGGGATCTCCGAGGATCGGCGCGTGACCACGACGACTGCCCCGGCGCTGCTGATGTCCTTCTTCGCTGCCGCGGGGCGGGGCCAGCAGCAGGCCGGCCTCAGGCGGAGGTCGATTCTGCACCGCACGTGAGCGCGGCCCTGGTCGCGGGGCTCGTGGCCGGCTATGGCATCGCCATGCCGGTGGGAGCCGTCGGGGCGTATCTCGTGGCCCTCACGGCGCGTACGTCGCTGCGCACCGGTGCGTGCGCGGCGCTGGGGGTGGCGAGCGCTGACGGCCTGTACGCGCTGATCTCGGTGACCGGAGGCGCAGCGCTGGCGCCGGCCATCAGGCCGGTCACGCTGCCGCTGCACTGGGCCTCGGTTGTGGTGCTCGTGGCGCTGGCGGGCCGCGGTGCCGTGACCGCCATCGCCGCCCACCGCAGGCAGCGCGTCACGCGCGGAACTGGCTGCGCTGACCGCACTGATCGCGGTGATCGCGAGCTGAGGAGTCGGAGCCCGGTGCGGGCGTACCTGGGGCTCCTGGGCATCACGATGATGAACCCGGTCACCATCATCTACTTCGCGGCGCTGGTGCTCGCCAGCCAGGGCACGGTTCCGGGCGGCGCCGCGCCGGATCACGGGGCGAGGGCCGTGTTCGTGCTGGCGGCCTTCACGGCTTCCGCCAGCTGGCAGCTGCTGCTGGCCGGCGGCGGAGTGCTGCTCGGCCGCGTGCTGACCGGCCCCCGGGGCCGGCTGGGGACGGCCCTGGTCTCCAGCGCCGTGATTCTCGGGCTCGCCGTGCAGCAGTTGGTGTCCCGGTCCTGATCGGCGAGCCCTTCCCCGGGCCTGGCCGTGCGCCGGCCGGGGCCGCTAACCGAGCCGGGCCTCACGGCGCAGGAGGCCGGGCAGCTCGTCGGGGGACGGGCCGCCGCCGGCCAGGCCGCGGGCGGCGAACCACTTGCCGACGTTGGCGGCGTCGCGCTCCAGGAAGTCGGCCCCCTGCGGATTGGCGAACACGTCCACGACCTGGGGCAGGTCAATAAGGACCAGCCGGCCGTCGTGGACCAGCAGGTTGTAGGCGGACAGGTCGCCGTGGGCCAGCCCCATCCCGGCCAGGATGAGCAGCGCGGAGACGAGCTGGTCCCAGAGCGAGGTGAGCTCGGCGCCGTCCGGCCGGGTCTCGGCCAGCCGCGGGGCGGCGGTGCCGTCGGGGCTGCCGATGAACTCCAGCAGGATCTCGGTGCCGAGCACCTGCACGGGGTAGGGCACCGGCACGCCGGCCTGCCAGAGCTGGCTCAGCGCGCCGAACTCGGCGCTGGCCCACTGGCGGCCGATCATCTCCCGGCCGACGACGGTGCGGCGGGCCATGGCCCGGTTGTCGCGGGACTCGCGCACCCGGCGGCCTTCGAGGTAGGCGCTGTCGCGGTGGAACATCCGGTGCTCGGCGGACCGGTAGCGCTTGGCGGCCAGCAGGCACGACGGGCCGTCCGGGACGGCGCGGCGCAGCAGGGCGACGTCGGCTTCCTTGCCGGTCTTGAGGATGCCGAGCTCGCTGTCGGTGGCGGCTAGCTCGGTGACGAGCCAGTCCGGGTAGGGCTGCGGGCCCCGCTCGCTGGCGGCGGACTGGTCCCAGGTGGACCAGCGGTCACCGTCGGGCAGGCCGTCGGTGGCGTCGTAAACATTAAGCGGAGGGAGCGAGCGGCGGTGGCCGCGCCTTTTGTAGTAAGGCTCGTCGTCGTCAAGCCGCCACTTGCGGCGGCGGGAAGCAGAACTGGGCACGGGAGGAACTCCTCGGGCAGACAGGAAAAGCGGGCAGCGTGAATCGCGTGATGAGCACCAACAGCCGGCCCTCCTTCCGTCCGCGGGGCAGGGGAGTCCCTACAGCCCGTCATCAGCGCATGCTGACGTGCGGCCTGCCGAGGATGACACCCCGGCAGGCCGCACGGCAACTGGTTTTCCACCCGCCTCAATCCGGCCCGCCTCAGAGACTGCTGGGTACCCGGGCGGCTGCGCCGCTGGATCGAGAGATGCCCGGACCGCCGGCCGGGACGAGCCCGCGCTACGGGCGGAACCAGCGCTTGCGGTGGCGGTGGATGCACTTGCCGACGCTGAGCGGGTGCCCGCGCCTGCGGGAGGCGCCCGGGTCAGTCAGGCAGCGGTGCGCGCCCCGGTTGTAGAGCAGGAAGCCGTGCCGCCCCCACCACTGCTGCCGCCACCGGCCGTTGCACTTCTGCAGGGTGACCGGGCCGGACCGGCGGTACTTCGCGCCCAGGCACAGGTGCCGGTGGGTGATCAGCTTGGCGTGGTAGCGGTACCACTGCTGGTCCCTGGCGCCGCCGCCGCAGTGGCCCACCCGGACCTTGGCCCGCCGCTTGTCCCGGGGGAAGGCGGCGCACACGCCCTTGAAGTAGCTGGTCAGCGTCCCGCTCCTGAGGTGCCGCACGGCGGCGCGCGCGGCCGGGATGTAACGCTTGTACACGCCGGTGGTGTAGGTGCGCCACGGCCGGAAGTAGGTGCCGCGCTCGGACACCATCACGTACGCGCGGCGCGCCGCGCACATGCCGCGGTAGGCGCAGTGGTTGCTGACCCGCTTCCAGTAGTGGCTGTTGATCTGCCAGGCCCCGCGGTCGATGGAATCGCGGCTGTGGCGGGTGTGCCACGGCGTGCACTGCCGGCGCGTGGTGTTGTTGTAGCAGGCCTTGGCGTAGCAGCCCGACTCGGCCAGCGCGATAGCCACGGCCGTGACCAGCCGGCCGTGCTTGCCGTTGTTAGTGAAGCCGGCCTTGCTGGCCCACCAGGCACACCGCCGCGCCGCACCGCGCAGGCTGTCCGGGGACAGCTCCACGTTGGCGTGCTGGCGGTAGCCGTCGCCGATGGTGTCGGGCGGCGCGGGCGGCGGGTTCGGGCCCGAGCTCACCGCGGTGGCGGCGGCAGGCCGGCCCGCCGCGGCTCCGGCCATGCCCGGTGGCAGGACGGTGCTGAAGAGAACGGCGATGCTGGCGACGGCCGTGATGGCGACAAGGCACCTGCGGATCACTGGAAAACCCCCCTCGGCGCCGCCCGGCCACCGGGCGGTGCTGCGGATAGCGGCTCTTCCGAATTCGCATTTACGCCTGAACCCCGGCGAGCATGCCCGCCCGGCAGCCGGTCACCCGGCAGATCGGGTCCTGGCTCAGCCGGGCGGCAACTTCACCCGCTGCGGGTGAAGGGCGGGCAGTCGGGGCATCCGGCCGGCAGGCCGTCACGGCTGCCCGGGCCTGCTGCCCTCAGATTGCTGGCGGGCCAGGGAGCCTGCTGCCCGTCAGCTGCGGGAACTGGTCCTACGCGGTAGCGCCGGGCGGGAGCGCGCCACCGGGCGCGGCGAAGAAGCGGCGGCTGTCGTGGCCAGGTGCCGGTGGTGGACTGGACAGGAGCTGTATACCGAGTATTATCCTCGGCATGCTACTGAATAATGAGTCGTCATGAGCGTCCGGCATGCGCTGCTGGCGCTGCTGAGCGAGGGCCCCATGTACGGCCTCCAGCTGCGTGAGGAATTCGAGTCGCGAACCGGCGAGGTGTGGCCGCTGAACGTCGGCCAGGTGTACACCACGCTGCAGCGGCTGGAGCGCGACGGGCTGGCCGAGTCCGACGGCGCCGAGGACGATGGCCCGCAGAAGATCTACCGGATCACCGATGGCGGCCTGGCGGAGCTGGCCGGCTGGCTGCGCACGCCGCCCGACCTGTCCGCCCCGCCCCGCGACGAGCTGGTGATGAAGGTGCTGGTGGCCCAGCGGGTGCCCGGTACCGACGTGCGGGAGGTGATCCAGGCCCACCGCCGCTACCTGGTCCAGCTGATGCAGCAGTGGACCCGGATCAAGGACGACGAGGCGGACTACGACCTATCGGTCGCCCTGGTCGTGGACGCCGAGCTGTTCCGGCTGGACGCGGTCGTCCGCTGGCTGGATGCCGCCGACGGGCGGATCAAGCGGGCCGCGGCGCAGCCGCCCCGGCCCGTGCCGCCCGCGCTGCCGCGGCCGCGCCGCCGGGTGGGGGTGCACCGGTGAGCATGCTGGAACTGCGGGACGTGATCAAGACCTACGGCAGCGGCCCCGCCGAGGTGCGGGCGCTGCGCGGGGTGGACCTGACGGTGCCGCCCGGCACGATGGTGGCGGTCATGGGCCCGAGCGGCTCGGGCAAGTCCACGCTCCTGACCATCGCCGGCAGCCTGGAGGAGCCCGACAGCGGCGAGGTGCTGATCGGCGGCGCGGCACTGGCCGCGATGTCGCGCGGCGGCAAGGCCCGGCTGCGGCGCCGCACGGTCGGCTACGTCTTCCAGGACTTCAACCTGCTGCCGGGGCTGACCGCGGCGGAGAACGTGGCGCTGCCGCTGGAGCTGGACGGGACCCCGGCCCGCCGGGCGCAGGCCACCGCGCTGACGACGCTGGAGCACCTGGGCATGGCCGACCGGGCGGCGCTGTTCCCCGATCAGCTGTCCGGCGGTGAGCGGCAGCGGGTGGCGATCGCCCGGGCCGTGACCGGGGACCGCAGCCTGCTGCTGGCCGACGAGCCGTCCGGGGCGCTGGACTCGGCCAACGCCGAGGCGGTCATGCGGATGATCCACGACGCGTGCAAGCGCGGCGTGGCCGCCGTGGTGGTCACCCACGACGCGCAGCTCGCCTCCTGGGCCGACCGGGTCGTCTTCCTGCGCGACGGCCAGGTGATCGACCAGACGGCGCCGCGCCCCGGCCCGGAGTCGCTGCTCACGCCCGGCGGCGGCGCCCCCGGCGGCCCCGGCGGCCCCGGCGGCGGCGTGCCGGGAGGCCAGCGGTGAGCACCACGCTGAGCGAGCGCCCGCTGCCGGTCCCGGCGCGGACCCGGGCGGACGGCGGCGGCGCCCCGGCCCGCCGCGCGGTCATCCGCTGGGCGTGGCGGCTGTTCCGGCGTGAGTGGCGCCAGCAGCTGCTGGTCCTGGCGCTGATCACCGCCGCGGTGCTGGCCACCGTCCTGGCCGCCGCGGTGTCGGTCAACACCCCGCCGCCGGCCAGCACGGGCTTCGGCACCGCCACCGACCTGGCCACCTACCACGCGCCCGACCCGAACCTGGCCGCCCAGCTCGGCGCACTGCGGCGGCGCTTCGGCCGCGTCGAGGTGATCGAGAACGAGGTCCTGCCGGTGCCGGGCTCGGTGGCCAGCTACGACCTGCGCGCCCAGAGCCCGCGGGGCGCGTTCAGCCAGCCCATGCTCGCGCTGGTGTCCGGGCAGTTCCCGGCCGGCCCGGGCCAGGTGGCCCTGACCCGCGGGCTGGCCGCTGACCTCGGCCTGCGGATCGGCAGCCAGTTCAGCCAGGGCGGCGTCACCCGGCGGGTCACCGGCATCGTGACCAACCCGCAGGACACTGTGGATGAGTTCGCCCTCGTCCTGCCGGGCCAGCTGCGAGCCCCGACCCAGGTCACCGCCCTGTTCAGCGCACCGGGCGTGAGCGCGTCGGCCATCGGGCCGAACGTGCAGGGAATTGCCTCCGCCCGGCCGGCCAACGTCATCAACCCGGAGACCATCTCGGTCGCCGCAATGACCGTCGGGATGCTGCTCGTCGCCCTGGTCGCGGCGGGCGGCTTCACCGTGCTGGCGCAGCGCCGGCTGCGCTCGCTGGGGATGCTGCAGGCGCTGGGGGCCACCGACCGGCACGTCCGGATGGTGGTCCGGGTGAACGGCGCCGTGGTCGGCGCGGCCGGCGCGCTCGCGGGGGCCGCCCTGGCCGTGGCGGCCTGGCTGGCCTGCCGGCCGGCCCTGGAGGCCAGCGCGCATCACGAGATCGGGACCTTCGCCCTGCCATGGCCGGTGGTCGCCGCGGCCATGGTGCTGGCCGTGGCCGCCGCCTACGGCGCCGCGGCGCGGCCCGCCCGGCAGGTCACCCGGATCCCGGTCACCGCCTCGCTGGCCGGCCGGCCGCTGCCACCGCAGCCCCTGCACCGCTCGGCGGTGCCGGGCGCGGCGCTGCTGGCGGCGGCGCTGGTGCTGTTCGCGCTGTCGGCGGCCAGCGGCAGCGGCGCCCAGCCGGACATGCTCAAGCTGGTCCTCGGCCTGATCGCGCTGATCACGTCGGTCGTCCTGCTGTCCCCGTTCGGCCTCACGGCGGTGGCCGCGCTGGGGCGGCGCGCGCCGGTCGCGGTGCGGCTGGCGCTGCGCGACCTGGCCCGCTACCGGTCCCGCTCGGGCCCGGCGCTGGCGGCGATCAGCGTTGGCGTGCTGCTGGCGGTGGTCGTCTCGGTGCTGGCCGCGTCCCGGTATGCCAACGTCCTGGACTACGCCGGGCCCAACCTGGCGGGCAGCCAGCTCGTCGTCTACACCCCGGCTGGCCGGGGCGCCCCGCCGCCGGGCGCACCCGCCGGAGCCCCGACCCGGAAGTCGGCCGGCAGCGGCCCGCACGCGGGCAGCGGGCCGCCGGAAGCCAGCCCGGCGGCCATGGCACGCGCCGCCCGCGGCATCGCCGCCGCGCTCGGCGCCAGCGACGCTATCCAGCTCAGCAGCACCGACGCCACGCTCCTGCGCGCGGCGCCCGGCCGCAACTGGCACGGCGCGATCTACGTCGCGACGCCGCAGCTGCTGCGGGCCTTCGGAATCAGCGCCGCCGCCATCCGGCCGGACGCTGACATCCTGACCATGCGGCCGGGGCTGGCTACCACGACGAAGATGCAGCTGCTGCACGGCAGCGGCACCGGCGCGCCCAGCCCGGGCGGGGCCGGCGGTTTCGCCTGCCCGCCCAGCTACTGCCTGGCTGGCCCGCCCATCCAGCAGGTCACCAGCCTGCCCTCAGGCACGTCCGCGCCCAACACGGTGATCACCGAGCACGCGGTCCGGGCGCTGGGGCTGAAGCTGACCACCGCTGGCTGGCTCATCCAGGCCCCGCACGCGCTGACCGCGGGACAGATCAGCAGCGCCCAGTCGGCGGCGGCCGCGGCCGGCCTGGTCATCGAGACCCGGTCCAGCGTGCCGTCGGTGGCGACCATCATCAACTGGGCCACGGTCCTGTGCATCGCCCTGGCCCTGGGAATCCTGGCCATGACGGTCGGCCTGATCCGCAGCGAGGCGGCCGCTGACCTGCGCACCCTGACGGCCACCGGGGCCAGCCCGGCGACCCGGCGCACCCTCACCGCCGTCACCGCCGGGGCGCTG
The DNA here is from genome assembly GCA_035763085.1 of Streptosporangiaceae bacterium. Taxonomy (GTDB): domain Bacteria; phylum Actinomycetota; class Actinomycetes; order Streptosporangiales; family Streptosporangiaceae; genus DASUBV01. The sequence goes on along the minus strand of DASUBV010000037.1, from coordinate 5,646 downwards.
GCGCTGACCGGCGCGGTGCTCGGCACGGTTGCCGGGTACGTGTCGGTCGCCGCCTGGATCTGGAAGAGCTCCTTCAACGGCGGGCTGTCCGCCCTGTCCAGCGTGCCGCTGGCCAACCTGCTGATCATCGTGGTCGGCCTGCCGCTGGCTGCGGCCGCCGCGGGCTGGCTGCTGGCCGGCCGGGAGCCACCCGGCCTCGGCCGCCAGCCCGCCGGCTGACCCACTGCGAAAGGCCGCCGCGCCGCCTCTGCTGATAACAGCAAGAGACGGCGCGGCGGCTGCAGGCTTAGCCTGCTCAGCCCCGGGCCCGCGCGGCTCAGCCGGCCAGGTCGTCCAGCGCCGTGAGGATCCGCCGCTCCGACACCCGCACCGGCGTGCCCAGCGCCTGGGCGAACAGGCTCACCCGCAGTTCCTCGATCAGCCACCGCACTGGCCGGGCCTCCTCCTCGGACCGCCCCGCCGCAGCCAGCTCCTTGCGGGTGTCCTGCCAGGCCTGCGTCACCTCGTGCACGACCGCCATCCGCTCCGCGTCGCGGACCAGGTCACCGGGCGCCTTCTCCAGCCGCCGGGAGATCCCGCGCAGGTAGCGGACCAGGTCGCTCAGGTGCGCGGTGCCGGTCTCGGACACGAATCCCTCGTAGATGAGCCCGGCCAGCTGGGCCCGCATGTCCGCGATGGCCGCCGACATCGCCGGGCTGGTGCTGCGCGCCTGGCTCAGCGCCGTCTCGGTCTCCTGCGCCTGAGCCATGACCCGGGCGACGACGCTGATCACCCGCGCCGTCCCGGTGGCCAGCTGCAGCCGGGCCGCCTCCAGCAGCCTTCCGAACCCGGCCTGGTCCCAGGCCGGCCCGCCCGCCGCCGCGATGATCTCGTCGGCGGCGCATGCCGCGCAGTCATCCAGCAGCGCGATCGCGCCCGGGTACGGCGCCCGGCTCATCGCCAGCTTGGCGCTCACCGGCAGCCGGGCGGCCACCCCGCGTGCGCCCGTGGTCACCTGCAGCACGATCAGCCTGCGCGTGCCGCGCCGCATCGCGGCCTCCGCCTGGGCTTCGGTTTCGAATAGCCGGACGTCCACCGAGTCGCCGGCGTCGGCCAGGGCCGGGTACGCCCGCACCTGGCCGTGCTCGAACACCCGCGGCAGCGTCCCCACGTCCCAGGTCCGCAGGCCGGTCCGGGTCAGCCCCTGCGCGGCGTCGGCCAGCGTCCGGCGCAGCTTCGGTGCCAGCTCGGCGCGCAGCTCCGTCAGGTTCTTGCCGCTGGCCAGCACCTTGCCGTGGTCGGTCACCCGGAAATTGATCCGCAGGTAGGGCGGCAGCTTCGACAGGTCGAACGCGGTGCGCGGCACCGTCACCCCGCCCAGCCGCTCCAGCTCCCGGCCGACCGCCTCCAGCACGTCACCGCGCGGCTCACCGAGCCGGGCCAGCACCGTGCGCGCGGTGTCCGGGGCGGGCACGAACGCCGTGCGCAGCCCCTTGGGCAGCGCGCGGATCAGCTCGGTCACCAGCTCCTCGCGCAGCCCCGGCACCAGCCAGCCGAACTCCGCGCCGCTGACCTGGTTCAGGCTGGCCAGCGGCACATCCACCGTCACCCCGTCGGCCCGCTCACCCGGCGCGAACTCATACGACAGCGGGAACTCGCCCCACCGGACCGGGTAGTCGGCCGGCTGGATCTGCCCGGCGGCCGGGCCGATCAGGTCGCCCGGCGTGAACGTCAGCAGCCCCGGGTCGGACTGCCGGGCCTTCTTCCACCAGCTGTCGAAGTGGCGGGCCGAGGTCACCGAGGCCGGGATCCGGTCGTCGTAGAACTCGAACAGCGCGTCGTCGTCCACCACGATGCCGCGCCGCCGGGCCCGCCGCTCCAGGTCGGCCGCCTCGTCCAGCAGCCGCCGGTTGTCGTGGAAGAACCGGTGCCGGGTGTGCCAGTCGCCTTCCACCAGCGCGCTGCGGATGAACAGCTCGCGCGCCGCCGCCGGGTCGATCCGCCCGTAGCTGACCGTCCGCGCGGCGACGATCGGCAGCCCGTACAGCGTCACCCGCTCCAGCGCCACCGCCGCGCCGCGCCGCGCGTCCCACCGCGGCTCGCTGTAGGTGCGCCGCAGCAGGTGGCCGGCCAGCGCCTCGGCCCACTCGGGCTCGATCCGCGCCGCCGTGCGCGCCCACAGCCGGGAGGTCTCCACCAGTTCTGCGGCCATCACCCACTGCGGCGCGTTCCGGGCCAGCGCGGAGTCGGGGAATATGGCGAAACGAGCTCCGCGGGCGCCGGAGAACTCCGCGGGGCCGCGCCTGCGCCCGCGACTGGTCGCCTCGGCGTCCTTCATGCCGATGTGCGACAGCAGGCCGGCCAGCACCGCGGTGTGCACGCGCTGGGCCAGGCTCTCGGCGAACCTGGCCGTGCCGGGCTCGCGGTCCGGGGCGACCGGCTCGGGCTCGCCTGCGCCCGCGGTGATGCCCAGGCTGGCGGCCGCCTGGCGGAGCTGGCCGTGCACGTCCTGCCACTCGCGGGTGCGCAGGTAGTGCAGGTACTCGCGGCGGCACATCCGGCGGAACGCCGAGGAGGACAGCTCGCGCTGCTGCTCGCGCAGGTAGTCCCACAGCGTGACCAGGGCCAGGAAGTCCGAGCCGGGCTCGGCGAACCTGCGGTGCCGGGCGTCGGCGGCGTCCCGCGCGTCGGCGGGCCGCTCGCGCGGGTCCTGGATGGACAGCGCCGCGGTGATGATGAGCACCTCGCGCACGCAGCCCTGCTGCCCGGCCTCCAGGATCATCCGGCCCAGCCGCGGGTCCAGCGGCAGCTCGGCCAGCTTGCGCCCGGTGTCGGTGAGCTGCAGCCGTCGGTGCGCGGACGTGCCGGCGACCAGGGCGCCCAGCTCCTCCAGCAGCCGGATGCCGTCGGCGACCTGCCGGGAGTCGGGCGAGTCCACGAACGGGAACTCGGCCACGTCGCCGAGGTCGAGCGCCGCCATCCGCAGGATGACCGCGGCCAGGCTGGTGCGCAGGATCTCCGGGTCGGTGAACTCCGGGCGCGCGGCGAAGTCATCCGCGGAGTACAGCCGGATGCAGATGCCGTCGGCGGTGCGGCCGCACCGGCCTGCCCGCTGGTTCGCCGACGCCTGCGAAATGGGCTCGATGGGCAGCCGCTGCACCTTGGTGCGGTGCCCGTACCGGGAGATCCGCGCGGTGCCGGGGTCGATGACGTAGTGGATGCCGGGCACCGTCAGCGAGGTCTCGGCAACGTTGGTGGCCAGCACCACGCGGCGCCGGGAGTGCGGCTCGAACACCTTGTGCTGCTCGGCCGCCGACAGCCGGGCATACAGCGGCAGCACGTCGAACTGGCCGCGGCCGGCCAGCGCGTCGGCGGTGTCGCGGATCTCCCGCTCGCCGCTGAGGAACACCAGGATGTCGCCGGGCCCGGCCGCGCACAGCTCGGTGACGGCGTCGTCGATGGCCTGGATCTGGTCCCGCGGCTCGGCGTCCGGGTTGTCGGGGTCGGCCACCGGGCGGTAGCGCACCTCGACCGGGTAGGTCCGCCCGGACACCTCGATCACCGGCGCGCCCGCGCCATCCAGGGAGCCCTGCTGGCCTGACTCGCCTGGGGTGTTGTGCTGGGGTGAGTCGCTTCCGGTTCGGTGCTGGGGTGGTTCGCCTGCGGCGCTGTGCTGGCCTGATTCGCCTACGGCGCTGTGTTTACTAGATTCGCCTCCGGCGCTGTGCCTGTCTGATTCGCCTACGGCGAAATGCCGGCTGAACCGGTCCGGGTCGATGGTGGCCGAGGTGATGATGACCTTGAGGTCGGGCCGGCTGGGCAGCAGGCGGCGCAGGTAGCCGAGGATGAAGTCGATGTTCAGGCTGCGCTCGTGCGCCTCGTCGATGATCAGCGTGTCGTAGCGCAGCAGCTGCCGGTCGCGCTGCATCTCGGTCAGCAGGATGCCGTCGGTCATCAGCTTTACCAGCGTGCTGTCGCTGGAGTGATCGGTGAACCGGACCTTGTAGCCGACCGTGGTGCCCAGCTCGGTGCCGAGCTCCTCGGCGATCCGCTCGGCCACCGTGCGTGCGGCGATCCGGCGCGGCTGGGTGTGCCCGATCTGCCCGGCCACGCCGCGGCCCAGCTCCAGGCAGATCTTGGGCAGCTGGGTGGTCTTGCCGGACCCGGTCTCGCCCGCGATGATCACCACCTGGTGGTCGCGGATAACCTCGGCGATCTCGTCCTTGAGCTGGCTGACCGGCAGCTCGGGCGGGTATGAGAGGACCGGCACCGCCCGGCGGCGGGCCGCGATCCGCTCGGTCGCGGTGTCCAGTTCGGCCGTGACCTGGCTCAGCGCCTTGTCCCGCGCGGCGGCATCGCGTAGCCCGGCCGCCTGGTGCACGCGGCGTCCGAGGCGGCGCTGGTCGCGCAGCATCAGGCCGGGCAGGGCGGCCCGCAGCTCGGCGGGCGTGGACGTCACGGCGTATCTCCAGGTCAGCAAGCAGATGGCACAACACGCGCGCCCGGTATGCGGGCGCGCGGGCACTCCCACCAGGATTGGTCAGGAAGGCCCCTTCGACCTAACCATTTTCCGGCCCGCCTGCTTCCGGGCCGGCGGCCGCCCCCGGACGCGGGTGTGCCGGGAGCCGGGCTGGCCCGATGAGCTGCCGGGCGACCCCTACCTGAACGTGTAGCTGTACGGGAAGGCCGCCACGTCGCTGCGCCGGATGTGGCCTTTCCTGCCAGTGGCGCTGGTGCGCGCGACCCATCTGGCAAGGCGCCGGTCGCGGTGGCCGGACCGCTGTGCTCAGCTGGCGGCGGTGAATGCGCCGCCCTGCAGGACCGGCACGACGCTGGACGCGCCCGCCGCGGCGGCGATCTCGACGTCCTCGGCGAAGCCGCGCGCACGCAACTCGGCGCCGGACGCGCAGGCAGTCAGCGCCGCGCCGACGTCGGGCGTTCCCGTGAAGCAGGCGGCCGCGGCGGCGGCCTCGGGGGACAGCGGCCCGGCGCCGGCGTCGCGCAGCGCGGCGATCACCGCGCCGGCGCCGAGCAGGTCCTCCAGAGCCGGGCGCAGGCTGCCGTCGGGCCACCGCTCGCCCGCGGGGATGACGGCAACTGGCCGGCCCGGTGTGCCGGTACCCCGCTCCGCCAGCCAGCGGCCGGCCGTGGCGGCGTTGCGCAGGCAGGCGGCGACGATGACGGGCGCGGCAGGCTGAGTGGTGCCTTGCACCGGGCCGGAGCCCGCTGCGGACCGGGCTGCGGCGGCGGCGATGGCCGAGCCGTTGGGAGAGGGCAGCACCAGCCGCTCGGCCGCCGGAGCCCGGCGCAGCGCCGCGGGCGACAGCGACCACGGCCGGCCCGCTGCGCCGGCCCGGCGCCCGGCAGCGAGTTCTGCGCTGTTCTGGCGGGCGAAGTCCTCAGCGGACTCGTCACGCCACGGGTAGGGAAAGACCGCGTCCCGCGCTCGGCCGCGACGCAGACGTCGTGAACGACAGCACGTCCACGATGACCAGGGCGGTGCAGCCGGGCGCCAGCGTAGCCGCTCCGGCCGCGCCCCACTCCAGCCGCACGCCGTACGACCCCTGCCCGAACACGTCAGCCAGGTGCTCGCTCAACTTCGCCCTCCGGTCTCTTGCTCGCTACACATCGCTCCTATCGTGGTCGGCCTGCGGGTTTCAGGGATCC
>DASUBV010000036.1:0-77697 GCA_035763085.1 Streptosporangiaceae bacterium | reverse complement strand
CAGGCCATATGCCCGGTAATGCCAATTTTTACCGTCCCTTGAACCTTCCGGCCACTCATTTTGCTGCCATTCCGCTGCCATTTCACTGGCCGGGCGATCCGGCCCGCGCCACCGGGCGCGATGCCGGGGTAGCCGGCCGGCAGCCGACCTAGGTTGACGCAGCTGTAAAGTCATGCGTACGGTCGTGGTTGACACAAGTGTTAACCCTGATCTCAGATCAGCCCGGCGCGGGGAACGAGCATGCTGATCAGTCCCCGTCCGCGATCCCGCGCACACGGCCCCGCCCCGGCCCGGGCCGGGGCCGCCGGGGCTCCGGCCCCCGGCCGGCGGCCCTGGACCGCGCTGGCCGTGGTCGGCGCGGCCCAGTTCATGGTGATCCTCGACATGACGGTGGTGAACGTGGCCCTGCCGTCCATCGGCCGCAGCCTGCACGTCGGCCCCGCTGGCCTGCAGTGGGTGGTGACGACCTACCTGCTGTTCACCGGGGGCCTGATGCTGCTGGGCGGGCGGGCCGCCGACGTGCTGGGCGGGCGGCGGATGTTCCTGGCGGGCCTGGCTGTCTTCACCCTGGCATCGCTGGCCAGCGGGCTGGCCCCGTCAGAAGCCACGCTGATCGTGGCACGCGGCGCTCAGGGACTCGGCGCCGCGCTGCTCAGCCCGGCAGCGCTGGCGGTGATCACGGCGCTGTACGCGGGCGCGCAGCGGACGGCCGCGCTGGCCGCCTGGGGAGCGCTGGCCAGTGGCGGCGCCGCCGTGGGCGTGGTCGCCGGCGGGCTGCTGACCAGCGGGCTCGGCTGGCGGTCGGTGTTCCTGATCAACGTCCCGGTCGGCGTCGCGGCCGCGCTGGCGGCACTGCACGTCATCCCCGCTCGCTCGGGCCGGGCCGCAGCCGGCGCCGGGCCCGCCGGGCGAGGCCGGCGGCTGGACATACCCGGCGCGCTGCTGGTGGTGGCCGGGCTCGGCGCGGTGGTGGCCGCGCTGGCCGGCACGCAGCAGCACGGCTGGGCCGCCGGCCGGACCATCGCCCTGCTCGCGGCCGGCGTGATCCTGCTGGCCGGTTTCGCGGTGACCGAGCGCCTGGCCGCCGACCCGCTGCTGCCGCCGCGCACCTGGCGCAGCCGGCCGCTGACCGCCGGGATGACGGTCATGCTCGGCGCCACCGGGATCCTGGTCGGCACGTTCTACCTGAACACGCTGTACCTGCAGGACGTGCTGGGCGCCGCGCCGGTCACGGCGGGTGCGCAGTTCCTGCCGATGGTGGCGGTCATCGGAGTCGCTGCCCACCTGGCCGGGCGGCTGCTGCCCCGGCTCGGCGCGCGGGTCGTGGCAGCCGCCGGGCTGGCCGTGGTGGCCGCCGGCGCGGTGCTGCTGGCCAGCCAGGCCGGCGGCGGCTACGCCGCCGCAGTGCTGCCCGGCCTGCTCGTGCTCGGCGCCGGAGTCGGGCTGGTGTTCCCGGCCGCTACGGTCAGCGCGATGAGCGACGCCCGGGCCGGCCAGGAGGGCCTGTCGTCCGGCATGATGACTACCGCGCACGAGATCGGCGCGGCCCTGGGCGTGGCGGTGTTCGCCGCGGTCGGCGCGGTCGCCGGATCCGGGGGCGCGACGGCAACGGCCGCGGCGGGCCTGGCGGCCGGCTACCGGCACGGCTTTGCCGTGGCCGCCGTGGTGGCGGCGGTGCTCGCCATCGTCGCGCTGCTGGCCGTGCCCGCGGCCCGCCCGGCGGCCGGCCAGCGGGCCGGGCTGCACTAGCCGGGCGCGGCCGGCAGGCTCAGGAAGGGAGGCACGTGGACCCGCAGGCGCAGGCCCCCGATCACCGGCGGGCCACCGCCGAGCGCAACATCCAGGCCATCCTCGACGCCGCCGAGGAACTGCTCGAGCGCGGCGGCCAGCCCAGCATCTCGGCGGTCGCCGCGCAGGCCGGCGTATCTCGGGTCACGGTCTACGCCCACTTCCCGACGCCGCAGGCGCTGCTGGAGGCGGTGGTGCAGCGGTCCGCCGGCCGCGCCGCCGCCGTCCTGGACAGCGTGCACCCCGAGCGCGGCCCGGCGTCCGAGGCGCTGGACCGGCTGCTGGCCGCGGGCTGGCGCGAGCTGCACCGCAACGGCGCTATTGCCGCCGCGGCCGCCACGCAGCTCAGCCCGGCGGCGCTGACGCGCTCGCACCAGGCCGCCCAGCAGCGCCTTCGCGACCTGGTCGACCGCGGTCAGGCCGACGGCTCGTTCCGCGCCGACCTGCCCGCAGGCTGGCTGGTGACGAGCTGCTTCGCCCTCATCCACGCGTGCGCCGACGAGGTGCGCGCGGGCCGGCTGGACCCGGCCGCCGCGCACGGCGTGCTCGCCGTCACCATCCGCGACCTGCTCCTGCGGCCAGCCGCCGGCCGGGCCTAGCCAGCGCCCGCCGGGTGGCCGGTGAGCTGCCCTGACGCGGCTGCCGGCCTGCTGCGCAGCCCGTCCTGGCGCCGCTCAGGAGCCGCCCGGGCTCCGGTAGTCCGGGTCGGGCTCCAGGAACGTGTCGATCAGCCCCAGGTAGGTCAGCGCCACCAGGCTCCACGGAGCGGGCTCGCCGTCCAGGCCGGGGCCGGGGACCGGCTGGTCCAGGAGCTGCGCCGTGGTCGGGCTCGTGCCGCTGGCCGGCGTGCCTGCCGCCGGCTCCCCGGCCTCGTCGCCGCCCACGGACCTGGCCAGGATCTCCCGCAGGGCCAGCCCCTGGATCAGGACGCCGCCGGCCATCACCATGTGATCGAGGGTGGCGCCGGGGTCGCGCAGCCGCAGCCCCAGCGCGGGCACGATGACATCGCGGAACAGCGTCACGATCGAACGGCGCGAGGCCGCCTCCGCATCATCGAGAGCGCGGGCGATCTCGGGCCGGATCTTGCTGCTGCCCGTCGAGCTGACGGTCGCGATCAGGGCGGTGTGCATCCGGGCCAGCGCGCTGTCGCGCAGGGCCTGGGCGTTGCGCCGGACGCCGAGCCGCACCCCCTCACACAGCACGGCCCGCCGCCCGGCCGGCGTGGCCAGCAGGGACCGGTTCTCCTCGATCACCCGCGCCACGACCTCGAAGGTCTGCGGGTCGAAGACGTCCTGCGCGCCGAAGTAGGCCTGCCGCCCGGCCATGTAGCACAGCAGGTCGTCCAGGAACATCTCCTTGACCGGCCAGATCCGGTAGACGGAGCTGCGCGGGACCCGGGCGACCTGGATGATCTCCTCGACGCTCATGGACTCCAGGCCGATGCCGATCCCCGCCTCCACCGCCATCGCCACCGCGGTGTCGAGCATCGCCTGGCGGACGGTTCCCCTGCTCAGGCGCCGCCCGTGCGAACGGGGCTCGATTCCGGTCACCGTCCTGCCTTCCTGTTTTAGACATGAATCTTCATACTTAAAGTTCAACGTACCAATACCAGGTACTATCGCGTCAGGGCAGGCCCTGGCGTGCCGCCCGTGGCCGCGTGCGCGGCCCGGGCTTTGGGGGGGCGGCACGCCCGGGTCCCTGCTTGTGCCCAGGAGCAGGGACCCCCGGCAGGCGACCAGCGCCTCGGTGGCATCGCCATACGACCGGCCGACGCCGATCGACCAGTCCCGCTCCAGCCGGGCCACGAGCTCGGGAAGCTCGTGCAGCCAGTGCGCCGCGCCCGCGGCGAGGGCCTTGCGGCGTACCGCCTCGGGGATCGCGTCCACTAGGCGCCGCCGGCCCCGGGCGCGAACGCCGGGCGGCATCCGGGGGCGGCAGGCATCCCGACACGATAATGGATCTATGGCACACCGGCAGCGCGGCGGCGGCCGGCCCACGGTGCGGCTCGAGGGCGACCAGGGCGTCGTGGAGCTGGTGGCCGATCCCGACCGGCCGCGCGGCTGGACCGTGCTGGTCGACGGCACGCCGCAGTCGCATGTCGATCTCGACGACCCGCAGCACCTGGAGTTCGCCTACCTGCGCCGGCTCGCGCACCTGGCCGACCTCGCGGCGCCGGCCGGGCAGCCGCTGCGGGTCCTGCACCTCGGCGGCGGCGGGCTGACGCTGGCCCGGTACGTGGCCGCCACCCGGCCCGGCTCCCGCCAGCTCGCGGTCGAGTCGAACGGCGCGCTGGCCGAGGTGGTCCGCGAGCATCTGCCGCTGGCGGACGGCGGCCGCGGGGCCGGCCGCGGCAGGCAGTCCGGCCTGCGGGTCCGGATCGGTGATGCCCGTGCGGTCGCCGGGCAGGTCCGCGCCGGGTCCTTTGACCTGGTCATCGCGGACCTGTTCGCCGGCGCGCAGACTCCGGCCCGGCTGACCTCGGCCGAGTTCACGGCGGCCGCCGCCCGCGCGCTCAGCCCGCCGGGCATCCTGGCCGTCAATGTCGGCGATGGCCCGCCCCTGGCGCATGCCCGCGCTCAGGTCGCAACGGTGCGCTCGGTCTTCCCGCACGTCTGCCTGATGGCCGATACCGCCGTGCTGCGGGCCCGCCGGTTCGGCAACCTGATCCTGGCCGGCTCGCGCGCCGGCCTTCCGCTCGCCGGGCTGGCCCGGCGGGCGGCGGCCAGCCCGCAGCCCTGGCGGCTGGTAGGCGGCGCCGGGCTGGACCGGTTCGGGGCGGGCGCGAGACCGGTCACCGATGCCAGCGCACGCCCCTCGCCCGCCCCGCCACCAGAAGTCCTCACGCTGCGCCGTCCGGCCGGCTGACAGCCGGGCTGCTGCCGCCCTCGGCCCGGGGCGCCGGGGCCGCCGGCGGCGGTGCTCTCGGCGGCCAGGCCACATCGCCTGAACGGGTCACGCGGGAAGCCAGCGGCGGGCCGGACGGAAGGGCGGGGGAACCGGGCCGCCGGGGGTACGGCTCGGTTCCCCCGCCACGGGCCCGTCCGGGGGCCTAGGAGCGGTCCAGCTAGGCCGCGGGACGGGCGGGGGAACCGGGCCGCCGGGGGGAAGGACCCGGTCCCCGCCGCGCACCCGGGATAACCCGGATGCGGGCTGAGCGCCGCGCTACTGGCGCGACGGCGGATTGTTGGGGTGACTCTGCACGGGCTTGCTGCTGGACGGTGCGCCTGCCCCGCTGCCGGGACCGCTGGTGATGTGGCCACTGGTCTTGCCGGGGCGGGGCACCTGCCACCCGGCCGGGCGGGATCCGCGGCCCGGGACCGGGCGCATGACCGGGAACCAGTGCCGCCGCTGCCCGTGCGATCGCCACCAGAAGGCAGCGCATGACCGGAACGGCCGGGGACCGTCAGCCGCGGGCCGGTGCATGCGGACAGTCGGGCCCGGCCGCGGGGCGGCCGAGCCGGAGGCGCCCGGTCGCGGGGCCGGGGACGGCACCGCTGGCCAGCACCCGGCCCGGTGAACATGGCGGCGCGCCGGGCGCGCAGTAGCCCGGCGGCAGAGCCCGGCGCTGCGGCCGGGCGCAGCGCCGGCGGGCGATGCGCTCATTCCCAGCGCACTGGCCGGCCGGGTGTCCCGCGCCGGGGCGGCCGACGCCGAGCCGCTCCGTCCCGGAGCCTGGCACCCGGCGGCCGCCGGGTGGTCGGCCCGGATCGAGGTGGCCCGCGCGGCGGGCGCCAGGATGGCGGCGTGGGCGAACCGCTGGATCGGCGCGGGCAGCACGCCGGCGTAGGCCGCGGTGGCCAGGCCGCCGGCGCCGATGGCGGCGAACGCCGCCGCAGCGGCAGCCCTGGCGGGCATCCGCGAGGGCCGGCGGGCCGGCCGGCCGCGGCGCGCCGCGCGGGCCCGGCGAGCCCGCTGTGCGGGGCCCGGCGCCCCGGCCCGCCGGCTCCGGAACTCCGCGAGGGCGAGGGCCTCGCCGTCCAGCTCGTCAGCAGCGGGGGCGGCTCGCAGCGCGGCAATGACATCCGCAGCCGGCTGCACGCCCGCGGACTGATCCTCCGGCGTCAGCCCGGATAGCAGCGCGGCCAGGGACGCGTCCGAGATTGCGGACACGTCCCGGCGGGCGGGCCAGGGCAGATTCGGCATATCACTGTCCGAAACGCCGCAGCCGGTCAGATCGTTACACCGTCCTGCGCCACGATCTGCGCCAGCCGCCGCAGTCCGCGATGCGCGGCGACCCGGACGGCGCCCGGGCTGCGGTCCACCATCCGGGCCACCGACTCGGTGTCCAGGCCCGCGACCACGCGCAGCAGAATCACCTCAGCCTGCAGCGGGGGCAGCCCGGCCAGCAGCGCCAGCACCGCCCGGGTGCTGAGATGCTCGACGGCGAGGTCCGCGGTATCGCTGACATCCGGCAGGCGGGTTTCCGGTAGGTCATCCAGCGGGATAACCGGCCGGCGGGACCGGCGCCGCCGCTCGTCCAGCACCCGGCGGCGGCTGATGGTGAACAGCCAGGCCCGCCAGGCCCGCTCGTCGCCGCGGAAACCGGGCAGCCCGCGCACCACCTGGACCCAGGTCTCGGCCGCGATATCCTCGGCGGCCTCGGGAGCCAGCACCCGCAGGTACCGCAGCAGCGCCGGATTGCCATCCCGCCACAGCTGCGAGAACGCCGGCTCGCTGCCCGCCTGGGCGGCCGCCAGGACCGCCGCGAAGCCCTCGCCCGTCACAGCGCCGAGTATCGGCACACCGGCATGCCCGTCCGCAGCAGAATTGCCATTTTGCGGTCATTCAGCGCGTCCGCGGGCACAGCGGCCGCAGCTCAGCGAGTGACACCGTAACGGGCCTTACCGGTGTCTACCGCGGTGCCGGCCCGGCCGGCCGAGGAGGTCACGCACGGGGACCGCCGGGGGAACGCCGCGGCCGCGGCGGACCGGAATCAGCCGCCGGCCCGCCCCCGGGTACCCAGCGCCCGCGACAGCACCGTCACCCGGTCCCGGGCGCCGGTCTTGCTGAAGATCGCCTTGAGATGGTCCTGGACTGTGTGCTCGGACAGCCCCAGCTGCCGGGCGATCGCCCGGGTGTCGCCGCCGGCGGCCAGCACGCCCAGCAGCTCGCGCTCGCGGGCGGTCAGTCCCCAGGCCCGGCCGAATATCTCCAGCCGCTCGGCCGCGGACGCCTCCTCGATCGTCACGACGATCATCGCCGGGCTGCCCGGCGGTCCCGGGGTCTCGGCGGCCAGCCGGGCGGCGCGCAGCGTGAGCCAGAACCCGCCGGCCAGGTGCGTGCGGGCGGACGCCGGGTGGTCATCGATGCCGGCCTCGGCCGCCAGCAGCTGCGCTGCGACGTTGTAGACGCTGGCCGGCACCGCCCGCTCGTCGGGCTGCGGCGGCAGCAGCACCTCCAGCCAGGCCCGGGACGCCGCCGTGCGGAACAGGATCCGCAGGTCGTCATCGAGGGTCAGCGCCACCGGCCCGGTGTCGCCGCGGTGCGCCGCCGCCACGCTGGTGAAGGTGAGTGCCTGGCACCGCCGCAGTCCGGCGGTCAGCGGCGCGGCCAGCCCGGCCAGGAACTCGGCATCCGCGGCGGCGAACGGCCCGCGGCCCGCCGCCCGCCACAGGTCCAGGAACCCCCAGCAGCCGAACTGGTCAGTGAACACCACCGAGGCAACGTCACCGGTGCCGTGCCGCCTGAGCACCTCGCGCCACGCCGGGCTGCGCGCCTGGCCGGAGGCCACGGCGCTCCACAGCCCGGCCGGGCTGCCCGGCGGGCCCAGCGTGGTCCAGCGATTGGCCGTCGTGGCGTACTTGGCCCGGATGATCGCCGGCAGCCCGGTCATGTCGGCCAGCCCCGGCACGTGCGCCAGCGGCGCGGCGCCCACCGTCGTGACGGGGTCGGTCAGCAGCCAGACATAGCCCTCGAACCCGAGCACCTCGCCTAGCACCGGCAGGACCTGCCGGCGCAGCTCCCGGCTGTCATGAGCGGCCGCGCTGATCGCCGCGACCCGCTCGCGGGCCGCGGTCCGTGCCCAGGTGCCGGCCACCCGACCGAGAGTACCCGCGCGGCCCTCGCCGTCCGGCTGTCCGCGCTGGTCAGCGGCGGCGGGCAGCGGCCCCGCACCCCCAGATAAATGGGATACCGGGTGCCCGGTGGCCGGCCTAGCGTGCGGGTAATGATCGCCACGCCCGCGGACAGAGACGGAGAACGGCCATGGTCACGCTGCGCATCGAGCACCCGATCCGCGACTACGAGCTCTGGCAGTCCGCGTTCGACCGCTTCGCCCGGGCTCGCCAGCAGGCAGGCGTGCGCGGCTATGTCATCCGGCGGCCAGCCGGCGACCCGGACTACCTGATGATCGACCTCGAGTTCGGCTCCGCCGAGCAGGCCGCTGGCTTCGCCGAGTTCCTGCAGACCCGCGTGTGGTCCTCGCCAGGCTCCTCCCCCGCGCTGGCCGGCGTGCCGGTGACCAGGATCCTGGACGTGGTCCGCACCGGGAAATCCTGATCGTCCCCGCCCGCCGTCGCGGAGGCGGAGGATCCAGCCGGCGGCGGCTGCTGCCCGCCGCGGAGCGCGGATCCGCCGCCTCGGGCCGTCCCGGTCCCGGCGCGGCGACTAGCGCGGGCTGCCGAGCCCGGCCCGCAGCCGCGCCCGGTCGGCCTCGTAGCGCGCCACCGCCGCGAGCTTGATCTCCTCGTAGCCGCGGATCCCCAGCGGCAGCCGGGCCAGCTCCACCGCGGCGGCGTGCCCGGCATCCGGCAGCGTGGCGGCCCGGTCCAGCAGCGGGCGCATCTGCGCCTCGTACTCGGCTGCCAGCCGCCGCTCGGTCCGCCGGACCCGGGTGTAGCCGAACACATCGGCCCGGCTGCCGCGCACCTTGCGCATGCCTCGCAGGGCCCGGAAGGCCGGGCGGGCCAGCGGCGCCGGGATACCGATCTTGCTGTGCAGGCCCAGCGCCCGCAGCACCGGCGGGTGCAGCTGATAACGGACGCCCCGGCCGCCGGGCACCGCCCCGGCCAGCGCCGCGCCGAACTCCGGGAGCAGGTGCAGCCGCGCCACCTCGTACTCGTCCTTGTAAGCGAGCAGGTGGAAGAAGGCGTCGGTCACCGCCTCGGTCAGCTCAGCCGCCTCCTGCCCCGCCGTGTCCTGCCCCGCCGCCTGCCCGGCGGCCACCCGCGCGGCATCCGCGCGGGCCGCTGCGCCCACCAGGTCCAGGTAACGGCCGGCCAGCCGGGCGTCCTGGTAGTCGATCAGCTCCGCGGCGCGGCGCACCGCGCGGCCGGCGGCCGGCCCGGTCAGGCCGCGGGCGGCGGCCAGCTCCCCGGCAGCGGCCAGCTGCCGGGGATCCTCGCGACGGCGCAGCTCGCCTGCCCGGCGTGCGGCCGGCAGCGCGGCGGGATCGTGGACAGCCAGCCTTCCGGCCCGGAAGGCCGCCTTGTTCCGCTGCACGGCCACGCCGTTGAGCTCGATGGCCCGCTCGATCGAGGCCGCGGCGACCGGCACTGCGCCGGCCTGGTAGGCCGCGCCGAGCGCGATCACATTAGCGGCGACCGCGTCGCCGAACAGGGCCGTGGCCACCGCCTCGGTATCCACCGTGGTCAGCCCGCCGGGCCGGCTGCGCTCCCGCAGCGCGGTCAGGATCGGGCTGGCGTCCGGCGCCGGGTCGGAGCCGCGCACCATGCCCGCGGTCGGGACCACCGAGGTGCAGGCCACCGTGACCGTGCGGGCGGCGCTGAGCCGGGCCAGGTGCCGCGGCTCGGCCGCCACCAGCAGGTCCAGGGCCAGCAGCAGATCAGCCGATTCCTCGCCGACGGCATTGCCGGCCTCCGGGTGGCTGGCCGGCGCGTCCCGCGGCCCGGCCGCCGCCGCCATGGCCGCCTCACCCGCGGCCCCGGCGCCATCCCCGGCGACCGCATCCGCCGGGGGCGCCGGCGCCGCAGCGCCGTGCCACAGCCGCAGGTGCGACACCACCGGGCCCGCCTTCTGGCTCAGCCCGGTCTGGTCCAGCCCGGTGACGCCCAGCCCGTCCAGGAACGCCGCCGTGGCCAGCACCTGGTTGAGCATGACGACGCCGGTCCCGCCGATGCCCGTGGCCACGATCCCGTAGCCGCCGACCTCGGCGATGGCGGCCTTGCTGGCCGGCTCCGGCAGCTCGCCGGCCAGCCCGGGCAGCTCCAGCGCGCCGGCTGCCCCGGCGGACGGCGCCGGCCGCGCCCCGGCCGCCCGCGCTGACGGCGCCCGCACCGTCACGAACGACGGGCAGTCACCATCCAGGCAGCTGTAATCGGTGTTGCAGGACGCCTGGTCTATCTGCGTCTTGCGGCCCAGCTCGGTTTCCACCGGGCGGACCGACAGGCAGTTGCTCTTCGTCCCGCAGTCCCCGCAGCCCTCGCAGACCGCCTCGTTGATCACCACGCGCTGGGCGCGCTCCGGTGCCCGGCCGCGCTTGCGCAGCCGGCGCAGCTCGTTCGCGCATGCCTGGTCGTAGACCAGGACGGTCACGCCAGGCACTCCGGCCAGCACCCGCTCGGCTTCGGCCAGCCGGTCCCGGCCCCAGGCCCGGGTTCCGGCCGGCAGGCCCGCCGCGGAGCGCAGGCCCGCCCAGCTCCGGTACCGGGCCGGGTCGTCCGACACCACGATGATCCGCGCCACTCCCTCGGCGGCCAGCGCCCGGCACATCCTGGGTACGTCGAGCTGACCCGCCGGGTCCTGGCCGCCGGTCATGGCGACAACCCCGTTATAGAGGATCTTGAAGGTCATCGTGACCCCGGCGGCGACCGCCGCGCGGACCGCCAGGCTGCCGGAATGGAAGAAGGTGCCATCGCCGACGTTCTGCACGTAGTGCGGGACGGCGGTGAATGGCGCGCGGCCTAGCCACTGCGCGCCCTCGCCGCCCATCTGCGAGTACGACACCGCCCCGCGGTCCAGCCACATGACCATGGCATGACAGCCGACGCCGCCGCCCACCGGCGACCCGGCACCGGCGATCGTGGACCTGTTGTGCGGGCAGCCGCTGCAGAAGGCCGCCGTGCGGGTCGTCTCCAGGCTGATGACGGGCAGCGAGCTGGCGCGCGCCGGGCCATCCAGCGGCGCGAACTGAGGCCCTGCCAGCCGCTGCGCGAGGCGGCGGGCCAGTACCGGGCGCAGCCGGTCAGCGCTCAGCTCACCGTCCACCGGGACCAGCGGCCGGTCCCGCTCATCCCGCTTGCCGGTCACCCGCGGCCGCTCGCTGCTCTCGTACAGCTGCTCGCGGATGAACCGCTCGACGAACGGCCGCTTCTCCTCGACGACCAGGATTTCCTGCACGCCGCGGGCGGCGGCGCGGACGATCCCCGGCTCCAGCGGGTAGATCATGCCCAGCCGGACCAGCCGGATGCCCGCGCCGGCGACCTCGGCGTCGCGGGCCAGGCCCAGCCCGGCCAGCGCCTGGCGCACCTCCCGGTACACCCGGCCCGAGCTGACGATCGTCAGCCACGCGTCCGGCGGGTCGACCTCGGCCACGTTCAGGCTGTTGCGGGCCGCATAGGCGCGGGCTGCCTCGTGCCGCCGCTCGTAGAGCTCGGCTTCCAGGTCGATCGTCACCGGCAGGAAGAACCGCGGCGCCTGCGCGAACCGCCAGGGCTGCCCGTCAAACGACAGCTCCGGCAACTGCGGCACGATGCGCTCGCTGGCCACGTCGGCCGAGCCGAACCCGTCGCAGACCGCCGTGACCATCTTCAGGCCCGTCCAGCAGCCGGTGAACCGGGACAGCTCATAACCGTGCCGGCCCAGGTCCAGCACTTCCTGCGGGGTGCCGGGCACCAGCACGGGCATGCCCGCGTCATACAGCGCGACCTCGCTGGCGCCGGGCAGGGTGGACGACTTCGACGCCGGGTCATCGCCCGCCGCGCAGATCACGCCGCCGTTGGTGCCGATGCCGTGCAGGTTCGCGTGCCGGAAGACATCGCCGCACCGGTCCACGCCGGGGGCCTTGCCATACCACATGCCGATAACCCCGTTGTGGCTCCGCAGCGGAGCCAGGTTGTCCTGCTGGCTGCCCCATACCGCGGTCGCGGCCAGGTCCTCGTTGACGCCCGGCATCCAGTGCACGTCGTGCTCGCCCAGCAGCGACCCGGTGCGCTGCAGCGTCTGGTCGAACCCGCCCAGCGGCGAGCCCGGATACCCGCTGACGAACGCGGCGGTATTCAGGCCGCGCCGCCGGTCGGCCCGGATCTGGTCGAATAGCACCCGGGCGAGCGCCTGGACTCCCGTGATGAGAACGCCACCCTCGGTGACCCGGTACTTGGCGTCGAGATCGAAGCCAGCTGCGGTAACGGTCATGGGGGCAACGTTTCATAGATGCCCCCGACGCCGTCAAGCGGCCTCAGCCTGGCCCGGTGCCGCCCGGCGGTCCGCCCGGCGGCCTGCCGGTGATCGGGATGCCGCGCAGCGCCAGCAAGATGGCCAGGATCGCCCCGCAGGTCAGGCAGCTGTCGGCGATGTTGAAGGTGGCGAAATGCTGCAGGTAGATGAAGTCGACCACGGCTCCGCGGCCGAAGCCGGGCGCGCGCGCCAGCCGGTCGCACAGGTTCCCGACGGCGCCCGCCAGCAGCAGGCCCAGCGACAATGCCCAGCCCACTGAGCGCAGCTGGCGGGCCTTGATGACGATCAGCGCGGAGATGGCCACCGCCAGGAAGCTGAAGAAGATCGTCGCCGCCGGGGCAAAGGAGAAGGCGGCGCCGGTGTTCCGCGACACGTCGATCATCAGGACCCGGCCGATCAGCAGGACCGGCGGCTGGCCCTCGACGGTCGCCACCACCAGCGCCTTACTGGCCTGATCCAGGGCGATACCGGCGAGCGCCGTCCCGGCGAGCACCCAGACGCAGCGCGAATTCACCACCGGCATCGGGACAGTATGGCAAGACAGCGGCACGAGCCTGTCAGCCGGTCTCAGACCAGCCCTCGCTGACCCGCCGGGAGGATGGCAGAATGCAGCCCGCCAGGACGCCGCACGGCGTTACCCCTGTCCTGGCACGGCCAGCCACCCCCATTTCAGGCTGCTGACTCGTCCAAATGTATGGCCGCCAGATAAATTGAGGCAATGCCGGAGCCTCTGAGCATGATTGACCAGGTCATGGCGGATCTGCGCGGTGCCGGCTATCTGGCCGAGCTGCCGGCCGCGACGATCGTCCACCTGGCCGCCGTCCTGCACAAGCCGGTCCTCATCGAAGGGCCCGCCGGAACGGGCAAGACCGAGCTGGCCAAGAGCGTGGCCGCCGCCACCGGGATGCCGCTCATCCGGCTGCAGTGCTACGAGGGCCTGGATGAGTCCAAGGCCATTTATGAGTGGGACTACCGCAAGCAGCTGCTGCAGCTGCAGCTGCACCGGGGCGGCGGCTCGGAGAGCCTGGCCGACGCCGGCGTCTTCGGCGAGGAGTTCCTGCTCAGCCGCCCGCTGCTGGCCGCGATCCGGTCAGCGGAGCCGGCCGTGCTGCTGATCGACGAGGTGGACCGGCTGGACATCGAGGCCGAGGCACTGCTGCTGGAGGTGCTGTCGGAGTACCAGGTCTCGATTCCCGAGCTGGGCACGGTGACCGCCCGGCACATCCCGCGGGTCTTCCTCACTTCCAACAACACCCGTGACCTGTCGGAGGCGCTCAAGCGCCGCTGCCTGTACCTGCACCTGGGCTACCCGGGCCCGGAGCGCGAGGCCGAGATCATCCAGCTGCGGGTGCCGGGACTGAGCGAGCACCTCGCCAGGGAGATCGCGGCGCTGGTCGCGCTACTGCGCGCCGCGGACCTGCGCAAGCCGCCGTCGATCGCCGAGTCGCTGGACTGGGCCCGGACGCTGCTCGCTCTCGGCGCCGGCGAGCTCACCGACGACATCACCCGGCAGACGCTGTCGGTGCTGCTGAAGTACGAGCGTGACATCGAGACCGCCCGCGAGGAGCTGTCGATTGCCTGACGCCGCACGGCTGCCGCACCGGACCTGACCATGCAGGGCATGCTGGCGGGGCTGGTGGATGAGCTGCGGGCCGCGGGGATCGGAGTGTCGGTCGGCGAGCACCTGGACGCAGCCCGGGCGGTCAGCCAGGTCCCGCTGCGCGACAAGGAGGTGCTGCGAGCAGCGCTGCAGTGCGCCCTGGTCAAGAACGCCGACCAGCTCACCGCGTTCAACCTGATCTTCGACCTGTACACCTCCGGCGCGCCGGCCAGCGCCGGCGGACCGCTGTCCGGCCTGTCCGACGACGAGCTGCGGGCGGCACTGCGCGCCGCGATCGGCTCCGGCCGGGGCCAGCTCGACTCGCTGCTGGCCGCCGAGTACGTGCGGCGGTTCGCCGGCTTCGAGCCGGGCCGGCCCGTCGCCGGCGTGATGTATGCCCGGGCCGTGGCTGAGGCGGCCGGCCTGGACGGCCTCGCAGCGGACGTGCTGGCCGGCGGGCTGGGCGGGGGCGGCGGCGGGGGCGGCGCGGATGCCGCGGCCAGCCTGGCCGCCGGCGGCCTGCCGGGGCAGGCGGCCCTGCGCGACCGGATCGCCCGGGCCGAGGTGGACCGGGCGATCGCCCGGTTCCGCGCCGAGGTCCAGGCCGCGATCCAGCGGATGCTGGTGGCCGACCGCGGCGCCCGCGCCGTCCGGGCCACCCTGCGGGTCCGGCTGGCGGCGGACGCCGACATTGCCACCGCCTCGGCCGCCGAGCTGGCGGAGCTGGCCGCCGCGATCGGCCCGCTGTCCCAGCAGCTCAGCCGCGTTCTGAGCCGGCAGGCGGCCTACCGCAAGCGCCGGCTCAGCATCCGCGCCACCCTGCGCCGCGCGATGGGCAGCGGCGGTGTCCCGTTCCGGCTGGTGACCGAGCCCGCCCGGCCGCCGAAGCCGGAGATCGTGGTGCTCTGCGATGTCTCCGGGTCGGTGTCCGCGTTCTCGCGGTTCACCCTGGACCTGCTGATCGCGCTGGACAGCCGGCTGAGCCGCCTGCGGGTATTCAGCTTCATCGACGGGCTGGCGGAGATCACCGGCCTGGTGCAGCAGACCCGGGCCGACGGCCGGCGGCTCGATGTCCGGCAGGTCGCCCGCGAGTCGGTCCGGTTCAGCGGCAGCTCGGACTACGGCTGGGTCATGCGCGAGTTCGCCGCTCAGTACGCCAGCCAGCTCACCCGCCGCTCGGTGGTGCTGGTCATCGGTGACGCGCGCACCAACTACCTGGACCCGTCGGCCGCCGCGTTCGCCGAAATCGGGCACCGGGCCGGCCGCGTGTACTGGCTGAACCCCGAGCCGCGCCGGTCCTGGAACGACGGCGACTCGGTCATCGGCCAGTACGCGCCGTTCTGCGCCCAGGTTCAGGAGTGCCGCACGCTCCGCCAGATCGCCGAGTTCATCCAGGATCTGACGACCGTCTAGGCCCCGGGCCAGTTCCGGCCGCCTCGCCATCGCGAGTACCCGCACCGCTACATGGTGACCCAGTCCAGGATGAGGCCGTTCACCTCGGCGGGCTTCTCCAGGTGCAGGAAGTGGCCGGCGTCCTCGATGATGGCGATGCGCGAGCCGGGAGCCAGCAGCGGCTCCGCGGCGCGGGCGAGATCCGCGCCGATGCAGCCGTCCCGGGCGCCGTGCAGGTACAGGGTCGGCTGCGGATTCTGGCCGTCGGCTGCCTGCTGCTCGGCCGCGTAGCGCCCGGCCGGGACGCCGGCGGCCCGGTAGTAGCCGACCGCCGCGGCCAGGCAGGCCGGGTCGGCCAGGCTCTGCTTGACCCGGGCCAGGTGCTCGCCGGCCTCGAATCCCGGTGACCAGTCCTGCCAGAGCCGGTCCAGGAAGGCCATGTTGTCGCTGGCCACCACGCCCTCGGCGAACCCCAGCGGGTCCCGGAACATGAACAGGTAGAAGAACCGCCGCAGCTGGTCGTAGTCGCTGAACAAGGCGGAGTCCGCGGTCGCGGGCGGCACGCCCATCGTGACGACGCGCCGCCAGCGATCCGGCGCGTGCGCCGCCGCGCCGTAGGCTGCCTCGGCGCCCCAGTCGTGCCCGATCAGCACGGCGTCCGGCCCGCCGCCCAGCACCTCGTGCAGCGCGATGGCGTCGGCGGCCAGCGCGCCGACCTGGTAGGCGCCGTCCGCCGGGATGGCGGTGGGGGCGTAGCCGCGCATGAACGGCGCCACGGCGTGAAAGCCCGCCGCGGCCAGCTCGGGCAGCAGCCGCTCCCAGGTATGCGCGGTGTCGGGAAAGCCGTGCAGGCACAGGGCCAGCGGGCCGCTGCCGGCCTCCAGCACCCCGAACTCCAGATCGTTAGCCGACACCGTCCTGGCCCGTACCGCGAACGAGACGCTCATCCGGCCACGCTATCCAAAACGGGGCGAACGGGCCTGAAAGGGCACCTGAGCAACGCCGGCATGGGACGCGGGCAGCCCACCACGCCGTCAGGCTGACCTGCTGCCGGGCGGCTGGCGGCCGGCCATTTCCGGTTGCCGGCCGGCCGGGCGTCTGCCAGGTTGGCTGCTATGCCAACGCGCCTGGTCCACCTCGTCGTGGACGCCAGCGATCCCCCGGCCTTGGCCGGATTCTGGGCGGCCGGCCTCGGCTGGGAGATCGCCGAGGCGACCGACGAGGAGGCCGACGTGTGGCCGGCCGGGTATCACTACCCCGACCCTGCCGCGGTGCCGCTGGTGTTCGTCCCGGTACCGGAACGCAAGGCCGGCAAGAACCGCGTGCACCTGGACCTGGCCAGCGGGTCACCGGCGCAGCAGGCCGAGCTGGTCAGCCGGTTCCGTGATCTCGGCGCCCAGCCGGCCGACATCGGCCAGGGCGACGTCCCCTGGGTGGTGCTGAGCGACCCCGAGGGCAACGAGTTCTGCATCCTGGAACCCCGCGACGTCTACGCCGGCACCGGCCCGGTCGCGGCGATCGTCATGGACTGCGGCGATCCCGGCGCCGAGGCGCGGTTCTGGGCTCAGGCAGCCGGCTGGCCGGTCGTCCGCGCCGATGACGGCATCGTCGGGCTCCGCTCGCCCTCCGGGACCGGGCCGTATCTGGAGCTGCTGCGCCAGGGCGCGCCGCGCCCGTCTGGCGGTTCCGGGGGCCGGCCCGCCGGAGCCGCGACGGTGAAGGACCGGCTGCATCCCGACCTCGCGCCGTTCCGCGGCGAGCAGATCACGCCGGAGGCCGACCGGCTGATCCGCGCGGGCGCCAGCCCGGCCGATGTCGGGCAGGGCGAGGTGCCCTGGACCGTGCTGGCCGATCCTGAGGGCCACGTGTTCTGCATCCTGACGCCGCGCTGACCGCCATTCGCCGGCCGGGACCTGCGATATGGTGCGGAACTGCTGCGAATCGCACCAGCGGAGGCGGAATGACCAGCCAGCAGGACTGGGTGCCGCCGGGCGTGGATACCCGGCGGGCCAACACCGCGCGGGTCTATGACTACTGGCTGGGCGGCAGCCACAACTTCCTGGCCGACCAGGATGCCGGGCGGGCCATCGCCGCGGTCGAGCCGTGCATGGGCGCGATCGCCCGCGCCAACCGCGCGTTCCTGAGCCGCGCCGTCCGGTACGTGGCCGGCGCGGGGATACGCCAGTTCCTGGACATCGGCTCCGGCATCCCGACCCAGGGCAACGTGCACGAGATCGCCGCCGGGGCCGCGCCGGGGGCTCGCGTCGTCTACGCCGACATCGACCCGGTGGCGATCGCGCACAGCAAGGCCCTCCTCGCGGGCAACCCGGACGCCGCGATCGTGGAGGGCGACCTGCGCCAGCCGGCGCAGATTCTCGCCGACCAGACCACCCGGCGGCTGATCGACTTCAGCCAGCCGGCCGGGCTGGTCCTCATGGTGGTCCTGCACTTCATCTCGGACGCCGACGATCCGTGGCGCATCGTGGCCGACCTGCGCGACGCCCTCGCGCCGGGGAGCTACCTGGTGCTGGGCCACGCCACCGACGAGGGCAAGCCCGCCATCGCCCGGGCCACCGAGACGATCTACAACCGCAGCGTGTCCACCAGCCTGCACCTGCGCTCGCGGCCGGAGGTGCTGCGGTTCTTCGACGGTTTCGAGCTGGCCGAGCCGGGCCTGGTCCTGGTCCCGCTGTGGCGGCCCGACCGGCCCGAGGACGTGCCAGCCGATCCGAGCCCGTTCGGCTGCCTGGTCGGAGTCGGCCGCAAGCGCTGACGCAAGGAGAGTCCGATGTCCGCTGTCCAGCAGCCCGGGCCGCTGATCGGCGCCGGGCGCACGGCCGATGTCTTCGCGCTCGGCAGCGACCGCGTCCTCCGCCGGTACCGGCGGGGCCACAGCGCCGAGCCAGAGGCATCGGCCATGTCCCATCTCGCGCAGGCCGGCTTCCCTGTCCCCCGCGTCTACGACGCCAGCGGGCCGGACCTGGTCCTGGAGCGGCTAGACGGCCAGGACATGCTGGCCGACCTGACGCGCCGGCCGTGGCGGGCCCGGCGGCACGCGCAGACCCTGGCCCGGCTGCACGACCAGCTGCACGCCATTACCGCGCCGCCGTCACTGCAGGTGCTGTTCGGGCCCGGTGACCGCGTGCTGCACCTGGATCTGCACCCGGCCAACGTGATGCTGACGAGCGCCGGCCCGGTGGTCATCGACTGGAACAACGTGTCCGCCGGCGCTGCCGCCGCTGACGTGGCGATGGCCTGGCTGATCATGGTGACCTCGGAGGTCGAGCCGTCACCTCCGGCATGGCTGCGCCCGGCTCTCGCCACGATCCGCGCCACCCTGGTGCGCCGGTTCCGCGCGCTGGCCGGCGACGACCCAGGCCCGGAACTGGCCCGGGTCGCCCGGGCCCGGATGACGGACCCGAACATCCGGCCGGCCGAGGTAGCGCGCCTGCAGGCCATCGCCGACGCGGCCAGCCGGGCGGACGGGGGCTAGCGCCGGGCGGGACCGGGACCCAGGCCGCAGGAGCCGTAGAACTGGCGGGTCCGGGTGGCGATGGGCAGCGGCCGGTCCGGCGCGCACGGGAACATGTCCTGCTCCACGATCGCGAACAGGTCGGTGCTGAGCTCACCCAGCGCGGCCAGCAGCGGCTCCATGACCGGCACCCCGTGCGGCGGCTCGACCATCGCCTCGAGCCGGACCGCCTGGGCGAAGCCGAGCCGCCCGGCCCGGACCCGGGCCAGCACGTCCGGGTCCACCTGCTTGAGGTGCACGTAGCCGATCCGGTCGCCGAACTGCCGGATGAGCGCGATGTTGTCACCGCCGCAGTACGCGACATGACCGGTGTCCAGGCACAGCCGCACCAGGCCGGAGTCGGTGCCGTCCAGGAAGCGCTCGATGTGCTCCTGGGTGTCGACATGGCTGTCGGCATGCGGGTGAAAGACGAGCTCGACGCCGAACTCGCCGGCCAGCAGCCGGGCCAGCTCGCTGGTGCCGCTCGTCAGTGCCCGCCACTGGCCGGCGTCCAGTCCGGCGGGCTGGGTGGGCCAGCCGGCCAGGTCGGTGTACTGCTCGGGCAGCAGCACCAGGTGACGGGCGCCGAGGGCGGTCAGGACGGCGGCTACCTCCCGGCCGTCGCGGACCGCCGCCGCCAGCGCGTCCCGGCCGTGGTGCAGGCCCGCCGCGAGGGTGGCACCTGACAGCTGCAGGCCGCGCTGGTCCAGCTCGTCGCGCAGCCGTCCCGGGTCGGCCGGCAGGTAGCCGAACGGCCCGAGCTCGATCCACGCATAGCCGCTGCCAGCGGCCTCGTCCAGGAACTGCGACCACGGCAGCTGGCGCGGATCGTCGGGAAACCAGACTCCCCAGGAGTCCGGCGCGGTTCCCAGCCGAAGCCGGGACCCGGCGGCCGTGCTCAGCCGGGCAGCATCCCCGCAGGACCGCTGGTCACTCGTGTCGGCCATTCCGCTCCTCGGCATGTCTCGGCTCGGCTCCATCTGGCAGCACACAGAACACTTTCTCCCGGTCCGGCTCGCCGGGCTATCCCCTGTCGGCTGCAGCCAGGCCCGGAGCCCGGCTGGGCCCTTGACGACGACCAGGCGCCGGATTAGCCTCCCGGATCAAATAGGAAAGTTTCCTATTTGATTCTGCCGCTCCGCTTACCGAGGGGTCCGCGCATGAGACGACACGTTCCCGGACTGGCGGCCCTGGCCGCCGCGGCCGCCACGGCCGCCACGATCGGGCTGGCCGCGCCCGCGGCCAGCGCCAGCACCACACCCGTCCGCACCCTGCCGCGGCATGTCTTTGCCCCCTACTTCGAGACGTACGACACCAGCGCCAGCCCGGCGGCCCTGTCCCGGCAGTCGGGCGCCAAGTACCTGACCTTCGCGTTCTTGCAGACCGCGCAGGCGGGATCCTGCACCGCGTACTGGAACGGCGACACCACGCAGCCGGTCTCCCCGGCGGCCTTCGGCAGTGACATCGCCGCCATCCAGGCCTCGGGCGGCAATGTCATCCCCTCATTCGGCGGCTACGGCGCCGACACCACCAGCACCGACATCGCCGACAGCTGCACCAGCGTCGCGGCGATTGCCCGGGTCTACGAGAACGTGATCACGACCTACCACATCTCGCGCATCGACCTGGATGTCGAGGCGGACTCGCTGACCAACACCGCCGGGATCAGCCGGCGCAACGAGGCGATCGCCCGGGTCGAGGCGTGGGCTGCCGCCCGTGGCCTGCCGGTCCAGTTCTCCTACACCCTGCCCACCTTCCCGACCGGGCTGACCGCCAGCGGCCTGGCGGTGCTGCAGGACGCGGTGGCCGCCGGGGCCCGGATCAGCGTCGTGAACGTGATGACCTTCGACTACTACCTGGGCCCCGCCCAGGACATGGCCGCGGACACCGAGTCGGCCGGCGCGGCCGTGGTCGGCCAGCTCAGGGCGCTGTACCCGGGGACGCCGTCCGCGCGGCTGTGGCACATGATCGGGGTCACCGAGATGCCCGGCATCGACGACTTCGGCCCGGGCGAGACCTTCAGCCGGGCCGACGCCGTCACCGTGCTGCACTGGGCGCGGAGCCACGGGATCGCCGCGCTGTCGTTCTGGGCGCTGCAGCGCGACAACGGCGGCTGCCCCGGCACCCAGGGCGCCGGCAGCTGCTCCGGCCTGGAGCAGCCCGACTGGTACTTCAGCCATGTCTTCGAGCCGTTTACCCGGGCGCCGGCGGCGCGCCCGTAGGCCCGGCCTGGACGGCGGCCTAGCGCGCGGGCACCAGGTCGCCGTCCAGGTCAGCTTCGGCCAGCAGGCGGGCGGCCGCGCCAGTGTCGCGGAGCAGGGCGGCGAGCAGGTGCCGGTACGGCCACCGGCCCGCCGCCCAGGCCAGCCCGCGGGCCAGCCCGTCGGTCCCGGTGGCGTGCACCGCGCCGCCGGCGCACCGCCACGGCACCGGGACGCCGTCTACGACCAGCTGCTCGTGGGCGTAGTAATCGGCCGCGGCCCCGGGCAGCACCGCGGCGACGATCTCCGGCACCGGCCGCCGCTGCGCCGCAGACTCGACCCGCCCGGCTACTTCCTCCGACACCAGCGGCAGGTCCAGCAGGTCAGCCAGCCGGGCGGCCTGCTCGTAGGGCGCCAGCACCAGCGGTTGCCTTTCCACCAGCGGCCACAAGTCAGGGACATCCAGCACCAGCACGTCGGCGGCGCCGGCCACCACCACCTGGTCGCCGAGCACGGCACGGACCCGGTCCGGCGGCTCGGGCGCGGCCGCGCCGGCCGCATCCGCGGCCGCCACCGCCGCCCAGACTGCCCGCAGCTGCGCCCGGCTCACCGGCCGGCCAGGATCAGCCAGCCGGTCCAGCAGCTCGCCGGTCCCGCCGGGCTCGGCCAGCAGCTCGGTCAGCGAGGTACGCGCGCCGAGCGCGCGGGCCACCGCCGGGTCACCCGGCCAGTCGACCTCATCCCACAACCCGGCCAGCAGGCTGTCGCCGCCGGCAATCCGCACGTCGGCGCCGCGGCGGCCACCGAGCACCGGATGCTGGCGCAGCCACCAGGCGGTGTAGGACGGCACGTCGGCGTGCCGGCCGCTGGCCAGCAGCACCCGGGTGGGCTGGACCAGCGCTGCCCGCAGCGGCGGCACCGCCAGCAGGTCCAGGGCGCGCGGCCAGCGGGCCGGGTCGACGAGCTCAAGATCGCGGACGGCCAGCAGCTCGGCCGCCACCGGCGGTGCCCCGTCGCCGGGCAGCCGGTCGCGGATCCCGGCCGCCCACTCATCCTCGCCGTCCAGGTCGAGGCCCGGCTCGTCGAGCGGCACGTCCTGGACGGTGAGCAGCGCGAACGAGGCCAGCACGCCGGCCGCCTCCAGCGTCTGCGCACCGTAGCGCTGCACCAGGTCCGGGCTCGCCGTGCCGAACGGCGTGTCCGCCGCTACCACGTCGGCGAGCGGGCTGCCGGGCAGCAGCAGCTCGCCCGCCGGATACCACTCGCCATCGCTGCCCGGCAGCGCTAGCTCCGCCAGCCAGGGCAGCTCGCCCGGCTGCAGGCCGGCGGCGCTGACCAGGCTGAGCACTGCATCGGCGACCGGGGCGGGATCTTCCTCGTCGTAGGAGGACTCGACCCGGGCGCGGACCGCCGGGCTGCCCAGCACGCTGCGCGGGCTGGCCTCGATCGCGCCCAGCCGGGCCAGCAGCGGGTGCGCCGCGCCTGGTTCGACCACTTTCAGGCCCAGCAGCGCGAGCCGGGCCGGGTCGGCCAGGCCGGGCGCCGGCAGCAGCAGCCCGCGCGGACCCGGCACCAGGCGCCCGTCGGCCAGCGGCACCGGCAGCGCGCCGAGCTCGCCCAGCTCGGCCGGGTCGGCGTCGGCCAGCGCCGCGTACAGCTCCCGCCACCAGCCCGGCTCGCGGTCGAGCGTGGCCAGCGCATCGGCCAGCGCGGCCAGGGACAGCCGCTGAACCCCGAGCGCCGCGTACGCCGGGTTCCGGGACGAGCCGGTGATCAGGCCGGGCAGGACCGGCGCGAGGCAGCCGGCCAGGCCCGGCAGCCGGGATTCCAGGATGACCGCATCCCGGGGGCGGACCCGCGGGGCCGGCTGGCCGTCCGCCGGCGGCGCCGCGGCGGGCAGGAACGGCGTCTCCGGCAGCCGGGCCGCGATCGCGCGGCCGAGCTGCGCGTCGAGCTCGCCGCGGGCGACGGGCGGCGGGATCAGCCCGAGCAGGCCATCCCCCGGCACCAGGCCGGGCAGCAGGCCCGCGTAGACCTCGGCAGCCCGGTCGGTCAGGAACTCGGTCAGCGGCCCGGGCGCGACGTGCCGGCGGTCCGGGCTCAGCGGGAACGAGGCCAGCAGCAGCGCCGGGAGGCTGAGCGGCTCATCGGTCGGCGTCGGCGCGTGCACGACGCCGCTGACGCCGTCCGGCAGCCTTCCGGCGGGCTCGCTGCCGAAGCCGCCCGCCGGCTCACCGCGGCCGGCGGCCGGCGCCACCGGGACGGCCCAGCGCACCGACCAGGACGGCCGCTCGCGCTCCTCGACGGGGCGGCCGGCCAGCAGCTGCGGGGAGATCCGGCCACTCGCCGCGGCGGTCCGCCACCGGCTCACCACCCCGCTGTCGGCGATGGTGACGCCGTCACCGTCATGTTCGGCGGTGAGCAGCCGGGTCGCGCCGCCATCGTCAATCTCGATCGCGGCCAGGGCGGGCAGCGCGAGCAGCAGCGCCGGGCCAGTCTCGGCCAGCAGCCGGGCCACCAGCAGCCGCGCCGCCTCGTCGCGCAGCGGCAGGGCCACCGCCGTCGCGAACCCCGGCGGCGGCGACCCGGCCGCCGCGAACGGCAGCCGCAGCACCGGCAGCTGGCCCGACCGGGCGGATAGCTCCGCGGCCACGGCCGGGGCCTGCCCGGCCAGCTCCCGGGCCCGGCTGCGCGACCAGGCCACCGTGCCGGTCACCGAGCTGATGCGCGGCTCATCGCTGACGGCGACCGCGGCGGCGAAGCCGACGCCGAACCTGCCCGTCGCCGCCGGGCCGTCCGGGCCGCGCTTGCTGGAGGCCCGCAGGGTGCTCAGTGCCTCCACGCCCGCCGCGTCGAGCGGCGCCCCGGTGTTGGCCGCAACGAGCGTCCCGTCGCTGAGGGTCAGCCGGAGCCGGCCCGGCTCGCCGGCCCGCGCGGCGGCGTCGGCCGCGTTCTGGGCCAGTTCCACGATGACGCGGTCACGGTAGCCGCCCAGCGCGTAGTCCTCTTCGGCGTTCGCGTCCTCGCGGAACCGCGCCGGCGAGGCGGCCCAGGCCTCCAGGACCCGGCGGCGCAGCCCTGCGGTGCCGAACGGGTCGTCCTGGCTGCCCTGCACGCTGCGATCCCGCCTCCGGTCGGTCCCTGCTCCTGACCGGTCCAGGGTACGGCGGGACCGGCGGCGGCCGTGCCGGGCTCAGGCCCGGCCGGTGAGCAGCGCTACCTCCGCCGGCGGCAGCGCCGGGCGATGGCGTTCACGCTGGCCAGCTGCATCAGGTGCATGCCGCCGCTGGCCCGGCCGCAGATCACGGATGCCGGGGATATCGCACGGCCGCGGGCGAGCGCACGGCTGCGCCGGTCACAGCAGCGCGGCGGCCCGGCGCCCGGTGTCGGGCGCGTACTGGAAGCCATGTCCGCTGCATGCTGATACGACGATGACGCGCCCGTGGCGGGTGATCTGGAAACGCTCGTCCGCTGTCGAGGTGTACAGGCAGGTCGCCAGGCGCGGCTGCGCCGTCCCGCCGGCGTGGCCGAACCGCTCGCCGACCCACTCGGCGACGAGCTGAGCGGCGCGAGCATCCGGCGCGACCCGGTTATCGGGTTCGGCCCGGGGCCCGGCGGCGTGCAGCGCAGCCTTGAGCCCGTGATCAGGGCTCCACAGGGAATAGGGATCCGGCTCCCCGTACTCGATCAGGCCCGGAGGCGGAGGGCCCGCGTGCGGGAAGTAGCAGACGGTCTGGCTGGTCGTGGTGACCGCAAGACTGATGCCTGCGGCCGCCAGCAGGCTGCGGGCCCACGGGCCGGCGCAGACCACAGCCTGGCTGCACGACCACTCACCCGCGCTGGTCGACACCCGCACCATGTGCTCCCCCGGCTGGATGGAGGTGACGCTGACCCCCTCGTGCACGACGGCCCCGCGGGCCTGCGCCTGCCGGGCAAACGCCGCCAGCGCCCGCGCGGCATGGATGACGGCTCCGTCGGCCTGGTGAATGGCGACAACGCCGGAGGGCAGGCGCACTCCCAGGTAGGCGCGGTCCACATCACTCTGGGTCCAGGCCTCATGGGCCAGCCCGTGCCGTTCCAGGCCGCGCCGCAGATCGTCCTGGCCAGCACCCCACGACAGGCAGCCGGTGACCGTCAGCAAGGAGCGCCCGCAGGCGCGCCCGGCTGCCGCCCAGTCCTCGCCGGCGGCAAGCCCCCGCTCGATATAGCTGTCGTCCGGGTAGGCGGCCAGCACCCGCAACCTGGCGTCTCCGCTGCTGGAGCCGCTGTCATGACCGATCCGCGCCCGTTCCAGGACCGCTACGGAGTGCGCGGGCGCCGCCGCCCAGGCGACGCACAAGCCGACGATCCCGCCGCCGATCACCAGGACGTCAGCCTGGCGGCTGGCACTCACGCGGGCCCGGCGGCCGGGCGGCCTGGCGATGGCTCGAACACGTCCCGCAGGAGAATGTCATCGAGCGTTTCCCGCCGCTTTATCAGCCGCGCTGTCCCACCTGCGACCAGCACCGTTCCCGGACGGGCCAGCGCGTTGAAGTTGTTGGCCGTGGCGTCCTGGTAAGCGCCGGTGTCCAGGACGGCCAGCACCTCGCCGGGTGCCGCGACCGGGCGAACCATGGCCGGGACAAGGAGGTCGAATCCGCACGAGATACCGGTGACCGCAGCGGGCATGCACTGCTCCCGGTCCGGCTCGCCGGCCAGGACCATGGTCCACAGGTTCCGCTCGATGAGCGTGTCGCCCAGGAAGGCCTCGGACGTATCGGTCTCGATCCAGGTCCGCGGCAGCGGCTGGTCCTGGTGCTTGACATGGAGCACCGTCGTGAGGTGCACGCCGGCGTTCCCGTAAACCGCCCGGCCCGGCTCGACCTGTAGCGCGATTCCGCCGGGACTCAGCCCGCCGGCGGTCAGGCCGCCGGCCAGCCCGTCGGCGAGCGCCGTCATATAGTCGGCCGGCCGGGGCGCCGTCGGGCCGTCGGCTAGTTCCTGGCGCCCGGTCGGGTCGCGCGGCACCGCGAAGCCGCCGCCGAGATCGATCTCACGTGGCCGCCACCCCGGGCTGAGCCGGGCCAGCTCTGCGCAGGTCCGGCCGACGTCGTGAGCATGGGCAGTCCAGAATGCCAGGTCCGTAGTCTGCCGGCTGGCGTGAGCGTGAATCCCGGTCAGCTCCACGTGCTCGTCAGCAGCGGCTTCCCGCAGGCAGGCCACCACCTCCTGCCCCGGCATCCCGGCCCGGTACTCCTGAACCGCCAGGTAGGCCGCGTTGCCTGCGGGATCGAAGTCGGACAGCGCGGTGGTTCCGGGCAGCCAGGGCCGGATCCGGAACCGCACCTGCGCGCGGCGGCCGGCCAGCCGCGCGATCCGCCGTGCGCGCTCGAGCTCATCGGCCGAGTCGAGCGTGACTCTGATCCCCGCGCTGATCGCGCGGTGCAGCAGCTGGTCGGACTTGGTCGCGCCGTTGAGCGAGATCCGCTCGGCCGGGACGCCGCAGCGCAGCGCGATCTCCAGCTCCCCGGAGCCGAAGACGTCGCACCCGGCGCCCTCCGCATTGAGGATCGCCCGCAGCACGGGCGAGGTGTTGGCCTTCAGGGACGGCATGACCAGGGCAGGACCATGCGGCCATGCCGCCGTGGCCGCCGCCATCCACCGCCGCGCGTTCGTGCGGAGCTGGCGATCGGAGATCACGTACAGCGGGGTGCCGTGGGCCAGCGCAAGCTCGCTCAGGCCCACGTCTTCCATGTAGAGCTGTCCGTCGCGCACCGACAGGACGTCGTCGCCGGCAGGCAGCCCGGGTCGCTGAGTCATGAGAAGACCAGCCCCCCGTCCACGTTCAGCGCCTGGCCGGTGATGACCTGCGAGCTGGCCAGGAAGACGGCCGCGTCACCGATTTCCTCCGGCCGCACTGGTCTTTTGATCACCTGGTCACGCTCGGCCAGCTCCTGCAGGGACATGCCCCATTCGGCCGCCAGCCGCCGGCCCATCTCAGTGTCGACGGTGCCCGGGCAGATGGCATTGGCCCGGATTCCGCGCGGGCCGAACTCCCGGGCGACTGACTGCGTGAAGCCGATGACGGCGAATTTAGACGCGCAGTAGTGCGCCAGGGTGGGGTCGCCCTGCCGGCCCGATACCGACGAAATGGTAATCAGGCAGCCCGAGCCGCGCTCAGCCATCGCCCCCGCGAATGCCTGGGCGCAGAAGAACATGCCGCGGATATTGATCTCCAGCGTGCGATCCCACTCCTCCTGAGTGAGGTCGAGCAGCGGAGCACTAGTGCAGACGCCGGCGTTGCACACCAGAATGTCGACCGGTCCCAGCCGGCTCGCGGCCGTGACCGCCAGCGCCTGCACCGAGTCGCGGGAGCGCACGTCGGCCACCGCCCAGTCGGCGCCGATGCCGGCGGCGCTGG
The DNA here is from genome assembly GCA_035763085.1 of Streptosporangiaceae bacterium. GTDB lineage: Bacteria > Actinomycetota > Actinomycetes > Streptosporangiales > Streptosporangiaceae > DASUBV01. Next base: position 50,452 of record DASUBV010000036.1, on the reverse strand, counting down.
CCGCGACCCGCTCCTGGTCAATGTCGGTGGCCAGCACCCGGGCTCCGGCCGCCGTCAGCCGCGCCGCGACCGCCTGGCCGATCCCGGTGGCGGCGCCGGTGACCACCGCTGCCTGGCCGGCAAGCGGGCCCTGGCCCGCAGCCGCGGTCACGTCTGCGCCCGGGAGAGGATGGCAGCTGGCGTGGTGGTGGTCATGGTGATGATGTCCTTCTCCTTCATCCCGAGCTCCCGCAGCAGCGGGAGGATGGTGGCCGTGAGATGCCGGTAGCCCAGCCCGCCGCCGCGCCGGGTCAGCAGCTTGAAGCAGGTGTCGGTGCCCAGCACGATCTGATCCGCGTAGCCCGCCTCGACCAGGGCGACCAGCCCGGTCAGCCGGTCGACATCGGTCTCGATGACCCAGTGGTTCGGCGCGACGTTCCAGCGGTGACCGAAACAGTCGACCGAGATGTTCGCGCCGGCGTCGAGAACCTCGCGGTGGTAGTCGGTACGGAGCTGCCGCGCATGCGGGTCGCTGATCAGCTTGCGCCGGTCGTGCTCAACGAAGAAGGCGTCGGCATGGGCCAGGACGACGCGTTCGGGCGGCAGCCCCTCGGCGGTCAGCAGCGGCAGGATGGCCAGGCCGTCGCTGCCGGGCTCCCAGCCGGGGTGCACAGTCACCGATACGCCGGTCCGGACGGCAGCCCTGGCCGCCGCCCGCAGCAGGCTGGACTGGCGCGGGCCCAGGTCGGTGATGCCGATCTCGCCGATATGCCCGGCCCGGATGCCCGTCTGGCCAATGCCTTCCTCGACTTCGCCCACCATGAAGGCTTCCCAGCCGTCTTCCGCCAGCCGGGCCAGCTCCGGTGGCCAGGACGGCTCGATATACAAGCCGGTAGACACCACCACGCTGAGCCCGGCTGCCGCCGCGAGGCTGGCCACGCCGGCCACATCGGTGCGCAGCCCGGGGCAGCTCAGCTCCAGGACTGCCGACATGCCCGTGGCGGCCAGCTCGGCCAGCTCCGCGCCCATGACGTCGTGGTCGTCCAGCCGGCAATTGGCTGAGGACAGGAAGAAGCCCTGCTCCTCCAGGCAGCCCCGCTCGCTGATGCCGCAGCCCAGATCGATGTCCCCCATGCGGGCCACCACGGCGGACTCCTCGATCCGGTAGGCACCCACATCGCACAGCACGTGCTCGTGCATCGAGGTAAGGCCGAGGGAGTCCGCAGCCACCGGCCCGGCCGCGGTCATGACCATGCCCGCTGGCCATGCCGCGGTCATGCCAGGGCCCGGCGGTGCAGCCGCGGGTCGGCCGCGACCTGCGCTACATCGATGATGGCGTTCATGATCACGTAACCGGCTCCGATGACCAGGGTCACGCCCGCGATAGCGGCGAAGTCGCTGGTCGTGATCGCGTGGACGGTGTACAGGCCGAGCCCCGGCCAGGAGAAGACGTCCTCGACCACGGCGATGCCCGCGAGCATGCCGGCGATCTCCAGGCCGGTCAGGCTCAGCGGCGCGTTGAGCGCGTTACGCAGCGCATGCCGCAGCAGCACAGCCCGGCGCGACAGGGCCTTGGCTCTCGCGGTACGGATGTAGTCCTGGCCGCTGACGGTCCGCAGCGAGCTCTGCAGCGTCCGGCCAACGATCAGCGCGGGACCCAGGCCCAGCACCAACGCAGGCAGCACCAGGTGCCACAACCCGTCCGTCACCACGTCCAGCCGGCCGGCCAGCAGCCCGTCCAGGATCACGATGCCGGTTGGCCCGGTCGGCGCGCCCATGGTGCCGGACACCTCGCCGCCGGGCGGGGCTATGTGCAGCTTGCCGTAGAGCAGCAGCAATCCCAGCAGCCCGAGCAGGAACGTCGGCACCGAGGCTCCGCCGACCATGACCACGCGCAGCGCGCCCGAGCCCCGCACCGCCGAGCCGCCGAGCAGCCCGAGGGCCAGGCCCAGGACGATCATGACCGCGACCCCTCCGGCGAGCAGCTCGACCGACGCGGGGATCGCATGGGCCAGGTCCTGCGACACCGGGTGGCGGGTATAGACCGAGGTCCCGAGGTCGCCGCGGACCGCGCCGGTCAGGTAATTCGCGTACTGCACGGCCAGCGGCTTGTCCAGGCCGAGCCGGGCGCGCTCCAGGGCGATCAGGGCCGGGGTGGCACCTGGCCCGGCCATGGTCCGGGCCGGGTTAGACGGGATGACCGTCCGGAGCACGAACACGACCGTCAGCAGCGCCCACAGGATGCCGATCATGGCCAGCGCGCGATGCACCGCGAATCGCAGCATCGCTACCTCCGGGCCAGCGCGGCGAAGCTGACCATCCAGATGTAGGTCGGTACGTGCGAGAATCCCGTGAGGCTCGGGCTGGCGACCGCGCTGTCGTCGGCGTCATCCACTGCCATGACATAGGCGTCGCGGCTGGCCTGCTCACCCGCGGCCGCATACCGCTGGCGCTCCAGGGCCGGGGTCGGCGCCCGGGCGCCGGCATCGAGTAGCTGGTCGACCTTCCTGTCCCTGGAGTCAAAGAGATTGACCCCGCCGCCAGCACCCCAGACCGGGCGTCCCCAGGTGTCGGGGTGCGCGGCGTCGGGATTGAAGGTGCTGATGGTCGCGTTCGGCGCCGCGCCGGGGTTCGAGATGTACCCGAACTCCTGGGAGACGGTGTCACCCTTGAGGGTGGCCTTGAAGCCGGCCTTGTCCAGCGCCTGCTGGTAGTACTGCGCGAGCTGCAGCAGGTCCGGCTCGCTGGAGGTATACGACAGGGTGATCTTCGTGCCGGCCGGCACCCGGGCGGCCGGCAGCTGCGGGAGTGGCGCGAGCTCCCCGCCCGACGACATGACCTGCGGGTAGGCCGACCGGGCGACCGTGGCGTAGCTTCCGAACACGGCCGGGACCGCCTTCTGGCTGGCGGACATGATGGCTGCCGCCGCAGCCTGGCGGACCTGCTGGCTGTTGAAGGGCGCCTTGTTCTGGTTGAGGACGACCACCTGCCGGATGGCGGCCGGGAACTTGATCACGTGCAGTCCGGCAGCCTGCAGGCTCTGCAGCTCGGAGTTGGCGATGCCGTGCACCAGCAAGTCCAGGCTGCCCGAGCGCAGCTGCAGCTCAGCGGTGGACACGTCGGGGATCACCGAGATGACCACCCGCTTGAAGTAGGGCCGCTTGCCCCAGTAGCCGTCGAAGCGGGTCAGCACGTACTGGCTGCCTGGATGGTAGACGGCCAGCCGGTAGGCGCCGGTGCCGTCCTCGTGAGCGGACAGCCACTTCTGGCCATGGTCGGTTCCCGCATGCTCCCGGAGAGCCTGCGGGCTGACGATCTTGGGTCCGTACATCGAGGCCATGTAGTCCAGGAAGGCGTTGTTGCGCTTCTTGAGGTGGACCACGAACCGGTACGGAGCCGGCGTCTGCATGCTGGCGATCCCCGCGACCATATAGGACACGGCCTGCTTCAGCACCATGCGCCGCTTGAAGTTGATCTCGACGGCGCGCGCGTTGAACGGCGTCCCGTCGTGGAAGCGGACACCGTGGCGCAGGCTGAAGGTGTAGGTCAGCCCATCGGCGCTCTCGTGCCACGAGGTGGCCAGATCCGGGGCGAGCTGCGTCGTGCCTGGCCGGTAGGTGAGCAGCGTGTCGTACATGGCCAGCATCATGGAGTCGCCCTCGACGTCGTAGAAGACGTCCGGGTCGATGCCGCCCGAGGGGTCGCCGTAATACGCGGTGTTGAGGGTGGTACTGGAGTCTTGCTGGCTGACCGCCGAGGTGGCTCCCGGTGAGGTACAGCTGGCCAGGGCGAGCGCCGCGCAGGCAGCGCCCGCCGCGATGATCCGCGGGTGGGTTCGTGACCACATCAGACGTCCTCCAGGAGGTTGCGGAGACCATCACCGGCGAGGTTGGCGAAGAAGGCGAGTGCCGCCACGGCCGCCGCCGGGGCGATCGGGATCAATGGATGCCCGAACAGGTACACCAGGCCGTCGGAGGACATCGCGCCCAGCTCAGCAGTGGGCGGCGGGGCTCCGAGGCCGATGAAGGAGAGCCCGGCCAGCGTCAGCACCAGCGCGCCCAGGTCAACGCTGGCCGCCACCAGCACGGGTGGCAGCACGCCGGGCATGACGTGCCGGATGGCCAGGCGCGGCAGCTTCAGCCCGATCACGCGGGCGGCGTCGACATGCGGGCGCACCACCAGGGCTCGTGCCTCGCCCCGCACGATGCGCGCGTAATAGGGCCACCAGACGATCAGGACGGCGATGAGCACGTGCCCCAGGCCAGGTCCGATGGCCACGATGACGGCGATGGCCAGCACCGGCCCGGGCAGCGCCAGGGCCAGGTCGGTCAGCCGCATCAAGACCGCGTCGGTGCGCCCGCCGAGCACTCCGGCCAGCAGCCCGATGGCACCGCCGATCACGACGGAGACTGCCACGACCAGCAAGGCGGAAAACCATGACGTGCGCATGCCGTACAGCACCCGGGACAGCAGGTCGCGGCCCAGGTCGTCGGTGCCGAGGAGCCCGCCGTGGCCAGGACCAAGGAACGGGGCGCCCACCTGCGCGGTCGGGCTGTGCGGCGCGATCCACGGCACGGCCAGGGCGACCAGGATCAGCGCGGCCACCCCGGCCAGGCCGACCCGGTCGATGACGGACAGCCGGCTCAGCCGCAGGAATCGTCCCGGCCGCAGCAGCCCGGCCGGCTCAGCGAACGCCATCGCAGCCTCCACTCGGCGTGTCTGTCACGGCCGGCACCGCTGCTAGCAGTCGCCGGGTATAGGCCGTCGCCGGCGAGGTGAGAACCTGGCTGATCGCGCCGTGCTCGACGATCTCGCCGTCCTGCATCACGGCAATGTCCTCGGCCGTCGCCCGCGCCACGGCCAGGTCATGGGTCACGATGAGGACGGCCATCCCGAGCTCCCGGCGCAGGCCGTTGAGCAGGTTGAGCGCAGTGGAGGCCAGCGAGACGTCCAGCGCCGACGTTGGCTCGTCGCAGACCAGCAGCGGCGGGGTCACGACGACCGCCCGGGCCAGCGCGACCCGCTGGCGCTGGCCTCCGGACAGCCGACCGGGCCGCCGCTCCCGTGTGCCGGGCAGCAGCCCGGTGAGTGCAAGCACGGCGTCGATGCGCGAGGCCCACTGGTCGCGCGGGACACCCTCGGCTCGCAGCCGCTCCTGGAGGAGCTGTCCGACGCTCATCCAGGGAGTCAGGGAGGCGCCCACGTCCTGGAAGATCATCTGCGGGCGCGGCCCGGGCGCCACGACGGCCTGGCCCTGATCCTGGCGCTCGAGGCCGACGACGATGCGCAGGGTCGTGGTCTTCCCGCAGCCGCTCTCGCCGACCAGCGCCAGGGCCCGGCCCGGCGCGATGCTGAAGGAGACTCCGCGAACCGCCTGGTGGCCTCCGAATGCCTTGGCCAGGTTCTGCACGGTCAGAACCGCGCCGGGCTCGCCACCTGCAGCACCGCGAGCGCAGGCCGCAGCGGCTGACGAGCTGGCCCGCATCGGCCGGGGCCAGGGCCGGGTCCGGCGGCGTGCACCGTGCTGGCCGGCGACGCCGGCCAGGACATGGCCCGCGGCCGGCTGGGCGCCGACCGCCATCGGCGGCGCGGCGGGCCGCGAGCCTGATCGATGGTCATGCGGCGCGGCCGTCGCTGCGGCGACGTCGATCTGATCCGCCCGGCGGCAGGCGACCTGGTGAGCGTGCTCCGCCGCTGGCGCCAGGTCGGGGAGCCCGTCGCGGCACTCCTCGTCGGCGAACCGGCAGCGCGGCACGAACGGGCACTCTTCAGCCAGCCGGCGCGGGTCCGGCGGCTCACCGGGCAAGGTCGGCAGTGGCGTGGCGGTGTCCACGTCCAGGGTCAGCCGGGTCTGCAGCAGCGCCGCCGAGTACGGGTGCCGGGGCCGGCCGAGAATGTCCGGGGTCGACCCGGCCTCAGCGACGCGGCCTCCGTACATCACGACGACCCGGTCGCAGATCTGGCCCGCGAGAGCCAGGTCGTGGGTGATGAACAAGAACGCGACGCGCAGATCATCGCGCAGCCGCCGGAACAGGCCGGCTATCTCAGCCTGGACCACGACATCCAGCGCCGTGGTCGGCTCGTCAGCGACTACCAGGGTCGGCCGGCGCGCCACCGCCATGGCGATCATCACGCGCTGGCGCAGCCCGCCCGACAGCTCGTGCGGGAACTGGCTGAGCCGGCGCGCGGGCTCGGGAACGTTGACCTCGGCCAGCAGCTCCACGGCATGCTCGCGAGACGCGCACACCTCCAGCAGCTGGGCGCCGATGCGCTTGGTCGGGTTCAGGGAGGTCATCGGGTCCTGGAACACCGCCCCGGCATGCCGGCGCCGCGCCTGGCGGCGCTGCTGCTGCGAGGACGCCACCATGTCGGCTCCGGCCAGGCAGGCCCGCCCGCTGACCATCGCATCGGCTGGCAGCAGGCCGAGGGCGGCGAGCCCGAGCACGCTCTTGCCCGACCCGGACTCACCGACCACGCCCACGATCTCGCCGGGCGGCACCGTCAGGTCGACGCCGCGCAGGGCGCGCACGCCACCGGGGAAGCTGACTGCCAGGCCGCTGGCCTGGAACGCCGGGCTGGCGGCCGCGGGCTCGCGCCCGGACTGAGTCTCGATCGTCCGCAGCCCTGGCATGTCAGGAACCGGCCCCGCTCAGCGCCCGGCTGAACACCCGGCGCAGAGCCGGGCGCAAGACCGCGGACAGGAAATCAGGATCCGGAGCCGCCAGCTGCTCGACCAGGAATCCGTCGAGCATGGCCAGCAGCATCCGCGCTTCCAGCACCGGGTCGGGTGCCCGGAGCGCCCGGAAGAGCTCCTCGAGCATTGCCCACCACGCCTGGTTCCACTCGCGGGCGACCGCTTCCAGCTCGGGCCGGCGAGCAGCCTCGCACAGCAGCGTGTACTGGGCTACCGTCCGCCAGTGGTCGTCGCCGAGCTGCGGGGCCAGGAAGTCGACCAGGCCGTCGATATACCGGCGGCGCGACGGCCGCCGGCCGGGCAGCTCGGCCAGCCGCGCCTGAAGCGCGGCGATCTCCTGGCGGCCGAAGGTCTTCAGCGCCTCGACGAGCATCTCGTCGCGCGAGGCGAAGTAGTAGGTCGTGGATCCGAGCGGAACCCTGGCGAGCTCGGCGACCCGCCGGTGGGTGACGGCGTCTATTCCCTCGCGCGCGACCAGCTCGATGGTGACCTCGAGCAGGTGCTCGCGGCGCGGCCGCGGCCGGGCCGACTTCTTCCGCCGTCCCATGCCAGGCTGCCGGGCCGGTGATGCTAGCTCGTCGGAGGCAGCTGGAGTTTGCCCAGGTCCAGCCGGTGCCGTCGCGCTACTCATGTACATCTGTTGTGTACGTTTGCACTGTACAAACGTACATATCAGTTCTTGACGGGGTCAATAGGGCCAGCGAGAATGTTGTGACGAGGCGGCCAGGTGGCGCCCGCCGGACAGCTGCGGCCGCCGACGGAGTTGCGGCCAGCCGGACAGGAGGTATGCGCGGTATGGATCAGTGCGCGGGCGCGGACCGGGCCGGGTCCGGCCAGCAGTGGGTGACCGGGATCGACCATGGCGGCATCACCGTCGCCAGCCTGGACCGCTCGCTGGCGTTCTACCGCGACCTGCTGGGCCTGCGAGTCATCGAGGTCAGCGGCCCGGAGGGCGAGGACATCGGCGAGGTCACCGGCATCAGCGGGGCCCGTATCCGGGCCGCGGACCTGGACGCCGGTGATGGCCGGATCATCGAGTTGCTGGAGTACGTGCAGGCGGCTACCGCGCCAGTGATCCAGCAGCCGAACGGCCCGGGCTGCCCGCATGTGGCCCTGCGCGTTCCCGATCTCACCGGGCTGCTGCAGCGCCTCGCGGCGGCCGGGCACGAGCCCGCGGGCCAGCCCGTCACCATCACCGGCGCCCTCGCCTGGGACGGCGCGACGGTCGTCTACCTGCGCGATCCCGACGGGGCGCTGATCGAGCTCATCCAGCGGCCGGGTGCCGGGACGGCCGCCAGCTGACCGCGGCTACCCAGCCGGCCCGCGACTGGCCAGGTAGTCGGCGGCGATGCGGCGCAGGCCGGCGGCGCCGAAGCTCTCGCCGTGCCCGGGGTGCACCACCTGCACCTCCAGGCCGGCCAGCCGGGCCATGGTGACCCGGTAGTCCGCGATGCTCGACCCGGTCAGCCCATCGAGCAGCACGTCGTCATACACGACATCGCCGGAGAACAGCACACCGTCCGCCTCATCCAGCAGGGCGATGCTGCCGGGCGTGTGACCGGGCAGGTGCAGCACGCGGAACGCCCGGTCGCCGAGGTCGACCAGGTCACCCTCGCCGACCTGGCGGGTCGGGGCGGCGGCCCGCAGCCGGTAGCCCTCCGGGTCGTAGCCCGGCGGCAGCTCCGACAGCAGCAGGTCGGGCCGCTGCCCGCCGACGAGCGCCAGGTCCAGGCCGAGCTCGGCCGCCAGCGGCTCCAGGTGCAGGCTGCCGGGCGGCGGCCCGGCCAGCGGCTCGGCGGCGTGCCCGAGGCGGTCGGCGAACTCGTGCCCGCCGCCCAGGTGATCCAGGTGCGCATGGGTGATGACCAGCACCGGGTCCCGCTCGAACAGGGCCGGGAGGTGCGCCCGCAGCGACGCCACCCCGAGTCCGGAGTCCACCACCAGGTCGCGGTCACGGCCGCGGACATGCCAGATGTTGGCCTGCAGCAGGGGATGTACGCCGGGCTCATCGATACGGGTGATCCGGCCGCCGGCGTCGACGGCGCGGAACCAGCTACTGCCGGACGCCAGGCTCACGATCCTCCTCGGGCGCACATCCATCCGCATCATCTGCCTGGTCTGCCGGCCCTGGCCGTCGTGGTCCCGGCGCTCTTCGACCGCCAGGACCAGGCCAGCATGCGCCGGACCGGACCGCCAGCGCGTCACCGTACCAGGGCGGCGCCCCGCAGGCACGACGCTAGGTTCCCCGGGGCCGGTACTGCAGGCGCTGGCGGGCCTGGTCGCTGATGCCGCGACGCTCGTTGTCGGCGACAGCGCGCCGTGCCTCCTCCAGGTCGGCCGGGGTCAGCAGTGCATGGGAGAGCAGGAAGTCGGCCAGGTCGCGGGCGTGGCCGCGCTCCTTCCAGATCATCCCCTGCAGCAGCTTCTTGAAGTCCGACACGGCACCCTCGCCGCTGAGGTCGAGGCCGATGACCACGTCCGTCATCGGCACCACCTGCGGGGCCGCATGGCCCAGGATGTACTCCTGGTAGTAGTAGGCCATCGCCAGCCGGGCGGTGGCGCTGCGCTCGAAGTAGCCGCGGACGCGGTCTACGGCGTCTGGCCGCGGCGGCGTGACCCGCCGGCCCGCCGAAGCCGCCCCGGCGCTCACGTCCTGGGTCGGAGGCTGCTTCTCGCCTGTCGTGGCCGACGGCCTGGCCGCCCGCCGGGACGGCTCCAGCCGCAGCCCCAGCACCCAGGGGCCCACGCTGAGCAGCCAGGATCCCTCTTCCAGGGTGATCGGCAGGGCCTCGTACCGGGCCGGCGCGACCGGCAGGACGTGCCGGGCCGCGCGCTGCACGGCCGCGGCGGTGACCTTGCCGCCGTCCGCGGCCGGCGCCAGGTACACCCGGTAGGTGGTGTCCCGGCTGAACAGCTCCCACCGGTGCTGCACGTAGCGCAGCCCCGCGCACCGCGGCGCCCGGTGCAGGGTGAGGTCCTTGTTGCCGCTGAGCAGGCTGCGGTCTAGCCAGGTGACCTCGTCGGGCGGGCATGCCATCCATGTCCCGCGCGCCGAAGACCACAGGAAGAGCTGGCCCATCGCCTCTCAGCCGCAGCTACCGAGGAACAGCGGCGCTGGCGCGGCCATCCAGTCCCGCCATGTCCGGTGTGGCAATTGTGGCACTCAGGCTGGCCGGGCCCTCAGCCCTGCCCGGCCGCGGGCTGGCCCGCGGCGCGACTTACCAGGTCTCCCGGAGCAAGCCCCGGCCGCCATGCCGGGGGGGCGGTGTCCGCGCGTGGCCGGGCAGATGGCCTGGCAGTGCCGGGACGGGGAGTGGTCACTTGATCTCGACCCAGGACTGCAGGGCCGCGGGCCTGCTGCCCCAGCGGATGACGTCGCCGGTGGCAAGTGCCCGGTCGCCGTCCAGCGGGACGCCGTTGACCGACAGCCCGTTGCGGCCCAGGTTGGTGACCCACCACTGGCCGCTGTCGTAGACGAACCGGGCGTGCTCGCGCGACACCGTGGGGACCTGCGGCAGGGTCAGCTCCACCGACCCGCGCCCGGCCCGGGCACCCGATACCCTGGTCTCGGCAATCGAGTCGCCGGTGACCAGCCGCAGCATCGGCACCGCAGGCCGCCGGTGCAGCTCGATGGCGGTGGGCATCCCGTCGGTGGCCGGGTCCAGCTCCGGCTCTGCGCGGGTACGGCCGTCATGGGCGGTGAAGCCGGGATAGGGCGGCTCCTCGCGGTCCGCCGGCGCCGGCCCGGCAGGGACGGGCCCGGGCGCCGGCGGCCGGTACTCGGGGCGGCGGGAGTGCACCGGGCTGGCCTGCACCGGGCTGGCCTGCACCGGGCTGGCCTGCACGGGGCTGGCCTGCACGGGGCGCAGGGCCTGAGCAGCCCCGGGGTTCTGCTCAGGCCGGGCCCCCGCGTAGGCCAGCTGGCGGTCCGGACGGGCCGGGGCGTCGTGCGGCTCAGGCTGCCAGGCCGGCCCGGCGGGCACCACGGCTGCGGGCACAGCTGCGGGCAGGGGCTGACCCTGCCGCAGGCGGAACCGGCCGGGCGGGATCGACTCGCTGGCCAGGACCTGGACCTGGGCCGGCCCGGGCCCGGCGAACCGGGCGCCGTGCGCCGCGACCTGCTCGGTGTAGACGTCGGCGGCGCTGCTGGAGATCAGGCTGAGCTCCATCCGCTCGCACAGCGAGTGCAGATCTGCGGGACTGAGCTGCAGCTCGATGGCGTTGGGCGCGACCAGGGCACCGCTCGGCGTGATGACGAACACGCCGGGCAGGTTCCGCAGCGCCAGCCGCAGCACGTCCTGCCCGTCGCGCCACGGCCGGGCGGCCAGCTGCTGCGCCCACGGGTGGTCCCGGGTCACGCCCAGCGCCCGCAGGCCCAGCACGGCCAGCCCCCCGGCCAGCGCCGCGACGATCAGCAGCAAGGTCGCCGACACGACCGATCCGGTGATGGCCAGCAGGACCAGCCAGGCTGCCGCTACCCCGACGGCCGCGAACCGGCGCCGGCGGCTCTGCGGTGACCGCGGAACCGCCGGCCTGCGCGCCGCCTGCCTGCCCTGTGTCATCCCCACCATCCCTGACGTATCGGCCGGCCAGGCGCGCGCCCGGCCGCATCTGCGGGCACGCCGCTGGCCGGCCTGTTCCGAGAATCGAGGATGCGGGCCTGCCGGGCCGCCCGTCAACGAATCGGGCCGATCTTCCAGACATCTGGAAATTGCCCCGGCACGGCAGCGGGGGGCGAGCCGGGGGGGGCCGCGGCGCCTGGACTGCGGAGCGCAGCGAAGGGGGCAGGAGGTGCCGCCGGCGCCTTCCGGGCGGGCGGCCAGTCCAGTACTGCCCGGCCCGGGCGGTAGCCTGCACGGTGACGATACCGACCCCCGGGAGGGATATGTCCAGGGCCGCCGAGCCGACTGCCGATCAGCCCGTTACCCGCACCGTCCTGCTGGACGCGCGGCTGGGCGAGGTCAGGAAAGCCTCGCGGGTCGAGATCCGCGAGATCCGGATCCTTCCCGGCTACGCCGCCGGGCTGCACGTCCACAACGGCCCTGTCGTCGGAAGCATCCTGGCCGGCTCGGCGATCTTCCAGATCGAGGGCCAGCCCGCCACGGAACTGCGGCCCGGCGACGTGTTCTTCGAGCCCGAGGGCGAGCGGATCGCGCGGTTCGACGGCGGCGGCGATGGCGTGACGTTCCTGGCTTATTTCCTGCTGGCGCCCGGCCAGGAGGCAGAGATCGAGTGGCCGCAGCCCTGACCGCGCCCGGTGCCGTCAGCCGCGCAGTGACTTGAGGAACCGCGCGACGATCGGCCCGTCGGCCGGCCCGCCCTCGCCGCCATTGACGGTGACCATCGCGAAGGCGATGTTGCCGCGGAAGCCGATCAGCCAGGCATCGGTCGGCAGCGGGTGCCCCGAGCCGTACTCGGCCGTGCCGGTCTTGGCGTAGGTCCCGGCGGGCAGGCCCTGGCCCGAGGCGGTGCCGGTCGCGACGACCTGCGCCATCATCTTGTGCAGGTCGGTGACGACCGCGCCGGGCAGCCTGACGGCCGGCGCGTGGTCATCCGCGGCCCCCTCGACCAGCCGCGCCGCGTGCACCACCCCGGTGTCGACGCCGGCCGCGACCATCGCCATGGCCAGCGGTGAGACCAGCACCCGGCCCTGGCCGATCGTGGTCGCCGCCAGGTCGGCGCGGCTGGCTGGCTTCGGTACCTTCCCGCCGAACGCGGCCAGGCCCATCCGCGGGTTCAGGCCGAGCCCGAACCGGGCCGCGGTGCGCGGGAACTCCGCCGCCGTCAGGTGCCGCAGGGCCAGCTGGATGAAGGCCGTATTGCACGACTCGGCGAAGGCATGCAGGAAGTCGCTGACCTGACCGGTGCCCTCCGCGTTGCGGAAGATCTTGCCGTTCACGGTCAGCCGCGGCGGGCAGCTGGTGGCAGCGGCGGGCGTGAGGCCGTGCTCGATCAGCGCGGTTGAAGTGATCACCTTAAACGAGGAACCCGGCGGGAACGCGCCCCCGAGCGCCTGGTCAAATGCGTCGGACTCAGGAACGCTGACCGCGGCGAGGACCGAGCCGGTGGACGCGCTGACCGCGATCAGCGCCGCGTGCTTGTGCATCCCGGTCAGGGCCGCCTCGGCGGCGCGCTGCACCCGCGGGCTGATCGTGGTGCGGACCGGGCGGCCCGGCCGCGGCGCGATCCGGGCGATCGTCGCCCCCCGGGTGCCGTCCGGGCTCAGGACGGTGACCGTGGCCCCGGGCGTGCCCGCGAGCTGGCGCTCATCGGCCTGCTCCAGCCCGGTCTGGCCGACGACGCTGCTGGTGCTGTAGGGAGCGCCCAGCCCGTGCAGCTGCTCCGCGGTGACCGGTCCCACCGTCCCGATCACGTGCGCCGCCAGCCCGGCCGTGACGGCGGTCCGCGCGCTGGCGTCCTGGAAGACCGTGCCCGGGATCGGGTACAGGGCGGGCTTCAGCCGGCGGTACCGGGCCCGGCTCACGGTGAGCACCGGCGCGAACCAGGTCGGATGGGCACGGGCGGTCGCCAGCGCGGCTCGCACCTGCGCCGCCGGGGCGCCGGCGGCCGTCAGCGACCGGGCCAGGGAGGCAGCATGCCGGATCCGCTGTCCCTCCACCCCGATCGTCACCAGTGGCGCCTGCCGGGTCAGCGGGACCCCGCCCGCGCCGCGGATCGCGGCCCGCGCCGGCCAGCTGACCTGCAGCGACAGCCGCCCGCCCGGCCGCAGCCCCGGCGCGATGGTGGCCGGCGACCAGCTGACCTTCCAGGTGCCCGACTGCCGGGCCAGCCGCAGCGTGGTGCGGATCGTGACCGTGCCGATGCCGGCGATCTGCAGCCGCTCGGCCACCGGCTCGCTGGCGCGGGCTCCGGTGATCTTCATCCGGCCCGCTGCGGTATAGCTGGCCTGCCGCACGCTCAGGTCGGTCAGGACGGCGGCGTTGACCGCACGGAAGCTGGCGGGCGGGGACGCGACCAGGCGCCGCATCGCGGCCCAGTCCCGGCTGCCCCAGGCCGCCAGGAAGCTGCGCGCCACCGGCTGGGGCTGCGCGGGCCCGCCGCAGGCGCTCAGCAGCGACCCGGCCGCCAGCGATACCGCCAGCAGCCCGCCGATCCGGGCGCGGCTCAGCCGGCCGCGGGCCTGCGGCCCCTCGCCATCCATGAGCATGAGGCTACGCACCGCGCGACGCCCGGTGACGACAATCCGCGCCCTGGGCACGGCGCTGTGGCGACGGGCGGCGCCCCTTGACCCGTCCCGCCGGCGCGGGAAGCATGGGTGATCTGATCCGATGGCGAGGGGGCGCCCAGGATGACTACCTATGTGTCATTGATCAACTGGACCGACCAGGGCATCAGAGACTTCCGTGACACCACGCACCGCGCGGAGGAGTTCGCCAAGCTGGTGGAGAGCTCCGGCGGGCAGGTCCGGGAGCTGCTGTGGACGGTCGGCGAATACGACATCGTCAGCGTCGTCGACTTCCCGGACGAGGAAACGGGAGTCGCCGCGCTGCTCCAGGTGAGCGCGGCGGGCAACATCCGCAGCAGGACAATGCGGGCGTTCAGCTCGGGCGAGATGAGCGGGATCATCGGCCGGACTGGATAGCATTCCGCTCATAACCAGCACGACAGACTGAGCGCGCCCGGCGAGCAGGGCGGCCGATGGCGGAGGCGGCAGCCGTGGCAGCCCGATCGCAGGCGGAGCTCAGGCGGGACATCACCGCCCGGCTCGGTGACTTCCGGCGTGCCGCCGCGTCCGGGACCGGGCTGACGGCCGCCGCAGTGGCGGTCTGCGTCGTGTTCTCCGGCGATGTCCCGGCCCTGCTGATCACCAGGAGAGCGCCGCGGCTGCGCAGCCACGCCGGGCAGTGGGCGCTGCCCGGCGGGCGCCAGGATCCGGGCGAGTCAGCACCGGACGCCGCCCGGCGCGAGCTGCGCGAGGAGACCGGCCTGGACGTCCCGCCGGACGCAGTGCTCGGGCTGCTCGATGACTACGTGACGCGCTCGGGCTACCTGATGACACCGGTCGTGGTCTGGGGCGGCCCGGTCGGCGCGGACCTGGCCGGGCCGGAGACCGAGGTGGCCGCGATTCACGTGATACCGCTGCCGGACCTGGACGTCGCCCCCCGGCTGGTGGCCATCCCCGAGTCCGACGCACCGGTGATCCAGCTGCCGTTGCTGGGCCGGTACCTGCACGCCCCGACGGCGGCGATCGTCTACCAGTTCTGCCAGGTGGCGCTGCACGCGAACATGATCCGGGTCGCGCACTACGAGCAGCCGGTCTTCGCCTGGAAATAACCGATTCCCGGTCGTGATCGCCGGAGGCGGTGGCCTGGCTCATGCTGGGACCATGCGCAGTCTGGATGGCCGCTTCCGGTACCTGGCCCGCGGCATACTCGGCGTGGCGCTGGCCGCGGCCAGCGCCACCGCGGGCTGCTCGGGCGGAGCCGGGCAGCGCGGGCCGGCGCCCGGCCCGGCGGGCCTGCGGGCGCTGGCGCCTGTGCCCTGCCCGGGTCTTCCGGGCTTTAGCTGCGGCACCCTGAGTGTGGCGCTGGACCCGTCCGGCTCGGTTCCGGGGCGCCTGTCACTGCGGGTCGCGATGTCGCGGGCACCGGCGCCGCGCGGCGTGCTGGTGCTGCTCACCGGCGGGCCTGGCCAGCCGGGGGTTCCGTTCGCCGCCCGGCTGACCGCCCGGCTCGGGCCCGCCGTGCGCGGCTACCGGCTGGTGCTGCTTGACCAGCGCGGCACCGGAGCCGGAGCGCTGGCCTGCCCGGCGCTGCAGCGCGAGATGGGCGCCTCGGACCTGACCGTCCCGGCGCCCGGAGCGGTCCGCTCGTGCGCCGCGGCCATCGGGCCGGACCGGCGGTTCTTCGCTACCGCGGACACGGTCGCCGACCTGGAGGCCCTGCGCCGCGCGCTGGGGGTCCGCCGGCTGGCCCTGGACGGCGTCTCTTACGGCAGCTACGTGGCCGCTCAGTTCGCGCTCGCCCACCCGCGGCAGGTGAGCCGGCTGATCCTGGACTCGGTGGTGCCCGCCTGGAATGCGGATCCCCTGCAGCTGACCGGGCTGCGCCGGACGGCGACGGTGCTGCGCGCGGTGTGCGCGGCACAGGGCTGCAGCACCGATCCGGCCCGCGACCTGGCCGCGGTGGTGCGGCGCTACCACGACGGCCCCGCCTTGTTCGACACCCTGGTGACGATGAGCGTGGGAGCGCCGTCGTTCCCCGGCGTCCCGGCTGCCCTGCACGCGGCGGCGGCCGGCGATCCGGCCGCGCTGCGGGCGCTGATGGCCCGGGTGCGCGCGGCCGATGCCGCCCCCGCCACGGCCCTGAGTCAGGGTCTGCACGCCAGCACGCTGTGCGCCGACCTGCGGATGCCCTGGGGCGGGCCGGATATGCCGCTGGCCAGCCGCCGGGCCGCGCTGGCGCGGGCCGCGGCCAGGCTGACGCCGGCCCAGGTCTGGCCGTTCGACCGGGCTACCGCGGCGGGCAACGGCCTCGTGCGCACCTGCCTGTCCTGGCCTCCAATGCCGGCCACTCCGCCGGCGGCTGCACCACGGTCGCCGCTGCCGCGCGTTCCGGTCCTGCTGCTGGCGGGCGGCCGTGACCTGTCCACGCCGCTGCCGGGGGCCCGCGCGCAGGCCGCGCTCGCTCCCGGCAGCCGGCTGGTCGTCTTCCCGGCGGCGGGCCACTCGGTGCAAAGCCGCGCCGCGGGCAACCCCGCGCTGGCGGTGGTGCGCCAGTTCCTGACCGGCCGGTAGCGGGCGGCGCCGCCGGTCAGCAGGACACGTCGACGGTGACCGGGGTGTGCGGCACGTCGGACAGCGCGGTCGTCCTGCCGTGCAGATGCGCGGCCCTGCCCCCGTCGGACAGCGAGAATGAGCCGCCGTCGACGAAGTACACCTTGCCGCCGAGGCTCAGCTGGATGGTGCCGCCGCCGGAGCTGTTCTTGTTGACCGACACGGAATCCACCGGCGGGCCCTGGTAGGTGCCGTACTCGGTGATCACGCCGTCGGTGGCACTCCACACGTCGCCGGCCTGCTTGCACTCGCCGCCGGTGAACTCCTTGGTCACCGGCCCGGCCGTCACGTGCAGCCGCGCCGGGCCGTTGCACACGATCAGGATGACGCCGGCCTCGGAGCCGTTCAGGCCGCCGGTGCACGAGGCCGGCCCGAGGCCAGCCGCCGGCCCGGATCCGCTCCCGGCCGCCGTGCCGGCGCTCGCGCCGCCCGCGGCCTGGCCGCCGCCGGCTCCGCTGCCAGATCCGCCCGCGGTGCCGCCGGCAGTGCTCGAGCCGCCGCAGCCGGTGACAGCGAGCAGCCCGGCCAGGATCAGCGGGGCCAGTGCTGCGGCCCTGGTCCTGCCAGTCATCGAATCTCCTTTCGCAGCCGCCCGAACGCGGCTCTTGCTGGCGGGCACCGGCGCGCTCACCGGACCTTGCTGAGGATCAGCCGGGCCAGCCGGACCATGCGCGCCTGCTTGAGGTCGCCGGGGCCGATCTCCACGTACACGCGCCCGCTGTAGGCCGCCACTACCTCGTCCGTTCCGTTCTGGAATCCCGTGACGGCGGCTGCGCCGAGACCGGGCAGCGGCGTGAAGGAGTAGCCGCACCCGCTGCAGCTGCTCATCCGCTCGCTCAGCGGCTCGCGGGCGGCCCTGGTGGCCGCGAACTCGGCGGCCGCCGACTTGGCGTCCAGCGGGTTGGTGCCGACCACGAGGGCCAGGTCTTCCTGCGCGCCGCCAGCCGGGGTGTCGAAGGAGTACCGGCAGCCCTCGTAGCCGTTGAAGGCCAGGGCCGACTGGGTGTCGGGCATCGACAGCGACACCGTGAACCCGACGGCGTGGCTGATCTGCTTCAGGGTGACAGCGGACGTGTCGCTGGCCGAGGCGAAGCTGCCCTGGCTGGTCACGCTGGTGCAGGCGACCGGCCGCGGCGTGCCGGATGCCGAGACAGCCGGGGCCGCCGACGGCGCGGCCGACAGCCCCCCGGCGGCTGTCGGCCGCGGCGCGGCCGCCGAGGCCGGGGCTGGTGGCGCGGCTGCCCCGCCGCAGCCCGCCAGCAGCACCGCGCCGGCCAGCACCATGGCGGCCAGCGCCGCGCCTGACAGCACCCTGCCCGTCAGCGTGCCCGACAGGCCCGTGCTCCCCAGTCCCGCGCCGGCCAGTTTCGGGCTGGCCAGCTGCGTGCCCGGCAGCCCGGTGCCGGCCAGTCTCGCGCCCCGCGGCACGGCTGCCGGCCCGGCGGCCGGTGGTCTGCTCATCATGAGACTGCTCTTCCTCCGGGCGTTCTGGTGACGGACAGGGAAATGGGCCGGCCGGAAAGGCGCCCGGCCCGGGTTGCTGGCAGTTCATGCTGGCGCGGGCCGATCAGAATCTGTTCATAGTCCGCGTTATGGCTTTTAGGATCGGCAGATGGGGCTGACGCTGCGGCTGCTGGGGCCGGTGGAAGCCTGGGACGGCGACCGGAAGATCGAGCTGGGACCGCGCAAGCAGCGACTGGTGCTCGCTGTCCTCGCCCTCGAGGCGGGCCGCCCGGTCGAGCTGGCCCGGCTCGTGGACCTGGCCTGGCCCGATGACCCCCCGCGCACCGCCACGCACGCCATCCGGGTCTGCGTGTCCGCACTGCGGGCGGCCCTGCGCGGCGTGACCGGCGCCGGCATCCGGCTGCACGGCTCGGGGTACGCGCTCGCCGCCGACCCGATGAGCATTGACGTGCACCGGTTCCGCGCGCTGCTGGCCCGGGCGCGCGCCGCCGGGGACGACGAGGCGCGCGCCACCCTGCTGGCGGAAGCCCTGGCGCTGTGGTCGGGCCCCGCGCTGAGCGGCGTCGCGACCCCGCAGGCCCAGCAGCGGCTGTGTGCCGGGCTGGAGGAAACGCGGCTGGGCGCAGTGGAGGACCGGCTCGATGCCCAGCTGCGCCTGGGCCGCCACCACGAGCTGCTGGACGAGCTGCCTGGCCTGGTGGCCGCCTACCCGCTCCGGGAGCGGCTGGCCGGCCAGCTGATGCTCGCGCGGTACCGGGACGGGCGGGCGGCCGAGGCGCTGGCCGGCTACCGGCGCTACCGCGAGCAGCTGGCGGACGAGCTGGGACTGGACGCGGGCCCGGCACTGCAGCAGCTCGAGCTGGCGATCCTGCGCAACGACCCCGGCGCCCTCACCCCGCAGCCCGCGCGGCAGGCCGGGGCCCGGCCGGCCGGCGCACCGGCCGGCGGTTCGGGGCCGGGTGATACCGGGCCGGGCGGTACCGGGCCGGGCGGCGGCGCGGCCGGCCCGGTACCTGCCCAGCTGCCGCCCGCGGCGGCCGGGTTCGCCGGACGGGCCGAGGCGCTGGCCGGCCTGGACCGGCAGCTGGCCGCGCGGCCGCCGGCCGGTCCCATCGTGGTGATCGCCGGGACCGCGGGCGTGGGCAAGACGGCGCTGGCCGTGCACTGGGCGCATCAGCACCGGGAGACGTTCGGAGACGGGCAGCTCTACGTCAACCTGGCCGGGTACGCGCCCGGCTCGCCGATGCCGCCGGAGCGGGCGCTGGCCGGGTTCCTGCGTGCCCTCGGCGTGTCCGCCGAGCGGATCCCGCTGGAGGCCGATGAAGCCTCGGCGCTGTACCGCAGCCTGCTGGCCGACCGGCGGGTCCTGGTCGTGCTGGACAACGCCCGCGGCCCGGATCAGGTGCGCCCGCTGCTGCCAGGCGGTCCCGGCTGCATGACCGTGATCACCAGCCGGGACCGGCTGGACGGGCTGACCGTCCGCGAGGGGGCGCAGTCGCTGATCCTGCCGGTGCTGCGCACCGATGAGGCGCTGGCGCTGCTGGCCGGCCTGCTCGGCGCCCCGCGGACCGGCGCCGATCCGGTAGCCGTGGCCGAGGTGGCGGCGCTGTGCGCCCGCCTGCCGCTGGCCCTGCGCATTGCCGCCGCGCACCTGACCCGGCACCCGGATCAGCCGGTGGCCAGCCTGGTCGCGGAGCTGCGCGAGGGCAACCGGCTGGCCGTGCTGTCGGTGGCCGGTGATGAGCAGTCCGCGGTCCGGGCGGCGTTCGACCTGTCGTACGCCACGCTCAGCCCGGGCTCGCGGCAGCTGTTCCAGCTCGTGGGCCTGCATCCGGGCGCCGACCTCAGCGTGCATGCCGCGGCCGCGCTGGCCGGCCTGGACGTCGCGCAGGCGCGTGCGGTGCTGGCCGACCTGACCAGCGCGCACCTGGTGGATGAGCCAGCCGCCGGCCGGTTCGCCGTGCACGACCTGCTGCGCCTGTATGCCGGGGAGCGCGCGGCGCGGGAAGCCAGCGCCGCTGACCGTGAGGCGGCCGCAGCGCGGCTGTGCGAGTTCTACCTGCGGGCAGCCGATGCCGCCGCGCGGGTCCTGCACCCCCACATGCAGCGGCTGCCGCTGCCAGCGAAATACGGCGCCCCGGCCGCCGGCGCCGGCGCTCCGGCGACCGTGCTGGGGCTCGCCACGCACGCCGGCGCCCTGGCCTGGCTGGAGGCGGAGCGGCCCAACCTGGTGGCCATCGTCACCTGGGCCGGCGAGCACGGCCCGCGCGAGCCGGCCTGGCTGATCGCCGATGCGATGCGCGGCTACTTCTGGATGCGCCGCTACGCCACCGACTGGCTGGCCGTCGCCGAGGCCGGGCTGGCCGCGGCGGCCGCCGGGCCGCAGCCGGAGCACCAGGCTATGGCCGCGGCCCACCTGTCGCTGGCCCAGGCCCAGCGGTGGCTGACCCGGTACCCGGCCGCTGCTTCGCACCTGATCCAGGCCAGGGACCTGGCCGGGGCGGCCGGCTGGCCGCAGGGCGCCGCGGCGGCGCTGGGCAGCCTGGCCAACGTCTACCGTGACCAGGGCCGGCTGACCGAGGCCGCCGAGCATCACCGCCAGGCCCGCGACATTTACCGGCAGACCGGCGGCCGCGGCGGCGAGGCGACCAGCCTGGGCAACCTCGGCAACGTGCTGCTGGAACTGGGCCGCCCGGCCGAGGCGGTCGACTGCCTGGCCCGGGCCCTGGCCCTCTACCGGGAGATCGGCGCCCGGCACGCCGAGGGCAACATGCTCAACAGCATCGGCTGTGCCTTCGTCGTCTCCGGCCGGCTGGAGGAAGCCCGGCGGCACCTGGAGCAGGCCCTGGACCTGCATCGCGAGACCGGCAGCCGGGAAGGCGAAGCCGACGACCTCAACAACCTCGCCGAGCTGCACCTGGACGCGGGCCAGCCGCAGCTCGCCCGCCAGCGGGCCGCGGCCAGCCTGGCGCTGGCCCGCGAGTCGGGTGACCGCCGGATCGAGGTCGATGCCAGCAACACGCTGGGGACGCTGGCCCGTCACCTCGGCGACCCGGCGACCGGGCTGCGGCACCACACCGAAGCGCTGCAGTCCGCCAGCGAGGCGGGCTACCGGCAGGGCGAGGCGGCCGCGCTGACCGGCCTGGCCCTGACGCACTCCGACCTGGGCCGGCCGGGCGAGGCACGCGCGGCTGCCGAGCGGGCCCTGCTGATCACCCGGCAGACCGGGCTGCGGATGCTCGAGGGCCGCGCGCTGACGGCGCTGGCGGCCATCGCGCTGGAGGCGGGCCAGCCGGCCGAGGCACGCGACTACGCCAGGGCGGCCGTGGCGGTGCACCGGGAAACCGGGCATCTGCTGGGGCAGGCCCGCGCCAGGCGGATCCTGGACATCCTGGACCAGGTGCCGGAGGTCAGGACCGCCGGGGATCGCGGGCCGGCTCCCGGCGACCCGGACTGCCTGCCGCTCTGCTAGCCAGCAGGAGCAAGGCGCCTTCCGAGGCCGTGCCGGGGATGGCGGTGTAGGTCAGGATCCGCTGGCCCGAGTCATCGGGCAGGTGCAGCACCTCGAAGTCCAGCTCGAAGTCGCCGACCACCGGATGCCGGAACTGCTTGACGCCGGCGAAGCAGTTGAGCACCGGGTGCCGGGCCCATAGCCGGGCGAACTCATCGCTGCTGACGGTCAGCTCGCCGACCAGCTCGCTGAGCTGACGGTCGCCCCGGTAGCGGCCGGCCACCATGCGCAGGGACGCGACGGCACGCGCGGCCTCCTCCGCCCACCGCGGGTACAGCTCGCGGGTCCGGGGGTCAAGAAAGAGCATCCGGGTCAGGTTGGGCCGGGCGGCGGCCCGGTCCGGGGCGCCCGCCTCCAGATGACCGGCCAGCAGCGCGTGGCCGAGCCGGTTCCAGGCCAGCACGTCGCTGCGCCGGTCCATGACCAGCGCTGGCACGTCGGTCATGGCGGTGATCAGCCGGACGGTGCCCGGCCGCGCAGCGGCAGGCGAGGCCGGGCGGCGCCGCCGCGGCCGGGCCGGGCGGGCAAGGTCACGCAGGTGGGCGCGCTCGTCGGCACCGAGCCGCAGCGCCGCGGCGATCGCCTCGATCACCTCAGCTGAGGCGTTGCGGCTGAGCCCCTGCTCCAGGCGCGTGTAGTAAGTCGTGCTGACCCCGGCCAGCTGGGCCAGCTCCTCGCGGCGCAGCCCCGGCACCCGGCGGGCGCCGTAGGAGGCGATCCCGGCCTCGGCCGGGCTGAGCCGGGCACGCCGACTGCGCAGGAACTCGCCCAGGCTGCCGGTCCCGGACGCGTGCACCGAGCTCATGCCCGCCAGTATGCCCCGGCCCGCGGCGGGCTGCCTGTCCCTGCCGGTGCCAGGGAGCGCAGTACCCGCCAGCCCGGTACTAGGCCCCGGCTGAGCCGGCTGAGCGGGGCGTGGCGGCCGGCCGCCGCCGGCCGCACGCTCGTCAGGGCAGGACGGGCTCGCCGCCCGGCCGGACGAGGAAGGACTCAGATGACCACCACCCACCAGCAGGACCGGGCCGCCGGGCTGGCTCGCCCGGCCGGGACAGGCGGCCGGCCGCGGCTGACCCTGGCAGTGCTGCTCACCGCCAGCTTTACCCTCGCCGTCGACTTCTCCATCCTCAACGTCGCCCTGCCGAGAATCGGCGCGGACACCGGGTTCTCGCTGGACAGCCTGCAGTGGATCGTCACGGCATTCGCGCTGTGTGCCGCCGGCTTCACCTTGTTCTTCGGGCGGCTGGCCGACCTGGCCGGCCGCCGCCGCGTGTTCCTGGGCGGCATCGCCGTGCTCGGCATCGCCTCGCTGACCGGCGGGCTGGCCGCGGCACCATGGCTGCTGATCGCGGCCAGGGTCGCGCAGGGCCTGGCCACCGCGGCGGTCACGCCGGCAGCGCTGTCGCTGCTGACGACGTCGTTCCCGGAGGGGCCGGTGCGCGACCGGGCGCTCGGGCTGAACGGGGCGCTGATGGCCGCGGGGTTCACGACCGGGGCCGTTCTCGGCGGCGTCCTCACCGACCTGCTCAGCTGGCGGTGGGCGTTCTTCATCAACGTGGCGGTCGCGGCCGCGGTCCTGACCGCCGGCCCGCTCGTGCTGACCGAGAGCCGGCCTGCTCGCCGGCCCCGGCTGGACCTGCCCGGTGCGGTGCTGGTCACGCTCGGGCTGCTGGCGGTGGTGTTCGGCCTGACGCAGGCCGGGCAGCGGTCCTGGGCCAGCCCGCTGTGCTATGGCGCGCTGCTGGCCGGCGGGGCGGCGCTGGCAGGGTTCTGGGTCGTGGAGCGGGCCGCGGCCCAGCCGCTGGTGCCGCTGCCGGTGCTACGGCGGCGGACGGTCGCGTGGGGCAACGCCGCCGGGCTGCTCGCCTTCGCCACCGAGACCTCGGTGGTCTTCCTGCTGACGCTCTACCTGCAGAAGGTCCGCGGCTACTCGCCGCTGCAGGCCGGCCTGTCCTTCGCCGTGCTCGGCGCCGGGACGGTGCTCGGCGGCCTGCTCGGCCCCCGGCTGATCAGCGCCGTCGGCAGCCGGGCAGCCATCGTGCTCGGCTTCAGCGTCCAGGCCGCGGCGACCGTGCCGCTAGTCTTCCTCGGCCCGCAGCCCGGCTGGGTCATCGTATTTCTGGCGGCAACCTTCGCGGGCGGCGTGGCGAACCTCGTGGCCATCGTCGGGTTCATGGTCACCGCGACCTCCGGGCTGCCCGACGCCGAGCAGGGCCTGGCCACCGGACTCACCACGATGAGCCAGCAGGTCGGGATCACGATGGGCATCCCGGTCATGTCCGCGATAGCCACCGCGCGGATTCACGCGCTGGGCGCGGCGACGGCCGGCAACGTTCTGCGCGGAGTCAGCACGGCGCTGGCCGTCAACGCGGCGGCCTGCGCGGCCACGGCGGTCGTGCTCGCCGCCAGCTCCGGGCGCCGGCGCACGAAGCGGGACATCCGACCTGGCCTTTCCAGCTGATCCTCGGGGATCTGCAAGCCTGGACAGCTGGCCACCGCTACACTCCCCGCGTGGATTCTGCGCCGGTTTTTGCTGATCCGTCGGGCAGGCGGCGGCGGCTCCTGCGCCGGGCCGGACTCAGCGTGATCGCGGCTCTGGCCATCTGCCTGGTTGCCGTCGTGGTGGCGATGGCGGGTGGCCCGCAGGCCCCGCTCACTCAGTGGGTGGCGCCGAAGAGGCCGGCCGCTGCCGTATCGGGCCAGCCGGGCGGCGGCCATAACGCCCGGCACGCAGGCAGCCAGTCGCCCGGGGCCGCGCAGCCTGGCCTGCGCAGCTCCCCCTCTGCGCCCGCTCCCACAGCCTCCGGGACGGGCGGCACGGCACCGACCAGCCCCACCGCGTCGGCGACGCCCGGGCCGACGAACCCGGCCGGGCGCACCCCGCCGGGCCAGACCAAGACCCCTAACCCGCACAAGAGCGGGCATGCGCCCTGAGCCGCCGCTGAGATCCGCTCCTCCCCCGGCGGCCGGGCGCCGGCCGCCAGCCGGGCGTCCTCCAGCGGCCGGGCGGCCGGCGGCGGCCGGGCGCCGGGCGGCAGCCGACCATAACCGGGCGGCCGGCGGCGCGCCGCCGAGCCAGTCGTGGTCTGGCCACCAGCGGTCCCGGGCGCCGCGCGGGCACTGGGTACTGGTCACCATGGTCATGCTCGTCTTCGCGGTGGGCCTGCTCATCGAGGGCTATACGCGCGGCGTGCTGGGCGAGAACAGCGCCGATGAGCCGTCCGCCGGGCCGCCGGCCGCAGCCGCGCCCGCCAGGGTGACCGGCGGCGGCCCGGTCATCCAGGCCACCGGGTCGCGCGAGCACAGCTACTCCATGCCGCGCCGGACCGTGGCCCTGACTTTCGACGACGGCCCTGATCCGACCTGGACGCCGCGGATCCTGGCCGTCCTGCACCGGTACCGGGTGCCGGCGACGTTCTTCCTCGTCGGCGCGCACGTGGCCAGCTACCCGGGCCTGGTGCGCGACGAAGTGCGAGACGGCAGCGAGGTTGGCTCGCACACCTACACCCACGCCAGCCTGGCCACCGCCGGCTGGCGGGAGAACTTCGAGCTGACTCTCGCCCAGAACGCGCTGGCCGGCGCGGCGGGCGTCCGCACCCGGCTGCTGCGGATGCCGTACTCCTCCGAGCCGGACGCGATGACCGAGGCTGACTGGCGGGCGGCGCGGCGAGCCGGCCACGACGGCTACCTGGTCGTCTTCACTAACCTCGACACGAAGGACTGGGCCAGGCCCGGCGTCCGGCGCATCGTCGCGGCCGCGATGCCGCACCACGGCCGGGGCGCGATCGTCATGTTCCACGACGGCGGCGGGAACCGCAGCCAGACCGTCGCCGCGCTGCCCGCCATCATCACCCGGCTGCGCGCCAGGGGTTACCGGTTCACCACCGTCAGCCAGGGCCTGGGGCTGCCGGCCGGGGACGTGCCGGCCACCTCCTCCCAGCGACTGGCCGGCACCGCGCTGGTGCTGACCCAGCAGGCCGCCGACCACATGGTCGCCGTGCTGGCGATCCTGCTCATCGCGGCCAGCGTGCTCTCCTTCATCCGGCTGACCCTGCTCGTCGGGTTCGCCCGGGCGCACGCGCGCCGGGACCGCCGCCGCACGGCACAGCGGCCGCGCCCCGGCCGGCCGTTCGTGCCGGATGTGTCGGTGGTGATTCCTGCCTATAACGAGGCGGCGGGGATCGCGGCCACCGTGCGGTCCATGGTGGCCAGCACCTACCGGGGCCGGCTGGAGATCATCGTCGTGGATGACGGCTCGGCCGACGACACCGCCGCCATCGCCGAAGCCCTGGGCATCGGGTACGTCCGGGTCATCCGCCAGGCCAACGCCGGCAAGCCCGGCGCGCTCATGCACGGCATCGCGGTGGCGCGCAGCGAGGTCCTCATCCTCGTGGACGGCGATACCATCTTCCAGCCCGACACCATCGGCACTCTGATCGCGCCGCTGGCCGACCCGCGCGTCGGGGCGGTCAGCGGCAACACCAAGGTCGGCAACCGCCGCGGCCTGCTCGGCGGCTGGCAGCACCTTGAGTACGTGATGGGCTTCAACCTGGACCGGCGGCTGTTCGACATGCTGGGCACCATGCCCACGGTGCCGGGCGCGATCGGCGCGTTCCGCCGGGCGGCGCTGGCCGCGGTCGGCGGCATCAGCACTGACACGCTGGCCGAGGACACCGACCTGACCATGGCGCTGTGCCGGTCCCCGTGGCGCGTGGTGTACGTCCCGGACGCGATCGCCTGGACCGAGGCACCGTCCACGCTGCGGCAGTTCTGGCGGCAGCGGTACCGGTGGTCCTACGGCACGATGCAGGCGATGTGGAAGCACCGGCGGTCGGTCATCGAGCACGGCCAGTCGGGCCGGTTCGGCCGGTACTGCCTCACCTACCTGGCGTTCTTTCACGTCCTGCTGCCGCTGATCGCGCCGGTCGTCGACGTGTTCTCCATCTACGGGCTGGCGTTCCTCAGCCCGGTGAAGGTGATCTTGTTCTGGCTGACCTTCGTCGCGCTGCAGGCGCTGGCCGGCGCGTACGCGCTGCGCCTGGACGGCGAGCGGCTGCGGTCGCTGTGGGTGCTGCCGCTGCAGCAGGTCGTCTACCGGCAGCTGATGTACCTGGTCACGATTCACTCGCTGATCACCGCGCTGCTGGGCACCCGGCAGCGCTGGCAGGTTATCCGCCGGTCGGGCATCTTCGCCAGCCGCCCGGCTGGCTGATGCCGCCCCGGTGCGCTGACCCGTCCCGCGACCTCGCGGCCGGCTGACCGGCCGGGCCGGGGAGCGGGCGCCATGCCGTCTGCACCGGCCGCACACCTCAGATCCGCCTCCCCTGGCTAGCCAGGAAGCTCGGGCGCGCGAGCGGAGCCACGGGGAGGAGTCCGGCCGCTGAGGAGCTGGAGGCGAGGCAGCAGAGGGCACCCCGGCGCGCGCGGGAGCGGCCGGCACTGGCGCGGGCGGCACTGGCGCGGGCGGCGTCTGGCCGCCATCGCGGTGTGCGCCGCGGCGCTGGCCGCCGGCTGCGCCACCGGCACCGGCAGCGGCAGCGGCAGCGGCAGCGGCAGCGGCAGCGGCCAGGAGCCTGGCACCAGCACGCCGTCCGGCGCGGCCAGCCGGCCCGCGGTCCAGCCTGGCGAGCCGCGCGTGCTGGCCAGGGACCTGTCGGTGCCCTGGGCCATCGCGTTCCTGCCGGACGGCGACGCCCTCGTGACCGAGCGAGATACCGCCCGCCTGCTCCGGGTGACCCCGCACGGCCGGGTTGTCGTCGCCGGCACCGTGCCCGGCGTGGTGCCGGGCGGCGAGGGCGGCCTGATGGGGGTGGCGGTATCGCCGTCGTTCCGCCAGGACCGGCTGGTCTACGTGTACTTCAGCACCGCCGGAGACAACCGGATCGCAAGATTCCGGTATGCCGATGGCCGGATCGGCCCGCTGGACAACCTGGTCACCGGCATCCCGCATGCCGCCATCCACAACGGCGGCCGGCTCGCCTTCGGCCCGGACGGCATGCTGTGGGCCGGGACCGGCGAGCACGGCGAGCCGGGCCTGGCTCAGGACCGGGACTCCCTCGGCGGCAAGATCGTGCGGATGACCCCGGACGGCCAGCCCGCTCCCGGTAACCCGTTCGGCACGCTGGTCTGGACCTACGGGCACCGCAACGTCCAGGGCCTGGCCTGGGATAACGAGGACCGGATGTACGCCGCCGAACTCGGCCAGGACTCCTTCGACGAGGTCAACCGGATCGAGCGGGGCCAGAACTACGGCTGGCCCGAGGTCGAGGGCACCGGCGGCGAGCCCCCGTTTATCGACCCCGAGGTCACCTGGACGCCGGACCAGGCGTCCCCGTCCGGGGCGGCGATCGCATCCGGCAGCCTGTGGGTGGCGGCCCTGCGCGGGGAACGCCTCTGGCAGGTGCCGCTCGCCGACGACGGCACGACGAGGACCCCGATCGCGCACCTCACGAGCGAGTTCGGGCGGCTGCGCGCCATCGTTCAGGCTCCCGACGGCTCACTGTGGTGCGCCACCAGCAACAAGGACGGACGCGGGGCGCCGCGGCCAGGCGATGACAAGATCCTGGTGATCCCGCTCCGCTGACGCCGCCAGCGCAGTACTGGCCCGCTCCCCGGCGTCGTGCCTGTGAGGCGCCGCCTTCCCTGCTCGCAGGCTCGTCAGTCCAGGCGGCGCCGGCCCGCCGCCGGCTCGCTGTGCTGGCCTGCCCCCGGCGGGGTGCCGGCAGACCCGGCGCTCCCGCCGCCGGCGGAGCGACTACGCCGGGTTACTGTTGGTCCAGAGTTTGTCGGTGGCACGCGGGACCAGGGGGAGTCACCAGCGGGGGGTGGGTGCTCAGCATGCTGTCTGCCAGCGCAATCTTCGATGAGATATTCGAAAACGACGATGCTTTCCGGCTCTTCTGCTCAATAGCCGCCAGCGGCGAGGCGCAGGGCGGCTGGGAAAACGGGCGTATTGCGGCACTCGTGCCCGATGCCTATCAGGAACTGGCGCCAAAGATCGCCCGGCACGGCGCCGACGAGGATAAGCACGGGCGCATCTTCAACGCGCTGCTGCGCAAGCGCGGCCTGGAGCCAGTGCCCGTGCCGGACGACACCAACTACACCATGCTCCTGGAGGAGAACGGGGTCGGCCTGGCGCACAGCCAGCTGGGCCGGGACCAGCAGCTCACCGAGCAGGACATCGTCACCTACCTGGCCCACAGCCGGGTCACCGAGCAGCGCGCCGCTGAGCAGATGCAGCTGCTGCGCAAGTCCACCAGCGGCCACCAGGACGTCGCGCGCGCGGTGCGGGTGATCTCCAACGACGAGGACAACCACCTCGCCTACTGCCACGAGGAACTGCTCAGCCTGGCCGACGCCGGCTACGCCGACTACATCCAGGGCACGCTGCGGACGACCGCGATGGCGGAGATCAGCATCTACCGGGAGGTCAGCAAGGCGGTCATGGCCCGCATGGGCCGCATCCTGGGCTGGTCCCGGCTCAAGTCCGGCACGCTGGCCGCCGGCATCGATGCCGTGTACGCCTACGAGCGAGCCCGGGGCTGGCGCCGGATGGTCACGCTCCGCATGCCGGCGCGGCGCAACGCGCTCGGCGAGCCCGCGCCGGGCCCGTCGGCCCGGTCCCGGCCTGCGGCACGCTCCTGAGTTGCTTCGCCGATGGAGTTCGGGCCGGGGCCGGGCGCGGCCGGGCCGGGGCCGGGCGCGGCTGATCCGGCGCCCGGCACCGGCCTGGCTGCTGGTGACGGCTGGCCGGCTGCGGGCCGGACTGTTACCGATCGAATCTCCTATAACCCGTAGAAAGCGGACCAGGACCGGTAACCTATCCGGGCCCTGCCGTGAGCAGAGCCGGCCACGCGGCCCTGCCCTGCGCCAGGCTCACGCACGTGCATCCCCGCGCCGGATCCCGACGATCAGCGCCCCAGGCGGCAAGGAGACGAACATAGCTATGGCAGCGACGCTTCAGGACATGCTGCTCGGGCCCGAGACCCGGCCACAGGTGATCACCGACTGCTGCGAGCTGATCGAGCAGGAGATCAGTGACATGTCCGGGATCTCCGGGACCGCCATCAAGGTCGCTCACAAGACCGTGATCACCTTCCTGCCCGGGCACGTCCGGCACGTCGTGGGCCTGCTGCTGCCCGACCTTGCTGAAGCGCTCCAGCCCTACTGGGCGGAGTTCACCACCTCCGGTGGCTCGCAGTTCGGCGACTACCTGGCCAAGCGCGGCGAGGAGGTCGCGCAGGCGCTGCTGGCCATCACCGACGCGAAGGCGGCCACCT
Source organism: Streptosporangiaceae bacterium (assembly GCA_035763085.1). Taxonomy (GTDB): domain Bacteria; phylum Actinomycetota; class Actinomycetes; order Streptosporangiales; family Streptosporangiaceae; genus DASUBV01. Next base: position 20,732 of record DASUBV010000036.1, on the reverse strand, counting down.
CCGGCCGGGCCGTGGTCGTGAAGGCCTACGGCACCGTCCGCAGTCATGCCGCCAAGCACGTCGAGGCCGCGCTGCCGCGCGTTGGCGACCTGGTGCTCAAGCACGCCGCCTGACCTGCTGACCGCCGGGCGCCGTGCGTGCCTGGCCGGGCAGCCGCCCGCCTGCGTGATCATCATCCTGGCCGGGCCGGTATTCTGACCTGGCCAGATGATGCCCTGGCGCGGAGGCCGCAGCCTCCCGAACCGCCGCAGCCCGCGGATGATGGCCTCTCCGCAGATCCTGCGACGGAAGGGAGTTATCTGGCGTTGCGCGATCACTTTCCGCCCGCCGCGCCGGCGGTCGGCCGGACGGCCGGCACCTACGCGGCCGGGCCCGGTGGTCCACCGCGCCGTCGCCGCCTCCTGCTGCTGCGCGCAGACCGGCGCGAGATCGCCGCGATCTTCGCCGGCGGCGCGCTCGGGACCCTGGCCCGCGCCGCGCTCGCCGAGGGCTTCCCGCACGCCGCCACCGCCTGGCCGTGGCCGACCTTCTCGGTCAACATCGTGGCGGCATTCCTGCTGGGCTACTTCGTCACCCGCCTGCAGGAACGGCTGCCCTTGTCCGGCTGGCGGCGCCCGCTGCTGGGCACCGGGCTGTGCGGGGGCCTGTCCACGTTCTCGACCATGCAAGTGGAGATCGTGAACATGATCGACGCCCACGCGTGGGCGCTGGCCGCCGGGTACGCGGCCGCCAGCCTGGCCGCGGGCTACGCGGCGGTGCGGCTGGCCACCGCGATGGCCCGGCGCGTGCGGATGCGGGCATGACCCCGGCGGGCCGGCGGTCGCCGGCGAGGCGGCCATGGACCTGCTGATCTGGCCGTGCGTGGTGCTGATCGGCGGAGCCGGGTCGGTGCTGAGGTTCCTGGTCGACGGCGCGGTGTCGGCCCGGTCGGCCGTCCGGTTCCCGCTGGGTACGCTGGTCATCAACCTGTCCGGCGCTGTCATCCTGGGCTTCCTGTCGGGGCTGGCGCTCAGCCCGGGCACCGCGCTGCTGGGCGGGACCGCGGCGGTGGGGTCCTACACGACGTTCTCCACCTGGATGTTCGAGACCGAGCGGCTCGCCGAGGAGCGTGAGCGCCGCCGGGCAGTCGCCAACATCGTCGTCAGCCTCGTGCTGGGGGTGGCTGCGGCAGCGCTGGGCAAGGCGATCGGAGCTGCGCTATGACCACCGACTGCCTGAAGCTGACCAGCTACTTCGGGGAGCGGCACCGGGTCGGCGGCCGCTACACCGCCGACGCCCTGCTGGATCTGTATGGCCGCAGCGAGCTGGCAGCCAGCATCCTGCTGCGCGGCGCCGAGGGTTTCGGCCTGCGCCAGCACCTGCGCACCGACAGGTCGCTGACCCTGTCCGAGGACCTGCCGCTGGTCGCCGTCGCCGTCGACACCCGGCCCCGGATCGAGGCCGTCCTGGACCAGACGGCGCAGCTGAACAAGCCCGGCCTGGTCACCCTGGAGCGCGCGATGCTGATGGACGGCACCGCGCCAGGCGGCCAGCTGCCCGGTGACCTGCGGGACACAGCCAAGCTGACGGTGTACCTCGGCCGCTACGAGCGGGCCTGGCGGGTGCCCGCGTTCGTTGCCGTCTGCGACCTGCTCTACCGCCGCGGGATCGCCGGGGCCACCGCGCTGCTGGGCGTGGATGGCACCATCCGCGGCCAGCGCGAGCGGGCCCGGTTCTTCGGCAGCAACGCCGCCGTCCCGATGATGGTGATCGCTGTCGGCTCCGGGGAGCGGATCGCGCAGGTCATCCCGGAACTGGGCGGGGTGCTGGACCGCCCGGTGATGACCCTGGAGCGGGTGACGGTCTGCAAGCGCGACGGGCAGCTGCTCGCCCGGCCCGATGCCCTGCCCGGCACCGATGCACGCGGCATGGCGCTGTGGCAGAAGCTGACTATCTTCACCTCCGAGGCGGCCAGCTACCAGGGCCAGACCGTGCACCGGGCGATCACCCGGCGGCTGCGCGCGGCCGGGATCAGCGGCGTGACCACGCTGCGCGGCGTCTGGGGATTCCACGGCGATCACCGGCCGCACGGCGACCGGCTGCTCAGCGCCGCCCGCCGGGTCCCGGCCGTCACCATCGTGATCGACAGCCCGCAGCGGGCGGCCACCGCGTTCACCGTCATCGACGAGCTCACGGCCGGCGGCGGCCTGGTCACCGCCGAGACCGTGCCGGCCATGCGGGCCACCGCGCCAGGCCGGGAGGAAGGCGGCCTGCGGCTGGCCGCCCGGCGGGACTGACCCCGGCGGCCGGACCGTCAGCACGGCCCTGCGTACTGCGCCCGGCGGACTGCGCCCGGGACGGCATCAGGCGCTGCCGCTGCCCGGTCGCGCTAGCCAGGCGCCGGCCGGGCCTCGACGGCATAGGCGGTCATCGCAGCGGTGACCGGCCCGTCGCCCAGGCGCGCGGTCATCTCCTGGCTCACCATGGCGGTGGCCGCCGCGAGGTCGCCACGGCTCTCGATCGCCATGCGCAGCGGCGTCCCGGTGCAGAACCCGGTCGCCACGCCGGCCGCGGAATCCGCGTGCCCGTCGAGCGTGACCCACTCGGCTGATACGCACTCCAGGCCGCCCGCGGCCAGGTCAGCGACCGCCTGATCGGGGTCGCTGTAGCCGTGCGGCACGGCGGCCACGAACGCCGGCGGGTCGTCGGGAAACGCGCGCTCGACGCCGGCCATCAGCGGCGCGGCGAATCCGTGCGCAGCGACGCCGGCCCAGGCGCTGAACAGCAGCCGGCCCCCGGGCGTCAGGACCCGCCGCATCTCGCGGAAGGCGGCGGGCTTGTCCGGGAAGAACATGACGCCGAACTGACAGGCGACGACATCGAACTGCCCGTCTCCGAACGGCAGATCCAGGGCGTCGGCCTGCTGCCAGGCCGCACCTGGCACCCGGCTCGCCGCATACTCGACCATCGCCCCGTTCAGGTCCGTCGCCGTCACCTGCGCGGCCGGGCAGGCGGCGATCAGCTCCCTGGTCAGCACCCCGGTCCCGGCGGCGATCTCCAGCACGTGCCGGGGACCGAGCCGCGCCACCCGGCGGGCCAGGTCAGCGGCGAACGGCCGGAAGACGGCAGCGGCGAGCCACTGATCGTAGGCCTGCGGCATCGGCCCGGCCCACACGCGGTCGCTCTCCCCCGGCACGCCATGAGCCTAAGCCGGGGAGATGGCAGCCGTATGGACGCTATCTCGATCGTTACATTCGGGAAAACTAAGTTCGCTTATGCCCCGTATATGGATAATCCGAGGAATGCCCTGATGCGCACGGCGTTGTCGCTCGGGTGCGTCGTGACGGTTCCGTGTGAGCAGCAATGCCCTTCAGCCAGCAGCAGAGTCCCCGCAGCGTCGCCGGATTCCGGCCCGCAGCAGGCCAGTACCCAGCGGGTGGCGCCTGGTCGCCCTGATCGGCACGATGTCGATCTTCGGGCCGCTCTGCATCGACATGTACTTGCCGGCGCTGCCCGACATCGGACAGCAGCTGCATGCCTCGGCCTCGGCGGTCCAGCTCACGCTGACTGCCTGCGTGATCGGCATCTCCGCCGGCCAGTTGCTGCTGGGGCCGGTCAGCGACCACCTCGGCCGCCGGCTGCCGCTGCTGACCGGGCTGGCCGCTTTCATCGTCTCGTCACTGGCCTGCGCGGTGGCGCCGAACATCTACCTGCTGACTGGCTTCCGGCTGATCCAGGGAGCTGGCGGCGCCGCGGGCATCGTCATCGCCCGGTCCATCGTCCGGGACCTGCACTCCGGCGTGGCCCTGGCCAGGTTCTTCGCCACGCTGATGCTGGCTACCGGGCTGGGGCCGATGCTCGCGCCGCAGTTCGGCAGCTGGATCCTGACTGTCACCACCTGGCGGGGCGTGTTCGTCCTGCTCGCCGTCGTCGGCTCGATCCTGCTGCTGTCGGCGTGGTGGCGGGTGCCGGAGACCCTGCCGCCGGGCAGCCGCTCATCGGGCGGCCTGCTGTCCGCGCTGGGCGAGATGATCTCGGTCAGCCGTGATCGCATCTTCCTCGGGTATGCCCTCAGCTGCGCCCTGGCCATGGGGGCGACGTTCGCCTACGTCGCCGGATCGTCGTTTGTCCTGCAGGACGTCTACGGTCTCTCGCCGCAGGCCTACGGCCTGGTCTTCGCCCTGAACGGCGGCGCGATGGTGGCCGGGGCCCAGGTGAGCGGCAGGCTCGCCGGCCGGCTCGGCCCGGCCGCCCTGCTGGCCGCCGGGCTGATCACCATGACGGCCGGCGGCGTGCTGTTCCTCATCGCGGCCCTCGCCCGCTCCGCCGGCCTGGCCGGGGTCATCCCGGCGCTGATCATCATGATGGCCGGATGGGGCCTGGTGGGCCCCAACGCCCTGGCCCTGGCGATGCACCTGCGCCCCCGGTCGGCCGGCGTCACCTCAGCGGTCCTGGGCTGCCTGCAGTTCGTCATGGCCGCCGTCGTCGCACCGCTGCCGGGCCTGCGCGGGGCGCACGATCCGCTGCCGATGGCGGTGCTGCTGATCGCGCTGCCCGCCGCCGCCATCGTCGCCTGGCTGGGGCTCAGCCACGGTAAGCGCGGCCGGGCCGCCGACGCAGCGCAGCCGCGCGGCTAGCCTGGCGGCTCAGGGCCGGCCGGCACGGCGAGCCGTCTCCGCACCTTGCGAGCCTGGCCCAGCCGATAAGCTTCGGTCCCATGGCCGAGGACGTCTGTCAGTCCATCACCCGGCTCACCGCCTGGATGCTGCAGGTCCTGGATGACGAGGCCAGGGCGCGGTGCGCCGGCGGCCTGCGGACCGTCCCCGGCCAGCACGAGACACCCGGCGGCGTCCTGTCCGGCTCGGCTGCCTGGCTGGTCACCGCGAGGCGCAGCTAGGCCCTCGGCAGACGCGGGTCGAATCGCGGCCCCCCATGCCAGGCGAGCGCGGCGCACAGCGCGCTGGCCTCAGCGACGCGAGCGCGGCGCCAGCGCCAGGGCGCGACCCGCTGCAGCCGGTAGCCGCCGTGGTAGGCGCGGAACGACTCGCTCAGCAGCCGGTCGCCGGCCGGTGACTGCGGCCAGGCCACGAGCCAGGGGCGCCGCCGGCCGGTGACGCCGATCCGGGCGACGTCGGACCACGGCAGCCGCACCTGGCTGCGGCTGCGGACGATGATCACCCCGGCGCGGCCGACCTCGACCCGCCGCGGCAGGCTTACCGCGCCCGCCAGGACGGCAGCGGCCACCGCGAGCGCCCACACCAGCAGGACCAGGCCGAGCAGTCGCGCGGCCGGCCCGCCCTGCGACAGGCCCTCGGCGACGACCACGACGGCCGCGCACAGGCCGCCGCGCAGCGCAGCCCAGCCGCGCGAGGCCGCGAACACCGCGCTGCCCGGATCGCCCGCCGCCGCACCGGCCGGGCCCGGGACCATCCCCGGCTGGCTGCCGACCGCACCGGGCGGGCCGGGAGCCGTCGCCGGGGACCGCGGGTACGGGGCTGGTGCGCAGGGGCCTGGCGAGTACGGCAGCGGCGAGTACGGCAGCGGCGACGCCGGGCCCGGTGCCGCCGGACGGACGGGCCCGGCGGCCAGGTCCGGCCCGCGGGACATCGCTCGCCCCGGCGCGGGACCGGCCGGGCTGGCCGCCGTCAGGACTGATGTGGCCGACGGCGCGGCGGCCAGCGTCTCCGCCATGGTCTGCACCGGGACCGGCAGCCAGCCGCTGGTGTCCGGGAGCCCGCCGGCCGCCACCGCGGCGATGATGTCCCGCGGCCGCGGGCGGGCCCGCGGGTCCGTAGCCAGGCAAGCCGTGGCCAGGCCATGCAGCGAGGCCGGCGTGGCGCCCGCAGCAGCCCGGCCCGCGGCAGCCCGGCTCATCAGCTCCACGGGCGTCCCCGACCCGAGCGGGCCGGCGCCGGTGGCCGCGAAGACCAGGACCGCGCCCAGCGAGTACACATCGGAGGACGGCCCGGGCTCGGACCCGGCGGCCTGCTCAGGCGCCATGTAGCCGGGCGTGCCGAAGACGGTGCCCGCCGCGGTGATCGCCGTGTGCTCCAGGGCCCGCACGATCCCGAAGTCGATCAGCCGCGGCCCGCCAGCAGCGAGCAGCACGTTGGACGGCTTCACATCCCGGTGCACCAGGCCCAGCTCGTGGATGGCGGCCAGCGCCTCGGCCAGGCCCGCGGCCAGCACGCGCAGCGCCGGCTCGGGCAGCGGGCCCGTCGCCGAGATCGCCTCCTGCAGTGTCGGTCCCGGCACGTACTCCGTCGCCAGCCAGGGCACCGGGGCGCTGACATCGGCATCGACGACCGCCGCGGTCCAGAAGCCGCCGACGCGCCGGGCCGCGGCCACCTCCCGGCGGAACCGTGCCCGGAAGTCCTGATCGGCGGCCAGGCCCGGATGCACGAGCTTCACCGCCACCGGCCGCCCGCCGGCCGAGCGGGCCAGGAACACGATGCCCATCGCTCCGGCACCGAGCCGGGCGAGCACGCCGAAGGGGCCGATCGCCGGGGGATCACCGGGTTCCAGGGGACGCACCCTGCTCACCTTCCCGACCTGTTTCCCGCTCGCCAGCGGCTCGCTCTGGCGCCGGACCGGGCCGCATAACGGGACGCAACCTACCACCGGCAACGCCGGCGGCAGGGCCAAGTACGGCGGCAGCCCGGCCGGACGGCTCTCTCAGGCCCGGACCGGGCTGGCCGCGGCACCCTGCGGCTCCTGCGGGCAGGCAGCACGAAGCCCGGCTGCACCGAGTCAGACCGTGACCGCCGGCCGGAGCACCGGCCATGCGGCCACTGTCAGCAGCCGCTGTGCACGCCGGGTGGTGACGGCGGGGCCAGCCACGCCGGTGCCGGCGGACGGTGACCTGGCCCGAGCCGCGGGCCGGGCAGGCCAGCTGGCTGAAACGCCCGGAGCCCGGCTGCGCCGGCAGCCGGGCTTCCGGGCGAGCTCACTCCACCGCGAGCTCACTCCCTGGCGAGCTAGCTTCGGGCAGGCTAGCTCCGGGGAGTTAGCTCTGCGGGACCGGCGTGGTGAGGCTGGCCACGTAATCCTCGGCATCGGCCGACTCGACTGCGGCGCTGCCGCCACGCCGCCACCGGGACGGCACGAACAGCGGGATCATCATCCCGAGTCCCGCCGCGCCCAGGAGCCCGCTTTCCAGCATGGCCTTAAAGCCAGCCCCGTAGTCGCGCGACGCGAGCGGGATCAGGTCAACGGCGAACCTGACATTCACCAAGTAGACCCCTGTCCAGGCGAGCAGGAGCAGGCCGGGTAGCCCGGCGGCCAGCGCGGAGATCCGCGGCGCGGCCATCAGGATCCCGGCCAGCAGGCCGGTACCCGCCAGGGCGGCCAGCCCCAGGAGCATGTTCTTGTCATGAATGAGCGCGCCGCCGTTGGCCGGGAGGACCTGCGCCGCGGCGACCCGCGACAGCCGCAGGTACCCCCAGGCACCGCCGAAGAACACCGCCCCGGCCATGACGATCGCCAGGATGATGCCAAACAGATGCCGCATACAGCCACCTTCCGTCACAAACATGAAGCCCGCTCAGGTATATAGAACGACGTCACAGCCAGGCGCGTTACCAATACGACACATTTGCGACGCTGGGCCGGCATTCAGTAACGGAAAGGTCATTGGCGGCGCCGGCCAGCGGCTCACGGCGCCGGGCCGGGCTCGCTGCGGATCTGGCGTGGCTGGCCCGCTCCGGCTCCGCCCGGCTGTCCTGGCGCGCCAGTGACGCCGCCTACGGGCGGCCGTTGTCCCGGCGCGGTGCCGGGGCAACAAGGTCGTGGTCGAAGGCGAAGATGACCGCGGCCGCGCGGTCGCGCAGCCCTAGCTTGGTGAACAGGTGGTTGATATGGGTCTTGACCGTTCCCTCGCCGACCACCAGATCGGCGGCGATCTCGGCATTGGTCAGGCCCTGGCCGATGAGCGACAGCACATCGCGCTCGCGGCCGGTGAGGCCCGCCAGCCTGGCCTGCTGAGCGGAGGGCAGCTGCGCCGGGGCCGACCGGTAGATCGCCAGCACCCGGCCGGTGACGGCCGGGTCGAGCCAGGCACCGCCGCCGGCCACCACGCGGACCGCCCGCTGCAGGTCCTCGGCGGGCACGCCCTTCAGGACAAAGCCGGCCGCGCCCGCACGCAGCACGCCGGCCAGGACCTCGTCGTCGTCGAAGGTGGTGAGGGCCAGAACGGGCGGGCCGCCGTCACGCTCGCGCAGGTCCCGCGTTGCCTGCACGCCGTCCACCAGCGGCATCCGCACGTCCATCAGCACGATGTCGGGCGCCAGCTCAGCAACCGCCGCGGGCACCTCGCAGCCGTCGCCGCACTCGCCCACGATGTCGAAGCCGAACGGAGCGCGCAGGATGCCGCGCAGCCCGGCCCGCACCAGTTCCTGATCGTCGACCAGCAGCACCCGGATCATCCCGCCTCGGCTCCCCGGCGGGTGGCCGGCGTGCTCGCGGCCTGATCGCCGGCCGACTCCGGGCTGGCTGCCCGGCGCCCGGCCGGCTGGCGGCCCGCGGACACCGGCAGGACCGCGCAGACCAGCCAGCCGCGGCCGCCCGGCCCGGCCTGGCAGGTGCCGCCGAGCGACTCCGCGCGCTCGCGCATGCTGAGCACGCCGATGCCGGAGCCGGTCCCGGCCGGGGCCGCGCTGTCCACCTCCAGCCGCGCCTCCCCGGCGGCGACCCGCAGCCGGACCGCGGCGGGAGCACCGGGCGCATGCTTGACCACGTTGGTCAGCGCCTCCTGCAGGATCCGGTAGAGGGCCAGGCCGACCGTGGCAGGCAGCCCGCCCGTCTCGCCCTCGATGCTGAGGCTGACATCCGCGCCGGCGGACTGGAACCTGGCCACCAGCACGGGCAGGTCGCTCGCGCCGGGCAGCGGCGCGGTCTGCCCGCCCTCCGTCCCGCGCTGCAGCATCCCCACCGCCAGCCGCACCTCATCGAGGCTTTCCCGGCCCAGCCGCTCGGCCTCGGCCAGCGCCCGCGCCGCGTCCTCCGGATCGTGCTCGACCGCCAGCCGGGCGCTGCTGACGTGCAGCAGGGACACGGTCAGGGTGTGCGCGATCACGTCGTGCAGCTCGCGGGCGATGCGGTTACGCTCCTGCGCCCTGGCCCGCTCGGCCATGCCCGCCTGGGCTGCCCGCAGCTGGGCGACCAGGTCGGCCTCGTGCCGGATCAGCAGGCCGGCCAGGAGGGTGAGCGTGACGCCGGCCATCCACGCTCCCCAGCCGGGATCGGGCTCGATCCAGAGCCACTCGACGGCGAACAGCACCTGGGCGCCCGCCCAGTACGCCAGCCCGGCGCGGCGCCCGGCCATCAGCACGCACCAGGTAGCCAGCAGGCACGTCGCGAACCAGCCAACGTTGCTGGACATGCCGTGCCCGAACACGGCGACCCCGGCGGTCGCCACGGCCGCGAAGCCGAACTGCGGCCGCCGCTGCCCGGCGAGCAGCGCGGCCGCGGCGACGGCCACGCCAGCTCCGGCGGCCGCTACGGCGAGACCCGGGTTGGTGCTGATGAGACCTAGCCCGGCGAAGATCGCGAACACCGCCAGCCAGACCCACCTGGCCCAGGGCGGCAGGAATCCCCCGAAATGAGCCGGGCCCGCGTTGCCGGTCATAACTCGGATGCTACGACGGCCCGGCCGGCCCCCGCCGGTCCCCGCCGTGCCGGTCCGCGCAGTGCCCGCCTTCGCCGGGCCAGTCCCCGTCGTGCCCGCCGGCGCCGCGCCGGCCCCCGCCAGGCGCGACGCCGGCGGGCGGGTCGCCGGCTGACCGGTCACAGGGCCGTCCGGCGGACGGCGAGGGCCGCCGCGACTACGGCCAGCGCGGCCACGATCACCAGCGACCCGGTGGTGCTGCCCAGGCCCAGCCACGGCTCCCGGACCGCGTTGGTCAGCATCGTCAGCGGCAGCGGGTCCGCGACGTGCCGGACCGCCGAGCCCATCACGTTCGGCGGCGGGCCGCCCGCGCCGAGCAGGAACGACGGGAAGAACAGCAGCAGGCCGACGGCCTGGGCCGAGCGGGCCGAGGGCAGCAGCGAGCCGAGCAGGACGCCGAGGCTGACAAAGCCCACCGCGCCCAGCACCAGCGCCGCGATCACCCGCCACCCGTCGTGCATGGCGGGAATGCCGTACACCGGGGCGGCCACCAGCAACAGCAGCCCGCAGGCCACGGCGGTGGTCAGCAGCCCGACGATGAGCTGCGCCACCGCGAACGACCAGCGCGGGAAGCCCGCGGCGGCGAACCGGCGCAGCACCCCGCGCTCCCGGTAGGAGGCCAGGTGCACCGGCAGCATCACCAGCCCCGTCGCGGCGATCACGACGGTCAGGTAGGACGCCACGTACCAGTGCGCCGGGTTGACGTTGTCGAACGCCGGGTCCGGAGAGGTGCCGAACGCGCCGCCGATGATCAGCATCGTCACGATCGGGAATGCGAACACGAAGGTCAGCACCAGCGGATCGCGTGTCATCAGCCGCAGCTCGGCCCGGACCAGCCGTCCCGTCGCGGTGTTCATCGCCGTCCTCCTACCAGGTCGCTGCCGGCTGTCTCGAGGTCTGTCAGGGCCGGCGCGTCGTCGCCGGGGCGGTCGAGCAGGCTCTGCAGGGCGTCATCGAGGTCGGGCACATGGACGCTGAGGTCGCCGGGGACTGTCCCGCCGCGGACCAGGATGGCGCCGACGTGGGCGATGATGCTCCGGTCGCCGAGCACCGTGACCTGCGTGCCAGCTCGCTGCGAGTTGTGCAGGTCCACGGCCTGCACGCCGGGCAGCCGGCGGATCTCCGCCAGGCACCCGGCCGCCCGGTCCGGCACGGTGAACTCCACGGTGGCCCGGCGGGCATGGCGGTTCACCAGCTCGGCCGGCGTCCCGGCGTCCAGCACGCGGCCGGCGCGCAGCACCACGATGCGGTCGCACAGCGCCTCGGCCTCATCCATCTCGTGCGTGACGAGCAGCACGGTCGTGCCGCCGGCGTGCAGCTGGCGGATGGCGGCCCAGACGTTGCGCCGCGCGGCCGGGTCCAGCCCCTGGGTCAGCTCGTCCAGGATGACCAGGCGCGGGCGATTCAGCAGCGCGAGCACCAGGAACAGCCGCTGGCGCTCGCCGCCGCTCAGCGCGGAGAAGACCGAGCGGTGGCGCTGGGCAAGCCCGAACTGCTCCAGCAGCTCGCCGCTGTCGCGGGCCTGCCGCGTGGCGAACAGCCCGAGTGCCTCGCTCACCCGCAGCCGGTCCGGCAGCGCCGAGTCCTGGAGCTGGCTGCCCACCAGCGGCCGCAGCTGCGCGGACTGGGTGACCGGGTTGTAGCCCAGGATCCGCAGCTGGCCGGCGTCCGGCTTGCGCAGGCCCTGGATGCACTCGACGGTGGTGGTCTTGCCGGCGCCGTTGGCGCCCGCGAGGCCGACGATCTCGCCGGCCCGGACATCCAGGTCGAGCCGGTCCACGACGACCCGGCTGCCGTACTTCTTATGCAGGCCCCGGACGGTCACGACGTCACATTCGCTCATGTCGCTATCGTCACGGGGGCGCGGGACGTGCCGCATCAGCCTGCGGCTAGAACCTGCCCTCTACCCACGGGCAGAGACCGGCCAGCCGGACAGGGACTGTCAGCCTGCGCGCCGACCGGTCAGCCGGTGCAGGGCCAGCCGGGCGGGGACCCGTCAGCCTCCGCCGGGACAGGTCAGCCGGTTCAGGGCCAGGGACCGGTCACATGCGCGGGGACCGGTCAGTCGGTGCCCGACTCCATGGCGGCCCGGTCCAGCGGCTCGTCGTCGATGTCGGCCGCGCCGCGCGCGGCGATCGCGGCGGCTCCGCCCGGCGGCATCTCGCCCACCAGCTCGGTCCGGGAGGTGGTCCCGATCAGCTGCGCGTGCGCGGTGCCGATCATGCCCAGGCCCGCGTACTGCTCCAGCTTCGCGCGCGAGTCGGCGATGTCGAGGTTGCGCATGGTGAGCTGGCCGATCCGGTCCAGCGGCCCGAACGCGGCGTCCTCAGTGCGCTCCATCGACAGCTTGCCGGGGTGGTAGCTGAACGCCGGGCCCGCGGTGTTGAGGATCGAGTAGTCCTCGCCGCGGCGCAGCCGCAGGGTGACCTCGCCGGTGACCGCGGCCCCGACCCACCGCTGCAGCGACTCGCGCAGCATCAGCGCCTGCGGGTCGAGCCAGCGGCCCTCGTACATCAGCCGGCCCAGCCGCCGTCCCTCGTTGTGGTAGTTCGCGAGGGTGTCCTCGTTGTGGATCGCGTTGACCAGCCGCTCGTAGGCCGCGTGCAGCAGCGCCATGCCCGGCGCCTCGTAGATGCCCCTGCTCTTGGCCTCGATGATCCGGTTCTCGATCTGGTCGGACATGCCGAGGCCGTGCCGGCCCCCGATCGCGTTGGCCTGCAGGACCAGGTCGACCGGCGAGGCGAACTCCGAGCCGTTGATGGTCACCGGCCGGCCCCGCTCGAAGCCGATGGTGACGTCCTCGGGCGCGATCTCCACCGCCGGGTCCCAGAACCGGACGCCCATGATCGGCTCGACCGTCTCGATCCCGTTGTCCAGATGCTCCAGGGTCTTGGCCTCGTGGGTGGCCCCCCAGATGTTCGCGTCCGTCGAGTAGGCCTTCTCGGCGCTGTCGCGATAAGACAGGTCGTGCGTGAGCAGCCACTGGCTCATCTCCAGGCGGCCGCCGAGCTCGCTCACGAACGCCGCGTCCAGCCACGGCTTGTAGATCCGCAGGCTCGGGTTGGCCAGCAGCCCGTACCGGTAGAAGCGCTCGATGTCGTTGCCCTTGAACGTCGAGCCGTCGCCCCAGATCTGCACGTCGTCCTCGAGCATCGCCCGCACCAGCAGCGTGCCCGTTACCGCACGGCCCAGCGGCGTGGTGTTGAAGTAGGCCCGGCCGCCCGTGCGGATGTGGAACGCGCCGCAGGTCAGCGCGGCCAGCCCTTCCTCGACCAGCCCCGCGCGGCAGTCGACCAGCCGGGCGATCTCGGCACCGTAAGACCGGGCCCGGCCGGGGACGGCGGCGATGTCGGACTCGTCGTACTGCCCGAGGTCGGCGGTGTACGTGCAGGGCACCGCGCCCTTCTCGCGCATCCACCCGACCGCGACCGAGGTGTCGAGACCGCCGGAGAACGCGATGCCGACCCGCTCGCCGATGGGCAGGGAGGTAAGCACCTTGGACATACGCAAAAGTATGTCGTCTACTGCATGATTATGCAAGCAGAACGGCACGGCCTGGCGTACGTCATTGCCGGCCGCCGCCATGCCGCGACCGCTCGGTGAGGGCCGGCCGCGCGGTGTGCAGCGGGCCGCTTCCTTGCGCTCGCCGCGAACGAGCTTCGCCGGCGTACGGCGTCCCGGCTAGCGTGAGGACATCTCAGCTAGCGGCTGGCCAGGAAGGGGACGGGCGATGACGGATCCGGTCGTGATCGGTCCCGGCGGCCGCCGGCCCCGGTCCCGGCCGCTGCTGCGGACCCTGCTCGGCGACGCGCTGCGCCGGGCCCGGCTCGAGCAGCGCCGGACCCTGGCCGATGTGGCCCGCGCGGCCCGGGTGTCGATGCCCTACCTGTCGGAGGTCGAGCGGGGCCGCAAGGAGGCCTCCTCCGAGGTGCTGGCCGCCATCTGCGACGCGCTGCGGATCGAGCTGGCCGATGTGCTGGCCGAGGCCCGGCACGGCCTGGTCATCGCCCGCCGCGCCGAGCTCGCCCAGGTCATCCGGCTGGACCGGGCCGGCGACCTGCGGGTCGTCCGCGGCCGCCCGGCCCCGCCGCAGGCCCGCGGCCCGGTCGCGTCGCTGGGGCTGGCTGCCTGAGACCCCCGCGGCCGCCGGCCGGTCGCCTCCCGCAGGCACTCCGCGGCGGGCCGGCGGCGCGGCCTCGTCGTCAGGAGGCGGCCGCCGCGGCCGGGAGTGCCTTGCGGCTGGTGATGACGTGGTCGGCCAGCCTGTAGGCGACCGCCTCACTCGCGGAGAACGTCTTGTTCCGGTCGGTGTCCTGGCGGATCTTGGCCACCGGATGGCCGGTGTGACGACTGAGGATCTCGTCGATCTCGGCCCGGACCCTGGCCACTTCCTTGGCCTCGACGGCCAGGTCCGGCAGCGTTCCCTGGGCCTGGCTCGACGGCTGGTGCAGCAGCACCTTGGCGTGGGCCAGCACCGAGCGCTTGCCCGGCGCGCCCGCAGCGAGCAGCACCGCCGCAGCCGACGAGGCCTGCCCCATGCAGATGGTCGCGACCTCCGGCCGGACGAACTGCATGGTGTCGTAGATTGCCGTCAGCGCGCTGTAGGAGCCGCCCGGCGAGTTGATGTACAGGCTGATCTCCAGGTCGGGGCTGGCCGCCTCCAGGTGCAGCAGCTGGGCCATCACCACGTTGGCCACGCCGTCGTCGATCTCGGTGCCCAGGAAGATGATCCGCTCCGACAGCAGCCGGGAGTAGACGTCGTAGGCGCGCTCGCCGGCCGGGGTCCGCTCGATCACTGTGGGGATCGTGTACTGGCCCATGGTCACAGCCCCGCTCGCTGGCCGGCGACCGCCGGCCGGACGTCGTCGACCCGGTCGACGATGTGATCGATGAATCCGTACTCCAGCGCTTCGGTGGCGCTGAACCAGCGGTCCCGCTGGCCGTCGTGCCGGATCGTCTCCTCTGGCTGGCCGGTGTGCTGGGCGGTCAGCCGCGTCATCAGGTCCCCGATCCGCTCCAGCTGCCGGGCATAGATCTCGATGTCGGCCGCGGTACCGCCGAACCCGGCAGAGCCCTGGTGCATGAGCACCTGGGCGTGCGGCAGGCTGAACCTCTTGCCCGCTGCCCCGGCCGACAGCAGAAACTGGCCCGCGCTGGCGGCCAGGCCCATGGCCAGGGTCCGGACGTCGTTGGGAATCAGCTGCATCGTGTCGTAGATGGCCAGCCCGGCGCTGACCGAGCCGCCGGGCGAGTTGATGTACAAGCTGATGTCGGTCCGCGGGTCCTCGGCCGACAGCAGCAGGAGCTGGGCGCACAGCCGGTTGGCGACCTTGTCGTCGACCTCCGTGCCCAGGACGATGATCCGCTGGTAGAGCAGCCGGCTGATGAGCTGGTCATCAACCGACCCGGCGCTCAGGGCGGCTTCGGTGGCAGCAGCCTGCATGATCCTTGCCTGCTTTCAGGTCCGTGCCGGAAGCCCGGCAGCACGATCCACGATGGTCGCGCCAGGCCGGGCAGGCCAAAAGAATCTGCTGGCAGCAGAGGAACAGCCGACGGCGGCGCAGGCCGGCCACCGGGCGGGTTCCCGTCAGTCCAGCGGTCCGGGGTAGGCCGCCTCAGCGCGGTCCCCGAGCCTGGATGCCTGCCGCCGGAGGATCACCACGACCCCCGCGATCGCGAGCACGGCCGCGCCGGCCAGGATCCAGTCGATGACGCCCGAGACCCGCTGCAGCGCGTCGCCGGCGAGGTAGGACGCCGTCGTGTAGATGCCGGCCCACACGATCCCGCCGGCCGCGTTCGCGGGCAGGAACCTGCGCCACCGCATCTTGCTGGTGCCGGCCAGGAACGCCGCGTACGTGCGCAGCACCGACACGAACCGGCCGAAGAACACCACCTTGGCCCCGTGCTGGTCGAACAGGTACCGGGCGATCTTCAGCTTGCGCTCGTCCAGCCGGACCCGGCGTCCGTACCGGCGGGCCAGCCGGTAGCCGCCCTTGTCGCCGATCCAGTAACCGATGTTGTCCCCGATGATCGCGGCCGCGCTGGCCACAGCGAAGATCACCCACGGTGACAGCCGGTGGGTGTGCCCAGCGTAGATGCCGGCGACGATCAGGGCCGTCTCGCCGGGGACCGGGATGCCCAGGCTCTCCGACCCGACCAGCAGGAAGACGGCCCAGTAGCCCAGGCTCGCCACGAGGTGGCTGATGCTCACGCCGGTCCCGTCACCCGCCGGCTGCCTCGTTCACGTGCCCAGGTTACCCGCCGCCGCCTGCCGGAGCGGGCCAGACGGGGCCGCCCGGCCCGGTGCCAGCCGGGCATGTCACCGGGGACGCCGCGGCTGCAGCCGGGCGTCCACCTCGGCGCGCCAGGGCGGGCTGGCGCCGGGCCGGCTGCAGGTCAGGCCGGCCACCAGGCTGGCCTCATCCAGGATCGCGGCGAGCACCGGGGCATCGAGCCCGGCGGTCACCGCGGCCGGCCGCAGCAGGTCCGCGCGGGCCAGCCCGTCCAGCAGGCCGCTGGTGAAGGCGTCGCCGGCGCCGACGGTGTCGGCAAGCCGGACCGGGTATCCCGGCCTGCTGACCGCCGGGCCCGGCCGGGTCCAGCCGGCGGCGCCGGAGGCGCCGGAGGTCACGACGACAAGCCCCGCGCCGAGGGCGAGCCAGCGCGCGGCGGCGCCGGCCGGGTCGCCGGGCCCGTACAGCCAGGCCAGGTCCTCTGAGCTCGCCTTCACCACGTGCGCCAGCGCGACCGACTGCTCGACCTGCTGGCGTGCCGCGGCGGCGTCCTGCTGCAGGGCGGGCCGCACGTTGGGGTCGTAGCTGACCAGCACCTGGCCGGCGGCCCTGATCCGGCTGATCGCCGCGGTGATGGCGGCGTCGCCGGGCGGCAGCCACGATGCCAGTGAGCCGAAATGCACCGCACGGGCACCGTCCGGCAGGGGCGCCAGCTCGCCCGGCGTCCACTGGAAGTCCGCGCCGCCGGGGGTGAACTCATACCGGGCCTGCCCGCCGGACAGCTCGACCAGCGCGATCGTCGTGGGCTCGGGCGCAGCCACCAGGTGCCGCGTGTCGACACAGGAGCGCTCCATATGGCGGCGCAGCACCGTGCCGAATGGGTCGGCCGACAGCCGGCCAGCCAGGCCTGCTCGCTGGCCGAGCCGGGCCAGCCCGACGGCCACGTTCAGCGGGCTGCCGCCCGGCCGGGCCAGGTAGGCACCATCGTCAGCCGGGACCAGGTCGATCAGCGCTTCGCCCACGGTCACGAAGCTGAGGGGCGAGTCTGCGGGCACAGCCGCACCGTACCGGACCAGCGCGCAGGGACGGCCCGCGGCGGCAGCCGGGGTACTACGCGGCGCCCGCGCTCAGCCAGCCGCGCTCGCCGGCCCGCCAGATCAGCTGCAGGCGGGTCTGCACCCCGGCCAGCGCGATCAGCCGCAGGATCCGCCGCTGGACGGTCCGGCGGCTGATGCCGAGCTGCCGGGCGATCGCGTCGTCGGTGAGGCCGCCGAGCATCAGCGACAGGAGCCTGAGATCCACGCCGGCGGGCGCCCCCGGCTCCGGCGGCTGCACGGCTCTGAGCGAGGCGGGCATGGCTCGCCGCCACAGTTCCTCGAACAGCGCCGTCAGCGTGCGGGTGAGCGGTGCATGGATCACGGCGGCGCTCGGCTGAGCATGCTGCACGTCGACGTGCACGGGCAGCAGGCCGACGGTGCCGTCGACCAGGACCATCTTGCTCGGGACCTGGTCGATGAGCCGGACCTGCTCGCCCGCCGCCTCGCATGCGGCGATGACATCGCTGAACCCCGGCGTGTCGAGCACGGCGCGCTCATAGATGGTCCGCAGGCTGACGTTGCGGTTCAGTGCCTCGATGTTGATGCCCAGGTTGACCTCGTCGGGCGCGATGATCGGCGCGGCCGCGAAGCCGAGAATCTCGTCCTGCGCCGAGCTGATCATCGCCTCGAACCGGCGCAGCATCGCGTCCGTGCCGGTGATGATCTCGACGAGCTCGTCCGCCTCCCGGACCCGGGCCACCTGCGACCACTCGGCCGCTAGCCGGGCGGCCGCCACCCGCGCCCGCTGCAGGTCGCGCTCGATCTTGAGGGCGAGCACGTCCACCGCCGCGCTCGGCGGAGCGGCGAGCAGGCGCCGGGGGCTGCCCGTGGTCCAGCTCACCAGGCCTTTGCTCTCCAGGCCGGCGATGACCCACATCAGGTCCTCGGCGGTGCCGCCGAGCTCTTCGCGCAGCTGGCCGGGCGTCGCCGACCGGGCCCGCGTCAGCGCGTGGTAGGCCCGCTCTTCGTCCTCGGACAAGCCGAGGACGGCGAACGCGGAGCGGGACGACGACTGCTGGCGCAGTTGCGACATGTCACCACCGTGCCAGGCGTCCCGCTTAGAGTCCATCGCGAGGTTAGTGCTGTTCGTCGCATTTACGCAGGGGTTCACGAGGATGGGGACGCGCTCATGACCAGCCGGTGGATTCAGCGCCTGGCCGCTGGCCTGACAGGTATTGCCACGGTGACAGCGGTCGGGCTGACCAGTTCGCTCGCCGCGCCGACTCCGGCGGTCGCGGCCCAGGCCGCGCCCGCCGGGACGGCGCCCCAGTTCACGCCCGCCGGGTGTGACGCGCCGCCCGCTGCCGGAACCCGCGCAGTCGTCGCGCAGTGTTTCGCCCTGATCAAGACCAACAGCCGGGACCAGATTCAGGCGAACGCCGCCGGGCCGCTGCCCACCGCGCTCGGGCCCGCCGACATCCAGTCCGCATACCACCTGCCCGCCGGGGCCGGCGCCGGGATGACCGTCGCCGTGGTCGATGCGTTCGGCTACGACAACGCCGAGGCGGACCTGGCCACCTTCCGCAGCACCTACGGGCTGCCGGCGTGCACCACGCAGAACGGGTGCTTCACCAAGGTCGACCAGAGCGGCGGCACGAGTTACCCGGCCG
The DNA here is from genome assembly GCA_035763085.1 of Streptosporangiaceae bacterium. GTDB lineage: Bacteria > Actinomycetota > Actinomycetes > Streptosporangiales > Streptosporangiaceae > DASUBV01. The sequence goes on along the minus strand of DASUBV010000036.1, from coordinate 2,149 downwards.
ACGACTCCGGGTGGGCGACGGAGACAGCGCTGGACCTCGACGCGGTCTCGTCCGCCTGCCCGCTGTGCCACATCCTGCTCGTCGAGGCCACCACCCCCAGCTTCGACAACCTCGGGACCGCCGTCGACACCGCGGTGCGGCTGGGCGCGCAGTTCGTGTCGAACTCCTACGGCATCACCGGCGAGAATCCCGAGGAAGCGAGCCTCGACCACTACTACGACCACCCGGGCACCGTCGTGACCGCGTCGACCGGGGACTCCGGCGGCAGGGTGAACTACCCGGCGAGCAGCCCGTACGTCACGGCAGTCGGCGGGACGACGCTGACCCGGGACACCACGACGACCCGCGGCTGGACCGAGTCAGCCTGGGTGAGCGGCGGCGCCGGGTGCTCAGCCTTCGAGCCCCGCCCCGCCTACCAGCAGGCGGTGAGCACGGACTGCCCGGCCAACAAGGCCACCGCGGACATCTCCGCCGACGCCAACCCGAACACCGGCCTGTCGGTGTTCGACACTGACGACGAGGCCGGCTGGATTCAGGTGGGCGGAACCAGCCTGTCCTCGCCGCTGATGGCGGCCATGTACGCGCTGGCGGGCCCGCCAGTGGCCGGCACCTACCCGGTCAGCTATCCCTACGACGACCCCAGCCAGAGCGGCGACCTCAACGACGTCACCGCGGGCTCCGATGGCACCTGCGGCACCCTGCTGTGCACCGCGGGCCCCGGCTGGGACGGCCCCACCGGGCTGGGCACGCCGAACGGGGTCGGCGCGCTCACCTTCGGCCCGCACGGAACCCTCACCGGCACCGTCACCGCGGCCGGTCACGACCCGCTGGCGCATGCGTCGGTCGCCGCCACGAACACCGGCACCGGCGTCACCTACTCGGCCACGACGGGCTCCGCGGGAACCTACAGCGTTCCTCTTCCGGTGGGCTCCTACAGCCTGACCGTGCGCAGCTTCGGGTACGCCCCGGCCACCGTCACCGGCCTGCCAGTGGCCGCGAACAGCACGATCACGCGGAACTTCGCGCTGACGCCGCTGCCGGAACGCACCCTGTCGGGCATGGTCACCGACGGCTCCGGGCACGGCTGGCCGATGTATGCGAAGGTCAGCGTGACCGGCGACCCGGACTCGGTGTTCACCGACCCGCACACCGGGCGGTACCAGATCCGGCTGCCGGTGGACGGCTCCTATCAGGTGCAGGTCAGCGCGGCCGGGATGCCCGGCTACCAGACCACGGACCTGACGGTGCGGATGGGCCGGGCCAGCCGGCACCTCAACGCGAAGCTCGCGGTGGACCCGGCGGCCTGTACTGCGCCCGGCTATGCCTTCCGCTATGCCGGCCTGGAGACCGGCTTCACCGGATGGCAGGGCACCACCCCGCAGGACGGCTGGACCAGCGTGGACCACACGAGCAATAACGAGCTGTGGGAGTTCAGCAACCCGAAGAACCGCACCCCACCGCCCGGCGGCGATGCCGACTTCGCGATCGTCGACTCCCAGAGCTACAGCTTCAGGACCGTCCAGAACACCTCGCTGATCTCACCGGCGATCGACCTCTCCGGCCAGACCGCGCCGCATATCGGCTTCGACACCAGCTACGCCTTTTACTTCGGGGCGGCCATCTACGTGGACCTGAGCCTCGACGGCGGCGCCACCTGGACCAACGTCTGGAAGCACCTGATCCCGAGCATCGCCGGCCCGGTCGACATCCCGGTCCCGCAAGCTGCCGGGCACAAGGATGTGCGTGTGCGGTTCACCTACACGGGCCATCAGGGCGGCTGGTGGGCGATCGACGACGTGTATGCCGGCACCCGGACCTGCGCGCCGGTTCCCGGCGGCCTGGTCGAGGGCTTCGTCCGGAACCGGGCTACCGGCCAGCCGGTCGTGGGCGCGACCGTGACCAGCGCCGCCAGCCCGGCCGACACGGCCGTCTCGGCGGCCACGCCGGACGACCCCCGGCTGCCGGACGGCTTCTACACGCTGTTCAGCTCCCACACCGGGTCCACCAGGCTCATGGCCAGCGCCACCGGCTACACCGGCGCCAGCGCCACCGTGTGGGTCAGCCCCAGCCAGATAACCGAGCTCAGCTGGCGGCTCCGAGCCGCTGGGTGACGTAGCGGGCCAGGGCGGCCGGCAACTCGGCCGGGTGC
>DASUBV010000035.1:0-15557 GCA_035763085.1 Streptosporangiaceae bacterium | reverse complement strand
CGTGACCGCCTCGCGCGCAGCATCCATGACTCAGTGCTCCAGGTGCTGGCGCTGGTCAGCAGCCGTGGCCGGACGCTAGGCGGGGAGGCGGCGGAGCTGGGTGAGCTGGCCGCCGAGCAGGAGACGGCGCTGCGGCGGCTGGTCACCAGCAGCGCATCCGGGACTGTGGCCGCGGACGGGACCGGGACGAGTCTGGCCGCCGCAGCCGACCTGCCCGCAGCGGCAAGCCTGACACCTGGGACTGGCCTGCCGGCCGGCGTGGGCCACGCCGCCGAGCCGGACGTGCCCTCCGGGACCGGCCTGACCGCCGGGGCGGACAAGTCCCCCGGCACCGGCCTGACACCCGGGACCGGCTTGCCTGTCAGGACCGTCCTGCCTGCCAGGGCAGGCCAGACCGCGGGAGGGATCCTCGCCCCCAAGGCCGACCTGACACCCGGGACCGGCCTGACCGCCGGGACTGGCCGGGGCGCCGAGGCGCGTCCGGGCGATCTGCGAGAGGTCATTGAAGGGATGGCCGACCTGCGCGTCATCGTGTCCTGTCCCGCGACCGCCGTGCTGCTGCCGGCCGCCGCGATGGAAGCGCTCTCCGGGGCGACGGCTGCCGCCCTGGATAACGTGCGGCGGCACGCCGGACCGCAGGCACGGGCCTGGGTCCTGGTGGAGGACGAGGGCCCGGTCGTCCGGGTCAGTGTCAGGGACGACGGCGCTGGCTTCGCGGACGGCCGGCTGGCCCAGGCCGCGGCGGCCGGCCGGCTCGGCGTCTCGCAGTCGATCATCGGCCGGATCCGCGACGCCGGCGGCACGGCCCGCGTGACGTCGGCGCCCGGCGAGGGGACGGAGGTGGACCTTGCCGTCCCCCGGCCATGACCGACCCAACCCAGACCCCGAGCCTGGCCATGACCGGGCCGGACATGCCGAGGCTGCCGCTGCGGTGCCGATGGGCGACGGGCAGATCCGGGTACTCGTCGTAGATGATCATCCGATCTGGCGCAACGCGGCAGCCAGGGACCTGGCCGAGGCAGGCTTCAGCGTGGTCGGCACCGCGGGCGACGGCGCCCAGGCGCTCCGCGTCGCGGCCGCGACCCGGCCGAAGGTCGTACTCCTCGACCTGCACCTGCCCGACCTGCCCGGCGCGGAGGTCATCCGCGGGCTGCTGGCCGCTGACGCCGGGATCCGGGTGCTGATGCTGTCGGCCAGCGGCGAGCGGCAGGACGTGCTGGACGCCGTGACGGCCGGAGCCTGCGGCTACCTGCTCAAGTCCGCGCAGCTGAGCGAGCTGATCGCCGGAGTTCGAGCGACGGCAGCCGGCCAGGCCGTGTTCACGCCGGGCCTGGCCGGGCTCGTCCTGGGTGAGTACCGCAGGCTGGCCCGCGACGGCAGCCCGGCCGCAGGAGCCGGGCCCGCCCGCCCCGCCCCCGGCGTTGCCGGCGCGGGTCCCGGTCGCCCTGGTGCAGGTGGCGACCGCCGGCCCCGTCAGGGCATCGCCGGTCGCGGCGCTATCCCCGGTCACGGCGCCGGCGATGACGGGGCTGGCGGTGTCGGAGGTGGCCTCGGGGCGGACATCTGGCGTACTCAGCCCGTTCTGGCGCCGGTGCTCACTAACCGCGAGGCCGAGATCCTCCGGCTGGTCGCCAAAGGCCTGACCTACCCGCAGATCGCCACCCGCCTGACGCTGTCCACCCGCACGGTCCAGAACCACGTCCAGAACACCCTGAGCAAGCTTCAGCTGCACAACAAGGCGCAACTGGTCCGCTACGCCCTCGAGCAAGGCGTCGACTAGCAACACCAGTCACGCCAGTCATCACGCCTGGCGGAGGAAGTCCACCATCGCCCCCACGGCCCGCGCCTTTCGTCGTGTGTCCCGACGTCTTGTGTCACGGCGGCGGCACCGTCGGCGTCGCCGCCACGGTGCTCAGCAGGCCGACTCGGTCGGCGCGGACCATCGGCTCGGCAGCGGCCGGCTTTTCCGGCGTGATGCGCGCGAGGAGCGTGCCGGCCGCCGTCCCAGCCGGCGCCAGGCTTGCCGCCGCCTGGCCCGGGATGGGGTCCGCCGCAGTCCATGTGTCCTGGCCATCTCTCGCCACGCGCCGGGTCTTCCGCGCCGGCGGCACGCCGGTTACTCTCTCCGGAGCGGACAGCACCATGACTGAGCTGCGTAAACGAAGAAACTCTGGGCAAGGTCGGCATATCGAAGCCGCCGACGTTGAAGCGACAGGTCCGGGGGTATGGACACCAGAAGAGATTATGTCCTATTAATTAGATCGGGATACAATCCTAATCTCCCCGAGAGTTCTAGGGAGCACCAGCCGTGGCCATGCCGGATTTCTTCATCGCGGGCGTTCCCAAGGCCGGAACCACTGCACTGCACGCCGCTCTCGCCCAGCACCCGGCCCTGTTCATGTCCGCTGTCAAGGAACCGAAGTTCTTCCTGACCGACGGCCCGCCGCCCCTGCAAGGCGGCCCCGGCGACGCCAAGACTTACCGCGAGCATGTCTGGCGCCGGGCAGATTACGAGGCACTCTTCGAGCCGGCCGTCGCGGGCCAGCTGCGGGGCGAGTCAACTCCGTTCTACCTGTACAGCCGGGCCGCCCAGCGGCGGATCCGGGCCCAGATCCCCGGTGCCCGGCTGATCATCGTGCTGCGGGATCCGGCCGAGCGCGCGCACTCGAACTGGACGCACCTGTGGTCGGCCGGACTGGACCCGGTCGGCGACTTCGTCCAGGCCTGCGCCGAGGAAAAGCGCCGCATCGCGGCAGGCTGGGCCGACTTCTGGCACTACACGGCGCTGGGCCGGTACGGCCAGCAGCTCGAGCGCCTGTATGAGCTGTTCCCGCGCGAGCAGGTGCTGGTGTTCCGGTACCGGGCGCTGATCGAGAACCCGGCCGCGGCGCTGGACCGGGTCTGCAGCTTCCTCGGCGTGCCGCAGGGCGCGGTCACGCAGATGCCGCGGGAGAACGTGACCGCGCACCCGGACCCGACCCTGCGGCACCGCGCGGTGGCGCGGACTCTGCGGGCGGGGCACGCCCTTACCGGCGCGCTGCCGGGCCAGGCCGGGACAGGCCTGATCGACCAGCTGGAGCGGATCCTGCAGCAGGACGCCGCGCCCCGGCGGCCGCTGACCTGGCAGCAGCGGCAGGCCGTGCTGCCGTACTTCGAGGACGACATCCGGCTGCTGGAGTCGGTCACGGGCGAGGACTTCACCGACTGGCTGGCGCCGCGCGGCGACTCCGGCGGGCTGGTCGGCGCCCGGCCCTCCGGGCAGCGCCAGGCCAGGAACGGACGGCCGCGGTCCTACTGAGTCCCGCCCGCACCTGGCCAGCCGACGGCCGCCGGCGGCGGAGCGCCCTAGCTCAGGCTGCGCAGCTCGGTACGCAGCTCGTGTGAGCCGTCACCCCTGGTCAGCTCGTAGTACAGCCGTTCGCGGCCATCGCCGAGGTCGACGATGGTGACATAGCGCAGCCCGCGGGAGCCCTCGGCCGACTCGGCGAGCGGCTCCTGGCCGACCGCCGTCAGCGCCGCTGGTCCCGGTCCCATGGCCAGCCCGGTGCGTTCCTCGTAGTTCTCCTCGGCGGTGGCCCGGCCGTCGTAGTAGGCCACGACGCCTCCGGCGGTGAACCGGACCGAGCTGACCCGCACGCCGCGCGAGTCCCACTCGCCGCTGCGGCGGCCGAGCGCGACGCCATGCCAGGTCCAGTCCAGGCCATCCGGGCTCGTCGCGTACTGGGTCACCATCTGGTCAGCCTGCTCGGGATCGGCCAGCGGGTGAGTGGCGGCCCACAGGTGCCAGAGCCCGTCGCGGCGCAGGATCACCGGGTCCTTGACCGCGGTGGCATCGTCGCCGGGCAGCACGGTGCGCCGGGTCGCCGGGTCAAAGGAGCCGGGGTCGTCGGCTTCCATGACCTCGACTCGCCAGTGCTTGGTGCCGTAGGTGGCGCAGCTCAGGTACAGCCGCCAGCGGCCGTCGGGCAGGTCGACCAGGACGGACCGCTCCAGCGACTCGCAGTCCACCTGTTCCTTGGTGATCGTCTGGATAGTGTCGAAATGCTCGCCGTCGGCGGACCGGGCGATGGCGATGGCATAGCCGCGCCCGTGCCCGATGGGCTTGCGGAGCCGGTAGGCCAGGAAGATCTCATCGCCTCGCCGGATGGCGCTCGGCGCGCCGACCCAGTTCCCGGCGCCGCTGACGGGCGGGACGATGGCGGCCACTGACTTCTCCGGCTGCGGGGGCAGGACGGCAAACTGTGACGTGGCGGGCGAGGCCACGGTTTCCTCATTACTAATCACTATCAAAACAATAGGACATGCAAGTCCGTGGTGTGGGCAAGTTTGCCCAGGTCGTCCTATGTGTCTCCGGGACGCCCTCGCCCAGATCGCCCCGTCAGCAACACCCGGCCCGCCCCTCCAGCGAACCTTGCAGCCCCTCCAGAAATACCCTGCCGCCCCTCCGGCAACACCAAGCTGGCCCGCCGGCGAACCCGGCCGTCCCTCCGGCAACACCCCGGCTGACCCGCCAGCGAACCCGGCCGTCCCTGCAGCGGCTGCCCCCCGGCCACCCCGGTCGTCCGGCGGCTCCTGGCGGACCCGGGCATCGCGCAGACAGCGCTAGCTCCCGTATGGTGCGTATTGGCCGATATTTCGTATTGCGCTGGACAGTGGGAGCGAGATGCCTCTTCGCAGCAGCCAGTGGTACGCCGGGGAAGACCGAAACGCCTACCTGCACCGGGCCTGGATGCGCCGCGGCCTGCCGGCCTCGGCGTTCGGGCGGCCGCAGATCGCCATCGCCAACACCACCTCCGACCTCACGCCCTGCAACCTGCACCTGGCCGATGTGGCCGAGAGCGTGAAGCAGGGGGTCTGGGAGGCCGGCGGAGTCCCGCTGAACCTGCCGATGGTCTCGCTGGGCGAGACGAACCTCCGCCCGACGGCCATGCTGTTCCGCAACATGGCGGCGATGGCCGCCGAGGAACTGCTGCGCGCCAACCCGGTCGACGGCGCTGTCCTGCTCGGCGGCTGTGACAAGACCATCCCGTCCCTGGTCATGGGCGCGGCCTCGGTGGGCATGCCGTCCCTGGTGGTGCCCGGCGGGCCGATGCTGAACGGCACCTTCCGCGGCGTCGCGCTGGGCTGCGGCACCGACGTGTGGCGGCTCAGCGAGGAGGTCCGGGCCGGCACGATGTCCGAGAAGGACTTCCTGGACTCCGAGTCGGCGATGATCCGCAGCCGCGGGCACTGCAACACCATGGGCACGGCGTCCACCATGGGCCTGCTGACCGAGGTGCTCGGGCTCACCGTGCCCGGTACCGCCGGGCTGCCGGCCCCGGACAGCCGGCTGCTGGAGCGCGCGCACGAGGCGGGCCGGCTGGCGGTGGAGCTGGCCACCGAGGGCCGCCGGCCCAGTCAGGTGGTCACAGCGGGCTCGTTCCGTAACGCCATCGTGGCCCTGGCCGCGCTGGGCGGGTCCACCAACGCGGTCGTCCACCTGCTGGCCATGGCGGGCCGCCTGGGCGTGCCGCTGACCCTGGATGACTTCGACAAGTACGGCGCCGGCGTGCCGCTGCTGGTCGACCTTCAGCCGTCGGGCCGGTTCCTGATGGAGGACTTCCACCGGGCCGGCGGGCTGCTTGCGGTGCTGCGCGAGGTCGCCGACCGGCTGGACCCGGAGGCGCTGACGGTGACCGGACGGCCGCTAGTCGACTATCTCGGCGACGCCCAGATCTGGGATCCCGAGGTCATCCGCGGGAGCCAGACGCCGCTCCAGGACAGCGCCGGGATCGCCGTGCTGCGCGGCAACCTGGCCCCGAACGGGGCCATCATCAAGCCCGCCGCGGCCAGCCCGGGCCTGCTGCGCCACCGCGGCCGGGCGATGGTATTCGACTCGATCGAGGACCTGCACGCCCGGATCGACGACCCGGACCTGGACGTGGACGAGAACTCCGTGCTGGTGCTGCGCGGCTGCGGCCCGAAGGGGTACCCCGGAATGCCGGAGGTGTCGAACGTCCCGCTGCCGGCCAAGCTGCTGCAGCGCGGGGTGCGGGACATGGTCCGCATCTGCGACGGGCGGATGAGCGGCACTGCGTACGGGACCGTCGTGCTGCACGTCGCGCCCGAGGCGGCGGCCGGCGGCCCGCTGGCCCTGGTCCGCACTGGCGACTGGATCAGCCTGGATGTGGACAAGCGCCAGCTGAACATGGAGGTGCCCGACGAGGAACTGGCTTCGCGGACGCCGCCAGCGGCCATGACCGATGCGCTGGCCAGGCCGCGGCGCGGCTGGGAGCAGCTGTACGTCACCACGGTGCAGGGCGCCGACACCGGCGCTGACCTGGACTTCCTGATCGGCGGCAGCGGTGATGAGGTGACCAGGGAGTCGCACTAGCCGGGAGCAGGCCGCCCGGCCCGGCGGGCCGGGGCATGGCTCTGTCATAAACGGGCAGCCACTAGCGTGAGAGCGTTAGCGACTGCCCGTTCCTGCAGGCTCAGGATCCCGGTCCGGGATCTCGCCCGAGTCTGAGCGCGCCCGGGCCTGGCTTCGGGCCCGGGCCTGGCTTCCGCCGGGGCCGGCGGGCCCGGTGCCTGGCTTCGGACCTGAGCCTGGCTTCCGCCGGGGCCGGCTGGCCTGGTCCTGGCTTCGGGCCCGGGCCTGGCGTCCGCTCCGGGCCAGCCGAGTCCAGGCTGGCTTCCGCCCGGGGGCGGCCGGCCCGGATCCCCGGCGGATCGGGCGCCAGCTCTATTTAACTAACCGCCATTAGTGATAGAGTTGCGGCATGGAGCAGCACAACGACCAAGGCCTGGCCGCGGTCAGCTGCCTGGACGATCCGGTGCGCCGCCGGCTGTATGAGTACGTGGCCGGGCAGCGCGACCCCGTCGGGCGGGACGAGGCCGCCGCCGCGACCGGGATCGGCCGCCCGCTGGCCGCCTACCACCTCGACAAGCTGGTCGGCCTCGGCCTGCTGACGGCGTCCTTCCAGCGGCCCGGCGGCCGGGGCGGTCCCGGCGCGGGCCGCCCGGCCAAGCTTTACACCAGGTCGGCGGGCGAGTTCTCGGTCAGCGTGCCGCCGCGCGACTACGAGCTGGCGGCCCGGCTGCTGGCGGCGGCCGTGGCGGAAGACCGCAGCGGCGCCAGCCGGGCAGCGCTGCAGGGCGCGGCCCGGCGGTTCGGCCTGAGTCTCGCCCCGGCCCCCGCCCGCGGGGCGGGGAACGCCGACGCCGGGGCTTCTGTGTCCGCCGAGGCAGCTGCGCCCGCCGGAGCACCTCAGCCCGCGGGAACTGCCGGGGAAACGGCCCCCGCCGCATCGGCCGGGCAGGCCGCCAGCGCAGCGCCCGGCACGTCCGGCGCGGACGGCGCCCCGGCCTGCCGGTCGGCAGCCGCCGACACCGCACTGGCCGTGCTGCGCGCGCACGGGTACGAGCCGTGGCGCGAGCGCGACGGGACCATCCGGCTGCGCAACTGCCCGTTCCACCAGCTCGCCGAGCAGCACCGCGAGGTGGTCTGCGGCATGAACCTGGCGCTGATCGAAGGGCTCGTCGCGGGGCTGGCGACGAGCGATCTGCAGCCGTCGCTGGAACCCCGGCCCGGCTGCTGCTGCGTCGCCATCGGAACCGGCAGCCCGTCCGGGGCCGCCCCTAAGACTGGAGAGTCATGACGCACGAGCTCACCCTGGAGCCTGCCGATCCCGACCTGCTGGCAGCAGACCCGGAAGCGCCGACGCAAGGCGCGCCGCAGACAGCCGGGCAGCCGCACCGCGGGAACGGGGCCGCCAGCCCGGTGCATGCCGTGAACGGCTCAGCAGCCGCGGCCGGGCAGGCCGGCCGCCGCCGGCCCGACCTGCGCATCGCCGGGGAAAGTCCCGCCATCGACCTGGCGGCCGCGCAGCGGGCGGCAGCGGACTTCCTGGCCGCGCTGGGCGTCGAGCTCGGGGCCGAGGAGCTGCGCGAGACGCCGGCCCGGATGGCCCGCGCGTACGCCGAGCTGTTCAGCGCCGAGCCCTTCCAGCTGACGACTTTCCCCAACGACGAGGGCTATGACGAGCTAGTCCTGGCCCGCGACATCCCGTTCCGGACGGTCTGCGAGCACCACCTGCTGCCCTTCGCCGGGATCGCGCACGTCGGGTACCTGCCCGGCGATCGCATCCTCGGCCTGTCCAAGCTGGCCCGGATCGTCGAGCACTTCGCCGCCCGCCCGCAAGTTCAGGAGCGGCTGACCAAGCAGGTTGCTGACTGCCTCACCGAGCACCTGAGCCCGCGCGGGGCGGGCGTGGTGCTGGAGGCCGAGCACACCTGCATGACCCTGCGCGGCGTGCGCGCCCTGGGAGCCAGGACGGTCACCTCGTCGCTGGCCGGCACGCTGCGCTCCGACCCGCGCTCCCGCGCCGAGTTCTTCGCCCTGACCGGCGTGCCGGGATAGCCAGAGCCGCGCACCGGACCGCGCGCCCGGCAACCAGCGCACCGGCCAGGACGCAACAGCAGACAACCAAGGGGCCTGAGGGGAGACCAACACCATGACTGACCCGCTTGCAGCACTGACCCAGGCCGGAGTCTCGATCTGGCTCGACGACCTGAGCCGGAACCGGCTCGTCTCGGGCAGCCTCGCCGAGCTGTCCGACCGTGACCACGTGACCGGCGTCACCACCAACCCCAGTATCTTCGCGGCCGCCATCGCCGGCGGCGGTCCCGGCCACGACAGTTCCGGGAGCGACAGCGCCTACGCCGGGCAGCTCGCCGACCTGGCCGAGCGCGGCGTCAGCGTCCCTGAGGCGCTGCGCGCCCTGACTACCTTCGACGTGCGCTGGGCCTGTGACGTGCTGCGCCCGGCGTATGAGGCGAGCAACGGCGTGGACGGGCGGGTGTCGATCGAGGTCGACCCGCGGCTCGCCCACGACACCGACGCCACCATCGCCGAGGCGCGCGCCCTGTGGTGGATGGTGGACCGGCCCAACCTGTTCATCAAGATCCCGGCAGCCCGGCAGGGCCTGCCCGCCATCGCCGCCTGCCTGGCCGAGGGCATCAGCATCAACGTCACGCTGATCTTCTCGCTGCGCCGCTACGGCGAGGTGATGGAAGCGTTCCTGGACGGCATGGAGCGCGCCCGGCAGGCCGGGCATGACCTGTCCCAGATCGCCTCGGTGGCCTCGTTCTTCGTCTCCCGGGTCGACACCGAGGTCGACAGCCGGCTGGACAAGATCGGGACCAGCCAGGCGGCGGCCCTGCGCGGGCGCGCCGCCATCGCCAACGCCCGGCTCGCCTACCAGCACTACGAGGAGGTCTTCAGCTCGCCGCGGTGGCAGGCCCTGCGCGACGCCGGCGCCCGGCCGCAGCGGCCGCTGTGGGCCTCGACCTCGGTCAAGGACCCGGCCTACCCCGGCACCCGGTATGTCACCGAGCTTGTCGCGCCCGGGGTGGTCAACACCATGCCCGAGGCCACGCTGCGCCTGGTCGCCGACCAGGGCGAGGTGCCGGCCGACTCGGTGCGCGGCCGGTACGCCGACGCCCAGGAGGTCCTGGACCAGCTGGCCGAGATCGGCATCGACTACGACGACGTCGTGCAGCACCTCGAGGACGAGGGCGTCGCCAAGTTCGACGGCGCATGGGCGCAGCTCGGCGAGCGCCTGGCCACCACCCTGCGGTCCCAGTAACCACGTCCCAGCAACCACCGGCCCGGTAACCACCGGGCCGGCCGCCACGAACCCGGCACCCACGAGCCCAGTAACCACCGGCCCGGCGACCACCGGCCACAGCCATCCCCAGCGCAGAGGAGCGGACTCATGACCTCAGACGGAAACTTTGTCATCGCCGGCGGCGGCCTCGGCGCCGCCAAGGCGGCCCAGGCCCTGCGCGAGGCAGGGTTCGAGGGCCCGGTGGTGCTGATCGGCGCGGAAACCGAGCTGCCCTACGAGCGCCCGCCGCTGTCCAAGGACTACCTGCTGGGCAAGGCCGAGCGGGACTCCATCTTCGTCCACCCGCAGAGCTGGTACGCCGAGAACAACATCGACCTGCGGCTGGGATCTGCCGTGACCAGCATCGACCGCGCCGAGCACCTGGTCACCCTGGCGGACGGCAGCCATGTCGACTACGCCAAGCTGCTGCTGGCCACCGGGTCCTCGCCGCGGCGGCTTCCGGTGCCCGGCGCCACCCTGGACGGCGTGCTGACCCTGCGAACCGTGTCCGACAGCGAGCGGATCAAGACCGGGCTGCGGGACGGCGCGCAGGTCGTGGTCATCGGCGGCGGCTGGATCGGCCTGGAGACGGCCGCCGCCGCGCGGGCCGCCGGGGCTCAGGTGACGGTGCTGGAGGCTGCCGATCAGCCGCTGCTGCGGGTGCTCGGTCCCGAGGTCGCGAAGGTCTTCGCCGACCTGCACCGCGAGCACGGCGTGGACCTGCGCTGCGGCGTGCAGGTCGCCGAGATCAGCGGCCACGACGGCACGGCCGACGGTGTCCAGCTGGCGGACGGCACCCGCATCCCGGCCGACACCATCATCGCGGGCGTCGGGATCACCCCGAACAGCCAGATCGCCGCCGCCGCCCACCTGGCGGTCGACAACGGCATCCGGGTCGATGAGCAGCTGCGCACCGACGACCCCGACATCTACGCGGCCGGCGACGTGGCCAGCGCATTCCATCCGCTGCTGGGCTTCCACATCCGGGTCGAGCACTGGGCCAACGCCCTGCACCAGCCGCAGGCCGCTGCCCGTGCCATGCTCGGCCAGCCCGTCTCCTACGACCGGGTGCCCTACTTCTACACCGACCAGTACGACCTGGGCATGGAGTACTCCGGCTACGCCATGCCCGGCGAGTACGACAAGGTCGTGTTCCGCGGCGACGTCGCCGGGCGCGAGTTCGTGGCGTTCTGGCTCGGGCGTGACGGCCGGGTGCTGGCCGGCATGAACGTCAACGTATGGGACGTCACCGACGCCATCCAGGCCCTGGTGCGCTCCCGTAAGCCCGTCAGCGCCGCCGCCCTGAGCGACCCGGACACCCCCCTGGAGGCCGAGGCGGGCAGCTGATCCCGCCCGTCCGGCCGCCAGAAAGCCAGCCGGAACGAGCTGGCGCGGCGCCGGCCCTGGCCGCGATGGCATGATCGGGCCCATGGTGGCGATTGAGGTCGTGCTGGGTGACATCACCGCAGAGCAGGTGGATGCCATCGTCAACGCGGCGAATCAGTCCCTGCGCGGCGGCGGCGGGGTGGACGGGGCCATCCACTGGGCAGCCGGGCCGCGGCTGGCCGAGGCCGGCGCCGCGATCGCGCCGTGCCGCCCGGGCAACGCGATGGCCACGCCGGCCTTCAGGCTGGAGCCGGGGATCCGGCATGTCATCCACACCGTCGGCCCGGTCTGGCACGGCGGCGACCGGGACGAGGCGGAGGTGCTGGCCTCCTGCTACCGGCGCAGCCTGGCCGTCGCCGACGAGCTGGGGGCGCGCAGCGTCGCGTTCCCGGCCATCTCCACGGGCATCTACGGGTTCCCCGCCGGCCTGGCCGCGCAGATCGCCGTGGCGACCATCAGGTCCACTCCGACCGCGGTCGAGCGCGTTCGCCTGGTGGCCTTCGACCGGTCCGCCCATGCCCTGCTCCAGGCTGCCCTGGGTGCGGCGGAAGGCTGAAGCTGGCAAGCGCGCCTGCCTCCGCAGCGCCTGCCTGCACCGGGGCTGCCTGAGCTATCCGTCCTGGTCCTGGCTCCGCAGGCCCGTTTAGGCTGATGTAAACCCTGGGGGTGGGGCTGATGGGGCAGATAGCCGGGCGGCGGATGACCGCCGAAATCGACGGGGACTTCGTGGTGTTCCTCATCGGGGCGCGCCTGGACAAGTTCCGGCCACTGCGCAGCTTCCTGGACCTCGGCGGGCGGCGCGGCATGAAGCACATGCTGGACTACCTCGTGGCGCATCCGGAGAAGGGGCTGCTCAGCTACGAGATGGGCCTGACGACGATCGTCCAGTACTGGCGGTCGTTCGCTCACCTGGAAGCGTTCGCCAGGGACGCCAGCGACCCGCACCTGGCGGTGTGGCGCCGTTACTGGCACCGGGTCGGGACGAGCGGCCGGACCGGAATCTGGCATGAGACGTACCTGGTCCGGGCGGGCGAGTACGAGGCGATCTATGGCAACATGCGGCCATTCGGCCTGGGCAAGGCCGGCCGTCTGGTCCCGCTGTCGGAGTCGTCCACCGCGCGTGACCGCCTGAAGGCCATGGCGGGCAGCCCAGCGCCGCAGTAGCGAGGTCCCGGCAGCGCTCTTCACCGGCATCCATTCCACGGGCTCAGCTCATCCTGTCAGCACCTGCCCGCCGCTCAGTTCGCCGTGAGCTACCCCGTAGTCGCAGTCCTGATCAGCCGGGCCGCGACGATATTGACATTTCGTTTATTTCTTCTCGGGCGGATCGGACATACGGTCGTCAATGGCACCGTGCGCGATGTCCCTGCCGGGCCTGTTTCGCAGCTGCCCGGGCCGGGCCGCGCCGACAGCAGCCCGTGGAGGTGGGTCCGGCATGCATGCGACATCAGGCGGCTCCCGGTCAGCGAGGTGGCGGAGACTGCCAGCCATCGCGGCACTCGCCGCGGTGCTCCCGCTGACGGCGGCCTTCACCGCGCCGCGCTTAGCCCCCGCTCCCCCGGCCGCAGCCGCGCGGCTCACGGCGAGCACGACCCCGGCCGGCCCCATCGTCCGCACCCGGGACGGGCAACTGCAGGGCAAGTACGCCGAGGGCATCAGCCAGTTCCTCGGCGTCCGGTACGCCGCCCCGCCGGTCGGGGCGCTGCGCTGGCAGGCGCCGCAGCCGGCCCGCCCGTGGCGGGGCGTCCGGCCCGCCACCAGCTACGGCAACCGCTGCCCGCAGCTACCCAGCGGCAACGGCCCGCGCGCGGACACCGAGGACTGCCTGTTCCTGAACGTCTTCGCCCCGGCGGGCTCAGATCCTGCGGCCGCACCGCGCGGCCGCGGGCACGGGCACGGGCTGCCGGTGCTGTTCATGATTCACGGCGGCGGGCTGACCACCGGCGCCGGGGACCAGCACGACGGCGCGCTGATCGTGAACGACGACCACATCATCGTGGTGTCGATCAACTACCGGCTCGGCGTGTTCGGCTTCCTGGATGTTCCCGGCCTGAGCCACTCGCCGCTCACGGCGAACGGCAACTTCGGCCTGCTCGACCAGGAGGCCGCGCTGCGCTGGGTGCACCGCAACATCGCGGCGTTCGGCGGCGACCCGGACCGGGTCACCATCGCCGGGGAGTCGGCCGGCGGCTGGTCGGTGTGCGCGCTGATGACCTCGCCGCTGGCCCGCGGGCTGTTCAGCGGGGCGATCATGGAAAGCGGCAGCTGCGCCTCGCGCACCCCGGCCGACGCCCGGTCCGCCGGGCTGGCCTTCGCTGCCCAGGCGGGCTGCCCGGCGGCGGCCGCCGCGGCGTCCTGCCTGCGCGGCCTGCCGGAAGCGACCCTGCTGACGGCCAGCGCCAGCTACTCGGCTCTGTTCGCGTCGGCTGGCCCCGAGCTGCCGGTGCCGCCGGCCACCGCCGTCGCCGAGGGCCGGTACGCGAAGGTCCCGCTGCTGATGGGCACCAACCACGACGAGGGCCGGACCTTCACCCAGGGCTTCGCCTACGACACCGAGCAGCAGTACGTCCAGCAGGTGGACCAGCAGTACGGGGCGCAGGCGCCGGCCGTGCTGGCGCACTACCCGTGGAGCGCCTACGCCAGCCCGTACACCGCCGCGTACGCGCTCGGGGCGATCTGGACCGACAGCGGCTTCGTGACCGGGATCGGCGGCTGCCCGACCCAGAACCTGGCCGCCACGTTCGCCCGCCGGTCCCCGACATTCTTCTTCCAGTTTGATGACCGGCACGCGCCGGGCCTCAACCGCAGTGTGCCCGGCTACCAGTGGGGCGCGGGGCACGCCATGGAACTGGCCTACCTGTGGCCGAGCTTCGACAACGGCTACTCGCTGTATGACCTGCTGACCCCGGCCCAGCTGCAGCTGTCGCGGCAGATGGTGGAGTGGTGGGGCGCCTTCACCCGGCTCGGGGTGCCCACGGCCGCGGGCCAGCCGGCCTGGCCGTCGTACGCCAGCGGGCGGCTGATGTCCCTGCGTCCCGGCGACCGCAGCCGCACGATCCCGGCGAGCACATTCGCCGCCGAGCACCAGTGCGCGTTCTGGAACGCCCAGCCTGCCGGGTAGCCGTTCCCCGGCAGCAGGCGAAGAGGCGGGCCCACCGGGCCCGCCCCGCTGTTCAGCAGGCCAGCGCTGGCCCGCGGCGACGACCCGCTCGGGTGGCGCTAGCGAGCTCTCGTCCCTCCCTCACCTCGCGTGACAGGCCGGCCTGGCGTGGAATCTAAATTCATGGGTGAATACCATCTCGGCTCGCCGAATGTGACATTCCGGGGCGTGTCAAGAGCGGGCGTCAGGCAGCAGGATGATGATCGGACTGAGCGAAAGGGGGGCGGCATGCCATCCCGCGAGGAGCTGCGGCTCATGGTCCGCGTAGCGCGTCTGTATCACACCGAAGGGCTGCGCCAGCCGGAGATCGCAGCCCGGCTGGATCTGTCACAGGCCCGCGTGTCCCGGCTGCTAAAGCGGGCCGAGGCGGAAGGCATCATCAAGATCACGGTGACCGCCCCGCCGGGCATCCTGGCCGAAGTGGAGGAGGCCCTGCAGCAGGCCTACGGGCTGAACCTGGCCCTGGTCGTCGACTCCGACGGCGGCGAGGAGCAGCTGCTGCACGACCTGGGTGCGGCCGCCGCGTACTACGTCGAGGCCACGCTGCGCTCGGGCGATGTCATCGGCATCTCATCCTGGAGCTCCTCCCTGCTGGCCACGGTGGACGCGATGCGGCCGATCCCGAAGCTGTCCGGAGTCCGCGTGGTCCAGATGCTCGGCGGGGTGGGCAGTCCGTCGGCGCGGCTGCACGCCAACCGCCTGACCCACCACCTGGCCGAGCTGGTGGCCGGCGAGGTCGTGGCCCTCCCGACCCCCGGTATCGCCGGGTCGGCCGAGAGCGCCCGGGCGATGCGCGACGACCCGTTCGTGGCCGGCGGCATGGCGCTGTTCCCAAAGCTGACCATCGCGCTGGTAGGGATCGGGGCGCTGGAGCCGTCCCGGCTGCTGGCCAGCAGCGGCAACGTCTTCGCTCAGGCCGAGCTGGACCAGCTGCAGCGAGCCGGCGCGGTTGGCGACATCTCGCTGCGCTTTTTCGACGCGGCCGGGCGGCCGGTCCGCACGGCGCTAGACGAGCGCGTCATCGGGATCACCCTCGACGAGCTGCAGGCCGTCGGGCGGTGCGTGGCGGTGGCGGGCGGACTGCGCAAGGCTGACGCCATCCACGCCGCACTCCGGGGATCGTGGGTGCACGCACTGGTTACTGACCGGGGGACGGCGGAGCGGCTGCTGGAGCTGGCCGCGGCTCGTTCGTGAAGATGACGACCAGCGGGCCGTCACCGTCAGTGCCGGGCAGCTGCACATGCGCGGTATCCGGCCGCTCGCCGGAGGCCAGCGCGCAGCCCGTGCGCGGGTCAACGATGACGTAGTAGCGCGGCAACTGGCCGGGCTCGGCCACCCGGACGGGCCGGCCTCGCTCCAGG
>DASUBV010000034.1:0-37540 GCA_035763085.1 Streptosporangiaceae bacterium | reverse complement strand
GTGACCGGGTTCGGCGACGGCATCCGGCTCGACCTGACCCGGCAGCAGGTGCGGGACCTGCCGCCCGCGGAGACCTAGCCTGCTACCGGCAGGGCCCGCCGGCCGCCCGCGCTAGGGTGCCGGTCTATGGCCAAGATTCATCCCGGCGCGACCCTGACGCCGCATTTTCGTGACTTCCTGCCGCCATGGGTGGCACGGCAGCGGTGGTACGCCGGGACGGCCACGCCCGCGTTGTCCCCCGTCGGGTTCTTCCGGTTCGAGGACCCCGCGGGAGAGGTCGGCATCGAGACGCACCTGGTGACGGACGGCTCGCTGCTCTACCAGATCCCGATGACCTACCGGGGCGCGCCTCTTGGCGCCGCTGAGCCGGGAGCGCTCATCGCAACTGCGGAGCACAGCGTGCTCGGCACGCGCTGGATTTATGACGGTGCGGCGGACCCCGTCTGGCGCAGCCAGCTGCTGCACCTGATCTGGACCAGCGGAGTCTCCGAGCTAAGCGGCAAGCGGGGCGCGGGCCCGGCCGAAGCGCGGGGCCGCCTGCTGGCGCCGGGAGAACTGGCCCCTGACCGGGTGCGCGTCGACCTGGCGCGCATCGTGGTCCCCGGTGCCCCCGCCGACGCCCCGGATATCGCCGGCCTGGTCATGGGCACCTGGTCGCCAGACGGCACCGCCACGGCCACCGCGACCGGCTGCCTTGCCGTGGCCCGCATCGCCACCGATCCGCACCCCGCAGCGCCGGCCTGACCCGCCATCCCTGCGGCATACGCACCGCCGCCCGGTGGTCTCCACGGCGAGTCAGCCGGGTCAGCACTGACAGTCCGCGGGCACGGAATACCCGGGCAGCTAGGCGCCGGGGTCCGCCGGCTTGCGGGTGCCTGGCCCGCGAGTGCTCAGCTCCTCCTGCTCGCCAGCCGCCGCCACGGCCTTCGCCTTCGCCTCGGCCTCGACCGCGGCTCCGGCCCGGTCGATCGCGCCCTCCAGCTCGCTCAGCAGCCGCCGGACGAACCCGCGGCCCTGTTCCGAGGTCGCCTTCGGCAGCACCGCGCTGGTGAGTCGGCCCGGGATGAGGTCAAGCGACAGCAGCAGTGGCACCGCCAGGTACAGCGCCGGAGCTGCGATCAGCGTCGCCATCGACAGCCCGATCGACCACAGGCTGAAGACAGCCAGCCCGGTGTGCCCAGGCGGGCTGCCATCGGCCAGCCACACCAGCCCGAGGATCTCCGCGATCGTGAGCAGCACGAACACCACCAGCCACACGATCGCGCCCACGATCGCCACCACGCGCTCGAACACGTGCAGCCGGGACAGCTTCGGCACGTTCCTGAAGTAGTCGAAGACCTGCGCGGCCGAGCCGCCGGGCTCCAGCTCGTGCTCGGCGCTGAACTCAGCGAACTTGCGGTCCCACTCGGGGTCGGGGCGCTGCAGCCGGTCCCGGATCGCCCGGGCCTCCGCGCCGGCGGCCAGCGCGAAGATCGGGATCGAGACCGTCATGGCGGCGGCGTACCCATCGGTCATCTGCACGGGCACACGCTGCTATACCTCCGGCTTCGCCGTCAACCTCCGGTCCGCCAGTACACGCTGTAGTACTGGTGATGCGTCCGGGCCGCCGGGATGAGCAGGACCGGCTCGCCGTCCGCCGCGGCCTGGAAGGCCAGCGGCGCGGAACCCGCCCGGCTCAGGGTGCTGGCATCCAGCCGCGGCAGCGCCGTGAGCTGGCGGCTGCCGTAAGCGCCATTCAGAACGACAGGGCCATGGGTGACCGCCCGGACCGACCGGTCGTCGGGGGCGGACTGCAGGTCCAGGCGCATGGGCAGCGTCACCTCCAGCCGGGCACCGGTCCGCCACCGCCGCCTGACGGCGAGCCAGCTGCCCGGCGGGACCGGGCTGCCGTGCGGGTGCCCGTTCACCGTGGCGACTGAGGTCCCGGCCACCCAGGCCGGAACGCGCACGCGCACCGTCAGCTCGGCCTCCCCGGATATCACCTCAAGGCGCGTTCGCGGCTCGTCGGGAAACGCCGTGACCTGGCGCAGCCGGAGCCGCCTGTCCGGCCAGTCCAGCTCGGAGGCGATGAACAGGTTGACGGTCAGGGCGGCCGCGTCGCGCGAGTAGATGGTGTCGGCGAACTTCGCCTGGGTTTCCATCCCGGTCGCGTTGTCGCAGGTGAAGTCCTGATAGTCGGTGGAGTAGACATCCGGGTCGCCGGCCGGGAAGTAGTTCATGGGCTGCTGCTTGAACGCGCCCGGCGACAGGCCGTAGTAGTACTCGTTGAACCCGTGCGGCGAGTCCGGATCCTGCTCGCCGAGCATCTGGTTCAGCAGGATGCGCTCGTAGTGGTCGAGCAGGTCCGTGCGCCCGGGCTGGTGGAAGTGCAGCAGCCGGGTGAGCTTGAGCATGTTGTAGCTGACGCAGTTCTCGCAGGTCAGGTTCGACAGCTGAGACGCGATCGCGTCCGGCTCCTGCCAGTGCTCGGCGTTGCTCGACCCGCCGATGACATAGGAGTGGTGCCGGGTGACGATCCGCCAGAAGTTCGCGCCGATGTGCCGGTAGCGGCTGCTGCCCGTCTCCTCCCACAGTCGCACGCACGCGATGATCTTCGGCACAGTCGTGTTGGCGTGCAGGCCGCTGAGCTGGTCCAGTCCCGCGGCCAGCGGATCGAGCACCCGGGCATGGTAGAAGCGCTGGGCCGTCCGCAGGTAGGCGCGCTCACCGGTGATCCGGTAGAGATTGGCCAGCGCCTCGGCGATGCCGCCGTGCTCGACCTCCAGGGTCTGCTGCATGTGGGCATATGACAGGC
The DNA here is from genome assembly GCA_035763085.1 of Streptosporangiaceae bacterium. Lineage (GTDB taxonomy): Bacteria > Actinomycetota > Actinomycetes > Streptosporangiales > Streptosporangiaceae > DASUBV01. The sequence goes on along the minus strand of DASUBV010000034.1, from coordinate 34,746 downwards.
GGCCGGTCCGCCAGGTCACCCAGTCGCCGAGCCGCGCCGCGACCTCCAGCGCGAGGGCGCTCCCGGTCAGCTCATGCTGGTCGATCAGCCCCGCCAGGTACTTATGGATCATGTAGTACGGCGCCCACACCGGCCGGCCGGCCTCCAGCCGGTCAAAGAAGCTCTCCGGGAAGGCCGACAGGTACCCCGGGTGGAAGCCCGCCCGCCCGGCCTGCGCCTGGCACGCCGCCAGCTGCTCCACCAGGTACCGGCCTTTCGCCGCGGCGGCCTCGTTCCCCGTGCTGGCGTAGGTCAGCGCGAGGGCGGACATGAGGTGGCCGGTGTTGTGCCCGCGCGCGCCGGACTGCGGCCGTTCCCAGCCGCCGCACGGCCGGGCCGCCGAGGGCAGGCCGTAGTTGAGCCGGAACGTGTGCAGCAGCCGGTCCGGGTCCACGAACAGCAGGTAGGCCGTGTTCCGCGCCTGGTTAGCCCGGAACGGGCTGTCCAGCAGCCGCACCGCCGCGAGCGGGAAGGCTGCCCTACACCCGGCCGTACCGTCCGGGACGTAGCCGCTGCCCTGCACTCCGGCCATGCCCAGCCGCGCGGACCCGGCATTCAGCCGGCCGGCCAGCACGGCCCCGGTCAGCAGGCCGCCGGCCGCGGCGCCGCCGGCGGTCAGCAGGGTTCTCCGGCTGACCGGACCGGCGGCCATGGTTGCCTCCTGACGGATGTCTGCTCGTGCCGCGCTGGACGCGCGGGCATGAGCGGCCTACCTCGTCGCTAACACACGTGGCGGCTCCAGGTCCATGCCCCGGCGGCGGATCGGCGGCCCCGGCCTTGCCAGAGTGTTGCGTGCAAGATACAGTTGGTGTATCTCCTGAGCAACGATTGGAGAGCAGTGCCAGAGCCGGAAATGATCGACGTAAGTTTTCATGGGCGCCGGCATGCGCGCAGGATGCAAGACGCCAACTACCGCGCGGACTATGAGCGGGCCGCGCGGGAGATTGCTCAGACTGACGCAGTGATCAGGGAACTGGATGCCCTCCGGGTGGATCTGGGGATGTCGAAGGCCGAGCTCGCGCGGCGGGTGAACCGCAACGCTTCGAGCGTGCGGCGCCTATTCACCGCGAGCCAGGTCCGGCCGGAGTTGCCGCTCATTGCCGCGATCGCCGACGCGCTGGGAGCTGACCTGCGGGTAGTGCGGCGGACAGCCTAGGCCCGCGAACCCGGCGCCCTTTGCAGGACTGCACTATAGCTCTAGTTGCTCTAATATTAGTAGACATGCGCCTACGCGAAGGTGATTCCCAGCGTCCGTGGTCCGTCATTTACTACGCGGCACCGGACGGCGCCGTTCCGGCGATGGAGTTTCTGGACGGCTGTCCCGGCAAGATCGACGCGGAGTTCGTCGCAGTATTAGATGCCGTCGCAGCTGCGCCTCCTCCCACGTTCTCCGGGGGCGGCAAGTGGGAGGCCATGCACGGGGGCGATGAGCGGATGGAACGAGATCCGGCTGACAGGTCCAGGACGTGAGCAGTTCCGGCTGTTCTGCCTGCTGGAGAATGGAACCCGTAGTGAACTGGCCAGGCGTGGCCTGCCGAGACCTGCGATCGCGGTCATTGCCGGTATGCGCAAGCCTTGGCGCACTACATTCGCTGAGCGCGACTACCAGCGTGTCCGGGCACTCGGGGACGAGCACCGGCAGAACTATCCGCGCCGACTGGCTAGGTAAGGCATCGCTGGTAGCGCCACAAAGGTTTACGGGCCGCTCGGCCGCAGCCGCAAGGCCAGGAAGCCGGATGGCTCACGGGTCAGCCGCTCGTAGCGCTCTGGGTCAGCCTGCGCGGACGCTGCCGTCGGCCGTGGCTCCAGCAGCCGCTCGATCACGAAGTCGGCCTGATGGACCTCCTCGCACAGTGTCTCCAGCGGCACCATCCAGTAGCTGACCGGCCAGCCGGAGTTCCAGGTCTCGCGGATCAGCCGCGGCTCGAAATAGCTGCCACCCTGCCGGAGCCAGTTGCCCACCGGATGCATCACCGACAGGACGAGCGCACCGCCGGGCGTGAGGACCCGGCGCAGCTCCCGCAAGGCGGCCACCCGGTCATCGACATGCTCCAGGGCCAGCGCGCACAGGACCAGGTCGACGACGCCGTCGGCCAGCCAGTCAATCGGGTCGCCGAGTGCGTGGACGCGGAAGTCACCCGCGCTGACCCGCTCCCGGCTGAGCTGGACCATCCGCGGGCTCAGGTCGAAGCCGGTCACCCGCGCGCCCCGGGCGACCAGGTCCGCCGCGTACAGGCCCGGCCCGCAGCCCGCGTCCAGCACGAGCTTGCCGGCGACGTCGCCGAGCAGGCTCAGGCAGGCGGGCCGGTCGTAGTGCGCGTTATAGAACCCGTCGGCCGCGTGTGCCAGGAACTCGTCGGCAAAGACGTCATACTGCGGCTCGCGCCCGATCTCCTGGCTGACCATTAACCAGTTCCTCTCCTTGTCGGCGGCTAGGGCTGTGGCCAGTCAGGTGTTGCTGGTCGGGCCGGCAGGTGGGTGCTGCCGCTGCAGCAGAGCTCGCAGCATGGGCAACTGGACACGGTCCTTGCTGCGGTTAGCCGCCTCCTTGGACCGGATGATGCTTTCCAGGGACGCCACTTGTACTGGGATGCCCAGGACGGTAACCGAGTCCGCGCCTGCCTCCCACTGCGCATAGTCAGTTACACCTGCTGGTTCGAGTGCGATGTCCAGATCCCCGAGCCGGGTCACCAAGTTCAGCATCCTCATCGACGCAAGGCTCGCCGCATCATGGGCGAAGGGCAGGCCGTCAGGTATCCCGTCCACCCGAATCCTGGCGTCCAGGTCTGTCAGCGCTTCAGACAAGCGCGCAAGATTTCCGCTGCTGGCTTCTGGCGTGATGTCGACATCAAACGTCGGCGTCGCCGACCCACGCAGTGCGGCGGCCAGCCCGCCGATGAGCACATAATGCACATCGTGCCGATGCAGCAGCTGAAGCAAGGCTTGCGGGTCGAACTCCGTCACGGCCGGGTTCCGAGAGCAGCGCGACCAGCAAGGACGAACCGTACATATGACGTGAGCCGTTCAAGTCGCTGGTCGACGGTCATGGCCAGGGTCGTCTCCAGCAGGGAGAGGTCATGCGGATCGGGATCGGGTTCGGCAAGGACCGCAGCCAGGTCCGCCTGGCACGCGCGGGCGACCGAGTCGACGACGCTGAACGGGGGGTCGCCGGCCGTCCACTCAGCGACTTGCCTTTCGCTCACGCCGAGACGCGCGGCGAGTTCGCTCGCCGCCACGCCAGATCTGCTGAGGATCCTGCTGATCGCTGCCCCGCCGGTCACCTTCTGATCGTAGGTCCCGACCACGCTGGATGTCCGGGCAGCGGTGCTTCTTCCCTGGCGCAGGCCAGCGGCGGCGGCTGATGCGCCGCGGCGCGCCCGTCCCAGGCTGCGAAGGCGTCCGGCTCATGGACGTTGCCGGGATGCGGGAACGAGACCTTCAGCACCGCCGGCCCGCGGGAATCTGTCCGGACCGGGACGATGACGCCGACGCCGCCATGCCGGACTGGCCCGGCGGGCGTGCAGCCCCAGCGCTGGATCAGCTCGTCAATGATCTGCGGCAGCGCGGCAAGCCAGGCCATGCCGCGCATTCCCTCGCGCTCGACCGTGCTCTGCGCGAACGCGCCGGGGATCTCCATCACCCGGGCACGCTACCCGGCCGCCCCGCGGACCGGTGACTGTGCGGAATCGCTCCGGACCGCGGCGTCATTAATGAGAAGAGGACGCGGGACCCTTATTGCTACCATCGCGGCTCGCGACAGGACAGGGAGGCCGTGATGAAACCGCTTGATAGCGACGCCGTGCGCAGCACATTCCTCGATTACTTCACGGCGTCCGCCCATCATCTCGTCGGCGGGGCCTCGGTGCTCGCCAAGGGCGACCCGACGCTGCTGTTCGTGAACTCCGGCATGGCTCCGTTCAAGCCGTACTTCACGGGCGAGCAGCAGCCGCCGGCCCGCGAGCTCACCAATATCCAGCCATGCATCCGCACGATCGACATCGCCGATGTCGGCGACCGGCACCATCTGACGTTCTTCGAGATGCTGGGCAGCTGGTCGATCGGCGGCTACTTCAAGCAGCGGGCGATTGAGCTCGCCTTCGGGCTGCTCACTGAGGGCTACGGCTTCACGCCGGATCAGCTGTACGTGACGGTCTTCGAGGGCGACCCGGCGCTGGGAGTCGGGCCGGATGCGGAGTCGGCGGCGGCCTGGGAGGCGGTCGGCATCGCCCGCGACCACATTGTTCCCCAGCCCACGGAGGACAACTTCTGGGGCCCGGCCGGCGACACCGGCCCGTGCGGCCCGTGCACCGAGGTGTTCCTGGACACCGGTGACGCCTACGGGCCGGCCTGGCGGCCGGGCACGGAGTTCGACACCAAGAGCCGCTACATCGAGATCTGGAACGCCGGCGTCTTCATGCAGTTCTTCCAGGACGCCAGGGGAGCGCTCAGCCCGCTGCCCTTCTCGTCGGTGGATACCGGGTCCGGCCTAGAGCGGGTCACCATGGCGCTCAACGGCCTGGATAACGTGTACGAGACCGACTTGCTGCTGCCCGTCGCGCGCGCCGCCCAGGACCTGTTCGGCGACTCCGGCGAGATCCAGCGGCGGCACCGGCTGATCACCGACCATCTGCGCGCCTCGTGCATGATCATGGCCGAGGGGGTACGGCCGGGTAACGAGGGCGCGGGCTACATCCCGCGGCGGCTGCTGCGGCGCTGCCTGACCGAGGCGGTGCAGGGCGGGCTGGATGACGTCAGCTTCGCCCCGGTGGTGGACGCGGTGATCGGCCGGCTCGGCGAGTACTACCCGCTGCTCACCGAGCGCCGCGATGAGCTGCAGCGGGCCGTGGCGGCCGAGTGCCGCGAGTTCGGCGCGGTGATCAGGCGGGGCCTGCGACGGCTGGAGGACGCGCTGTCCTCCGGCAGCACATCGCTCAGCGGCCGCGACATCTTCCACCTGTTCGCCACCTACGGCCTGCCCGCTGAGATCACGCAGTCGCTGGCGGCCGAGCGCGGCATCGAGGTCGACCTGGCGGGCTATCGCGCGGAGTTCCGCCGTCACCAGGAACTGTCCCGCGGCGAGCCGGGCAGGCCGGGCGAGGCAGCCGCCAGCCTGGCTGACCTCCCCGCCGTGGACTTCACCGGGTACGGCGGGCTGACCGGCACCGGCGCCGTCCTGGCCCTGCTGCGCGACGGCGCGCGGGTGCAGCGGGTATCCGCCGGCCAGTCGGCCGAGCTGGTGACCGACCGGACCCCGTTCTACGCCGAGGGCGGCGGCCAGATCGGCGACCGCGGGACGGCAGCCGGCGATGGCGCCAGCCTGGAGATCACCGACACCCGCAAGCGAGACGGCCAGCATCTGCACCAGGTCACGGTGACCAGCGGCGAGGTCGCTGTCGGGGACGTGCTGGAGCTCGCCGTGGACGCCGGGCGCCGCGCGGCGACGGCCGCCAACCACAGCGCCACTCATCTGCTGAACGCGGCGCTGCGCGAGGTTCTCGGTGAGCACGTCACGCAGGCCGGCTCGGTGGTCGAGCCCGAGCGGCTGCGGTTTGACTTCACCCACCCCGCGCCGATGACGCCGGGCGAGCTGCAGGAGGTCGAGCGCCTGGTGAACTCGTGGGTGCTGGCCGATCATGACCGCGCTACCGACGAGCTGCCGCAGGCCGAGGCGAAGGCGTCCGGCGCGGTCTTCCTGGGCGGCGAGGACTACGGTGACCTGGTCCGCGTGGTCGCCTTCGATGGCGTGAGCAAGGAGCTGTGCGGCGGCACGCACGTCCCGCACACCTCGTTCATCGGCTCCTTCCGTATCCGCTCCGAGCAGAGCATCGCGGCCGGGGTGCGGCGGATCAACGCGGTGACCCGCTTCGGTGCCCTCGAGGCCGCCGAGGCGGACCGGGAGGCGCTGGGCGCGGTCGCGGCCGCGCTGCGCAGCAGTCCGCGGGATGTCGTGAGCGCGGCCGGGCGGCTGGCCCGCGCGGCCAGCGAGCGGCCTGCCGCGCGGCCGGAGGCGGCGGAGCTGACCGAGGTCGTCGAGGCAGTCAGCGGCGCGGGCGTCCCGACCCTGGTGGCCCGGGTGACAGCCGGGCCGAAGCTGGCCAGGGCGACGGCGATCCAGCAGAGCCGCCAGCAGCACAAGGTGGTCATGCTGTGGAGCGAGTCGGGGGACCAGTCCCGGGTCGTGATCGCCGTCCCGGACGACATCGGCGTGTCGGCGCAGGCAGCGGTGCGGTTCGTGCTGACCGGGGTCGCCGGGTCGGGCGGCGGATCCGACTCGGTCGCGCAGGGCGGCGGCGGCACGTTCGCCCGCGGCCCGGCGCCCGCCGAGCTCCTCGCCGATTTCCTGGGCTGACGCCGGGGAGCGGCTGCGCCGCACTCAGCCGCGGCGGGTGAGGCGCATCCGCACCGGCCCGGCCGGGCGCAGCGTCACGAACCCGCGCGGGCGCGGCAGCCCCGGCCCGGTCAGGTCAAGCCGGTAGCGGCGGCAGATCCGGGCCAGGATCAGCACCGCCTCGCGGCGCGCGAATCCCGCGCCGATGCAGCCGCGCCTGCCGCCGCCGAACGGGATCCAGGAGTACCGGTGCCGCGGCGGCGCGCCGGGCAGGAAGCGGCCCGGGTCGAAGCCAGCCGGGTTGGGCCAGACGGCGGGGTTCCGGTGGATGAGGTAGGGGAGCACGGCGACCATGCTGCCGGCGGGCACGTGCGTGCCGCACACGTCATCGTCGGCCAGCGCGGTCCGCTCGAGGGTCCAGGCCGGCGGGTACAGCCGCATGGCCTCGCTGATCACCGCGGTGGTCCAGGGCAGCTGCTCCGGATCGGCCGGCCCGTCACCGAGCACGGCGTCGACCTCCTCCTCCAGCCGCTGGCGGGCCCGCGGGTAGGCCGACAGCAGCGCCAGCGTCCAGGTGAGGGCCATGGCCGTGGTCTCGTGGCCGGCGACCAGGAACGTGCTGACCTCGTCGCGGATCTCCTGCGCGCTCAGCCCGCGGCCATCGGCGTCCCTGGCCGCCGTCAGCTGCCCGAGCAGGTCGCGAGGCAGCCGCGGATCCTGCCCCGGCCCGGCCGGGCCGCCGGCTGCTCCCTCGCGCCGTCCCCGGAGTTCCCGGCTGCGGCTGATCAGCTGGTCGACCTGCTGCTGGACGCCGCCGGCCCCGGCTCGCCGGGCTGCTGTCCGCACGATGCTGGCCGACCGTGGCCCCCAGGTGACCGGCAGCAGGGCGCCGAGCAGCGCCAGCCACTGCCCGGCCGCCAGTGCCCGGCCCAGCGACGGCGCCGCCACTGAGAGGTCAGTTCCGAAGAACACGCGGCCGGCCACGTCGAGAGCCACCCGGCTCATCTCGCTGGCGGCATCGATGACCGCCGAGTCCTGCCACCGCGTCACCGCCCGCTGCGCCCCGGCGTCCATCTCAGCGGAGAACGACTCGATGACCTGGCTGGAGAACACCGGCTGGATGATCCGCCGGTGCCGGCGCCACTCGGCTCCTTCCAGGGTCAGCAGCCCGTCGCCCAGCATCATCCGCAGCGGCCGGTAGGTGAACGGCTTCACGTAGTTGTCCTGGTTGCGGGCCAGGACGTGCTCGGCCTGCTCCGGGTCGCTGAGGAGATAGAGGCCCTCCCACGGGCGCACCGGCAGGTAGACCGTGTCGCCGTAGCGGTCAAACAGGCCCGCGCAGACCTCCAGCGGCCGGCCGGACGCGAGCCGGGCCAGCGTGCGGACGGCCTCAGGCCCCCGGGGGCCAGGCGGGCGGAGCTGGTCACCCGGCCGGCTCACCGGGCGACTCCGTCCGGGCGCACTGCCTGGACATAGCGGAGCAGCGGGAGGTCGCCGTGTCCGGTGATGTCAAAGCCGGCAGCAGCGGCGAGATCCGCGATCGGCGCGGGGTCGTGGTGGCGCAGGGCGTGCCCGCCCGAGTGCAGCGCGAGGCGCCGGCCGGACGGGCGGAAGTCGGCCACCAGCAGGCGGCCGCCGGGCCGCAGGACCCGGTACATCTCCCGGAAGGCAGCCGGCCACTCCTGCCGGGGGATGTGGTGGACGGCGAGGGTGGAGGTCACCACGTCGAGCGAGCAGTCCGGGACATTCAGGCGCTGGGCAACGCCCGGGCTGAACGAGCAGTTTCCCGGCGACCGCCGCTGCGCGTAGGCGAGGGCTGGCGCCGACGGGTCGATGCCGGTCACCTGCCCGCCCGGGGCGACGGCCGCGGCCAGCAGGCGGGCCAGGTACCCGCCGCTGCACCCGACATCCAGCACCTGGTCGCCGGGCCTGGCTCCGCTGAGTCCGGCGATCCGGGCGTAGACCCGCCGGCGCCGGCCCAGGAACGCGATCGAGGTAGCCAGTTCGTGCAGCCGGACGCGCTCGATCGTCCCGCCCTGAGACAGCGAGTCGCGGCGCCCAGTTCCCTGAGCCATCAGCTTGCTCCTTACTTAGTCGTGGCTAAGATGGCTCTAACTTAGTCATGACTCAGTTAGATGGCAAGCCCTGCAGCGGGAGTGGTGCGGCCGGCGTGGCCGGCCCGGCCCGGCCCGTGGGTACCTGACTAGGTCCGCTGCCAGGCGGCTCGGCGCCGCCTATGCTTAGTGACGACTAAGCGAGATTTCCGCCTCGGCCAAGATCTCCCAGAGGACAACCGTGCAGAGCACAGGCAAGACCGCTACGGGTCCGCGGACCCGGCTGACCGCCGGGCAGCGTCGTGAGTCAATCCTCGAGGCTGCCGCAGAGGTGTTCGCAGTGGCTGGCTACCGGGCCGCGAAGATGTCCGACGTGGCGGCCAGGGTCGGCGTCACCGAGCCCGTCATCTTCCAGAACTTCGGGTCCAAGGCCGCGCTGTTCGACTGCGTGCTGGAGCGCGTGACCAGCGGCATTCAGGCAGAACTAGACGCGCTGGCCGACGATCACGGCTCCGCGGCCAGCCTGCTGGCGCACATCCTGCGCCCGGCTCAGAGCCGGGCGCATCACGGCCCGGAGCCGCACCGCGCCATTCTTGCCGACGCCGCCGGCCTGATCGCCGATCCCGGCGCGGGCGCGACCGCCAGCAGCGCCGCCCGGGTAATCGCCGGCCACCTGGCGGACCTGCTGCGGCGCGGCCAGGCCGACGGCGACATCCGCGCCGGCCTGGATCCGGAGTCGGCCGCGTGGCTCCTGCTGTCCGTGCTGTCTACCAGGTCCCTGCGCACGTCGGCCATGCCCCGGGCTGACCTGGAGCCCAGCGTGGCCGCCCTTGCTCTTCGCGCGCTTCTCGCCGTCCCCGGCGATGAGCATCATCACGATGCCCCCGCTTAAATACCGCCGGGCGAGTGCAGGCTGAAAAGCCTCAGCCCGTCCAGGTGTCCTGCTTCTGGCCGGCGGGCCGCCCGGCGGGCTGCACCTTGCTCTCGTCCGGCATGATGATCCAGGTCACCAGGTAGGCAAGCACCCCTGCCCCTCCGGTGATGACCGCGACAACGGCCCAGATCACCCGCATCATGGTGACATCCATGCCGGTGTAACGAGCGAGCCCCGCGCATACCCCGCCGATCATCCGGTCATCCCGGGGGCGGTACAGGACCTTGCTGCCCCCGCTTCCGTCTGTCATGTGAATCATCCCCCGCGGCCACGATCCGGCCGCCGTCGGCATTTCCCCCGTGCCTGGCCAGGCTATGCCTGATGACTCATTCCAGCAATTCACTTCATGACATGTATAAGCGAATGAAAGCTTATAAGCTGCTTATCAGTTTATCGTGAAATGACAACTTTACGGGAATGCATGCGGCATGCCGGACCGGGCCGAGGGCTGCCCGGCTGGCTGCCGCCCGCGATTACACCAGCGCCACCTTGTACTCCGCCAGCCACGCGTTCACGTCGAGCAGGAAGGCAGCTGGAGCCCACGGGCTCGGCTGGATGCCCATCAGGCCCGGCAGCGCCGGGTCCGCGCGGAACGCCTGCGCCAGCCGGCCGTGATCGATGATGTCGAACAGCGGCGCGCCGGGCCGGTCGAGCAGGAACCCCACCTGCGCCTTCACCGCTCGCGCGTACTCAGGGTCCGTGCTCGACGGGTAGATGCTCTTGCGCCGCCAGGCGACCTCCGGCGGCAGCAGGTCCGCCGAGGCGCGGCGCAGCAGGCCCTTCTCCATCCCGCCCGTCTGCTTGAGGGCCCAGGGCACGTTGAACACGTACTCCACCAGCCGGTGATCGCAGAACGGCACCCGAACCTCCAGGCCGACCGCCATGCTGAGCCGGTCCTTGCGGTCCAGCAGCATCGGCAGCCAGCGGGTCAGCCCGTGATACAGCACCTCCCGGATCCGCTGCTCGGCGGCATCCTCGCCGGGCAGCCGCGGGACCTCCGCCTGCGCGTCGGCGTACCGCTGCGCGGCGCGCTCGTCCAGGCGCACGGCGGCGTTCACCTCGGGGCGCAGCACCGGCGCCCAGGACCCGGTCGCCCACGGGAACGCGGGCGCGGCCAGCATCGCGGGAACGTGGTACCAGGGGTACCCGCCGAACACCTCGTCCGCCGACTCGCCCGACAGCGCCACCGTGGAGCGCTCGCGCAGCCCGCGGAACAGCAGGTACATCGACGTGTACATGTCACCGATGACCGGCAGGTCGTGGGCCTGCCGCGGCTTGTGCGCGGCCGCGGTCAGCTCCGCCGCGTCCAGCATGATGGTGGAGTGCCGGGTGCCGGCGTGCCGCGCGACCTGCTGGGCGAACGGCTCGTCATGGCTCGGGTGGAACATGTCGGGCTCGAAGCCGTCCTGGCTGCCGGGAAAGTCCACCGAGAAGGTGTCGAGCTTGCCGCGCCCGTCCCGCTCCAGCGCCCGGGCGGCCAGCGCGGTCAGTGCACTGGAGTCCAGTCCGCCGGACAGCAGGGTGCACAGCGGCACGTCGGCGATGAGCTGCCGGTCGACGATGTCGGTCAGCAGTTCCCGCACGCGGGCGATGGTGGCTGCCTCGTCATCGGCGTGCGGCCGGGATTCCAGCTGCCAGTAGGCCCGTGAGCTCAGGCCGCCCCGGCTCACCCGGACCAGGCAGCCGGGCCGCACCTCATGCAGTCCCCGGTACACGCCGTGGCCGGGCGTGCGGGTGCCGAAAGGGCCGAGCAGTTCCGCGATGCCGTCCGCGTCCAGTTCCGCGCGGAACCAGGGATGGGCGAGTACCGCCTTCGGCTCGGACCCGAACAGGACGCCATCGGGGGTCGGCGCGAAGCACAGCGGCTTCACCCCGAGCCGGTCCCGGGCCAGGAACAGCTCCTCGCGGGCCCCGTCCCAGACCGCGAACGCGAACATGCCGTTCAGCCGCGGCAGGCAGTCCGGGCCCCAGTGCAGCCATGCCCGCAGCAGCACCTCGGTGTCCGACTTGGTCCGGAACGCATGCCCGAAGCCCTCAAGCTCGCGCCGTAACTCGCGGAAGTTGTAGATCTCCCCGCTGAAGGTGAGCACCGCGCTGGCGTCGCTCATCGGCTGGACGCCGCCGGGCAGGTCCACCACGGCCAGCCGCCGGTGACCGATCAGCGCGTGCTCGGAGCACCACACCCCGCCGTCGTCGGGTCCCCGGCAGCTCATCGTGGCCGTCATGGCCGCCACGAGGGCCCGCTCGGCTGAAAGGTTCCGGGAGAAATCGACCCACCCGACGATCCCGCACATGCCAGCGTGTCCCTTCCGCCGTGGGCCACCGTAAGAGTGTCAGCGCGGCCGCGACCCTCGCCTCCACCCTAGGCCGCGGTGGCGGCCGCGGCCATCCTCCGGCTGCCGGCACTGCCAGCCGCCAGCCATCCCCGTCGCCGTGCCCGGCTCGCGGCCCGGGCGGCTCCAGCGCTCTCACCTGACCGGCCTGGCTCGCTTGCCGGCTGGGGCAGCGGCCCGTCTCTGGACATTAATAACAGCAAGAAGTCATGGCGGGACTGGCTGTGCTGTAATGACATCTCGGCCCGCAGGGCGCTGCAATCCGGGGGGTAGGCCATGACGAAATACGCATTCTTCTTCAGTTACTCCAGCGATTCCTGGGCGCGGATGATCCGGACGCCGGGGGACCGGACCGCCGCGGTGCGGCAGGTCCTGGCATCCCAGGGCGGCTCGCTGGAGTGCATTTACTGGATGTCAGGGGCGTCCGACGGTATCGCCATTGCTGACCTGCCCGACTCGGTCAGCGCAGCGGCGGTCAGCATAGCTGTGGCCAGCACTGGCGCCATCGCCCACAGCCAGACGCATGTGCTGCTCACGCAGGACGAACTCGCCGAGGCGCTGCAGAAGGCGGGCACCACGGTGCAGGCCTTCCAGCCACCCGGCCGGTAGACCTGCACCAGCCTGCCGCGCGGGGCGGGCAGGTGCGCGATCCCAGCCCGGCCTGACCGGGCTTTCCCGGCGGGCCGGCCGGTATTTACGCAGCTGAAAATTGATCGAGGGATCTGGGGCAGGTCGCCTCACCCAAACGTCCGAGGACGAGCAACGCAAAACTGGTTAGCGTCCCCTTCGAGAGATGGAACTCGCAGACCCGAGGCGGCGAAAAAACGGGTTCGCTTCCGCAGTACGGGCCTACGCGTAAAGGAGGGGGAGCTTCATGCATATTCGACGTCGGACGGCAGGTGCGGCAGCAGCCCTCACGCTGGCCCTGGCCGGGTCGGCGGCCATGATCACGGCCGCCGCAGTGCCTGCGAGCGCGGACACGGGCAGCGGGAGTGACACGGTGCAGTACTGCCAGAGCATCGGATCGCTGTTCCCCGGAGACATCTTCGGGCCGTGCGTCAGCTACTACAACAGCCATGACCGCAGCGCGGCTGCGACGGACGTCTACTTCTGCCAGACAGACTTCGTCCCGGCCGGCTATTTCGCCGACCTGGGCTCCTGCGTGAGCTTCCTGAACCAGTTCAAGGGCACGTAACGCCGATCCTGGCCGGGAATACCTGGGCGGCAGGCAGCCAGCCACCCTGTCGCCCAGCTCAGGGAATGCCCGCTGCCAGCTTGCGGCCAGCGGGCATTCCCTCCCCGCCACGGTCCGCGGTGAGGATGGAAGCCGATCAGGGGAGCGACTCCGGCAGGCCAGCGAGGCCCTGATCCTGGCCAGGCCGGGACCGGTCAGCGGCCGGGGCTCAGGAACAGCTCGATCACCGGGACGGCAACACCGGGCTGGCGGACCGGCAGGGTCAGGGTGAGGACATCGGGGCCCAGGCCGCCCATCGTGGTGTTCTGCGCCTGCTGAGCCGGGTCGGTGACCTCGGCGTGCACTTCGGACCCGTCGTGCAGGAAGCGCGCGAAGCTGACCCGCCCGCCCAGCCCGGGCAGGTGCACGTGCCCGAATGGCCAGGCAAACAGGTGCAGGTAGAGCCGGTCGCCGCGCAGGGTGTAGCGCGCGTCCGGCGGCGGGGCGTACGGCGCGGCGCCGGCGCCGTAGACCGACTGGCCGTGGGAGTCCATCCAGCGGCCGATGTCCTCCAGCACGTCCACGGCCCGCGGCTCGAACTCGCCGCGAGCCGTCGGGCCCACGTTGAGCAGCATGTTGCCGTCCTTGGCCACGCCGTCGACCAGCATCCGGATGAGCTGGCCGGAGCTCTTCCAGTCCAGGTTGTCGCGGTCGTAGCCCCAGCTGCCGTTGAGCGTCTGGCAGGCCTCCCACAGCCGGTCACCGGACGCCATCGACTGAGCGGGCTGGTACTGCTCGGGCGTCACGACGTCGCCGTCGAGATCGAGGCGGTCGTTGACCACAGCGTCGGGCTGCAGGGAGCGCACGAGCTCCAGCAGTTCCCGCGAGCGCCAGTCATCGCGGCCCTTGCCGCCCCACGTGCGCCCGGGGTAGGAGAAGTCGAAGAACAGGTAGTCCACCGGACCGTAGCCGGTGAGCAGCTCGCGGACCTGGCCGTGCAGGTAGTCCGCGTAGCGGCGGACATCGCGGCCCTGCGCGGCCTCGATGGCTGCGGTGTCGTCGCGCTGCGGATGCAGGCCGTCGACCGGGAAATCCGGGTGATGCCAGTCCAGCAGCGAGTGGTAGAAGCCGATCCGCAGGCCCGCGGCCCGGAACGCCTCGACCCAGGGCCGGAGCAGGTCCCGCCCGGCGGGGGTATTTGTCGACTTGTAGTCGGTGAGCGCTGAGTCCCACAGGCAGAAGCCCTCGTGGTGCTTGGTGGTGAGCACGGCGTACCGCATCCCGGCCCGGCGGGCCAGCCGGGCCCACTGCGCGGGGTCGTAGCGGTCCGGGTCGAAATGCTCGAAGTAGCGCTGATAGGCGGCGTCGTCCAGGCGCTCGCGCTGCTTCACCCACTCATGACGGGCGGCCACCGAGTACAGGCCCCAGTGGATGAACAGGCCGAGGCGGGCCTCGCGCATCCACTCCAGCCGCCTGGCCCGGCCACGGCTCTCGTCGTCTTCCCGCACGATCGCCTCCTCAGGCGTGCAATTGCGATCTCTTGACTCATAGCATGCTTTGTCATTGATTCTGGGCATGGAGGACAAGGACGTTCCAGACCGCAAGGGCACTACCCGTCGCGCCTTCCTTGGCGCATCGGCCGCCAGTGCGGTCGCCGTACCCGTCGTCTCGCTGGCCGGGCCAGCCAGCGCCGCGACGTCCGGGCCCGCAGGCCGCGTCTCGGCTCTGCCCCGGCGCCGCCCCTCCGCCGATCTGCGGGCCATGCTCCAGCAGATCGATCCCGACCGCATCCATGCGACCGTGCTGCGGCTGACGCAGTTCGGTACCCGGCACACGGCCAGCAGCCAGACCGACCCGGTGCGCGGTATCGGTGCCGCCACGGCCTGGGTGTTCGACCAGTTCCAGGCCATCGCCCAGACGTCCGGCGGCCGCATGACGGTGCAGAAGCAGGCGTTCGTGCAGCAGCCGGTGGCCGGGCGGCTCGCGGCAGCCACCAGTATCACGAACGTCATCGCGACGCTGCAGGGGACTGCGTCCCCGCAGCGGTACTACGTCGTGACCGGGCACCTCGACTCGCGGGTGACCGACCTGCTCAACTCCACCAGCGACGCACCCGGCGCCGACGACGACGCTTCGGGCGTCGCTGCGGTGCTGGAGATGGCCCGGGTGTTCGCAGCGCACCAGTTCCCCGGCACGCTGGTCTTCGCCGCCGTCTCCGGGGAAGAGCAGGGCCTGTTCGGGTCGACATTCATGGCCAGCCAGATGGCCGCGGCCGGTGCCGACATCCAGGGCATGTTCAGCAACGACATCGTCGGCGCCAGCCAGGCCCACGACGGAACCAGGCCCGACCCGGCCACCCTGCGGATGTTCCTGGAGGGCGTCCCGACCAGCGCGACCGCTAAAGACATCTCCAGCATCCAGACGGTCGGCGGCGAGAACGACGGGAAGTCGCGGCAGCTCGGCCGCTTCGTCCGCGAGGTGGCGCCGTTCGAGCTGACCGGGATGAACGTACGGCTGATCTGGCGGCGCGACCGGTACCTGCGCGGGACTGACTCGCTGTCGTTCCAGGGCCATGGTTATGCAGCCGCCCGGTTCTCCGAACCGCGGGAGAACTTCAACCACGAGCACCAGGACGTTCAGGTGGTCAACGGCGTGCAGTTCGGCGACCTGATCCAGTACGTGGACTCCGGCTACATCGCGCGGGTGGCGCGGGTGAACGCGGCCGCGCTGTGGGCCCTGGCCAGCAGCCCGAGCACACCGGCGAACCTGCTGATCCACACGACGCCGCCGGCCACCCTGTCCGGTACTAACCTCACCACGCTCAGCTGGGACGCCAACTCGGAGCCCAGCCTGAAGGGCTATGAGGTCGTGCAGCGCGAGACCACGGCGCCGGACTGGACCAGCGCGATCGACGTCGGCAACGTCACCACGGTCACGCTCGACATCTCCAAGGACAACGTTCAGTTCGGCCTTCGGGCCGTGGACACCGACGGCAACCGCAGCCCGGTCGCCTTCCCCGCAGTAGCCGCCTAAGGCGCCAGAAGCCCGCCGGGCCCGCTGGACTCAGCCGGGGCCCGGCGGGCTCGCGGCACGACTACGCATGCCCCGGGGCGCGGGCTCATCGGGCCGGAATCGTGGCGGCACAGGTACGCGCAGCGAGCTCTTAGGGACGTACGGCCCGATGACGGGGTTGCGCCAGACCGCGTTGCCGGTGACGGCGCTGCACGGGCACACGGAGTTGGAGCTGACCTGACCGAGTGCCAGCGACCCCGGCGGAAGTCGCGGCCGTGCACGGGCATGGATGTAGTCCGGCGCGGCCTGCTTGTTCTGTGCGACACTTCCTGGCACAGTCGAAGTAGCATCCATGCGAACATATATTCGAGATTCGGGAGTAGCATGGACGTAACTGAAGGGCAACGTCGACTTCTTCAGCTCTGCGCGATCCGGCTGGACCGCGAGAGCGTGGACTGGAACGTCATCGCGCGCCAGGCGCAAGATCCAAGCGGTCTAGACGACCTGTGGCAAGGCATCGTGACCGAGAAGTCGGTCGCAGCCAGACGCTCGGTGCCGATTCTGCGCAAGGCGCTTCGCGATCCTGAACCGCTGGCACGACGGGTCGATGCTGAGCTGGCAGCCGCCGCGGCGGCGGGAGCTCGGCTGGTGACCGTCATGGACGAGGGCTATCCAGCGAACCTGCGCCTCATTCCCAACCTTCCGCCGTTCCTGTTCTACGTCGGCGACCTGCGGGAGGAAGATGCCCGCTCGGTTGCTGTCGTCGGAACGAGGCGAGCAACTGACATCGGAATTGATCGTGCAGCGCAGATGTCACGCTTGCTGGCCGAGCGTGGCGTGACGGTCATCTCTGGCCTGGCGCGCGGGATAGACACCGCGGCACATCGCGCCGCTCTTGCAGCCGGCGCCCGGACTATCGCGGTTTTCGGTACGGGAATTACCCACCGCTATCCCGCCGAGAACGGAGATCTGGCTGAGGAGATCTCGGCCAGCGGCGCCCTCGTATCACAGTTCTGGCCAACGAGGCCTCCGGGCAAGGACACATTCCCGCGGCGCAACGTAGTGACCTCGGGAATCAGCCAGGGCACCGTCGTGATTGAGGCTAGTTCGACATCCGGAGCCAAGATGCAGGCCCGCTTGGCCATCGAGCACGGCAAGAAGGTCTTTCTGCTGCGTTCGCTGGTGACCAGTCAGCCGTGGGCGAGCGACTATGTCGAGCGTCGCGGCGCGATCGAGGTCGCTGACGTAGATGAGGTGGTTGCGCGCCTGGCCGCTCCCGAGCGCGTCCGGCAGGCAACTCACCAGCAGACGCAGCTGACATTCGCCACGCTGTGACCCCTGATGGCATTACCCGTTGAGCCGCCGGCTGGAGAGCCGCCCGGCTTTCCCAGCTGTGCGAGGTGCCCGTACATGCGCATGGGGCCAGCGCGCATCTGTGTTGCCTGCGCAAGTAAGACCCCCGGATCGGGGGACCTGGAGGCCGCACTCCGGCAGGTCAGGCGCGCCCGTCTCCATGTGCGCGTGCAGACCGAACGGTGGCAGGCGCTGGAGTCGGCCCAGACAGAGCCAACCGGCAGACAAGCTGGTCCGAAGCACAGCCAGCGCTGCATTCACGGCACAGCACAGCTGAGAAGACGACGTACCCGCGGCGAGAGCATGCGGACCGCCGCGACCCGGACGGTATTGGCCGACCTCAGGAGAGAACCGGGCGCGCTGGCTCTCGCACTGTCGACGCAGGTGCTGCGTGACCTGATCCACGATCCTGGCCAGCTGGCGATCATCGCCGGCGGGCTGGACGGGCAGCACTTTTCGCGGCATGGTCATGCAGCTCTGTTCCGCCTGCTGGAGGACATGCGGGCAGCACGGATCCCGATCGACCCGGTGACTGTTGGATGGGAAGCGGCCCGGCGCGGGCTGGACACCGATCCGCGTCAGCTGGGCGGGGGAGTCGGGCTGTTCGCTGCCGCCGGAGCCGCGGAGCTGCGGCGGCAGGCCATCCTGCGGCGGATCAGCGAGGCCGGCATCGCCATCAGGGCTGCAGCTGCGGCATCCGGGTCGTGCCCTACCTCCTGGACATCAGCCACCCATAGCAATCACCGACGGCAGGGTAACACCCTGGTACGGGGCCGACCCCCGAGCTCGCCGTGCTAGGCGGCATCGGAGCCAGACCAGGACGCCGACCTGGTGGCCAAGACTGTGCCGGCCATCTTGCACCGTCCGGGACCCCGCAGGTAGTGCGCTTGTGGCCGATGCCGGGCGGGTCGGGGCCGTTCCCGCCGGGTGGCGCGCGGTGCGGGCGGGTGCTAGGGCGTCCACCCGTCGGGCACCGGGCGGCCTGATCCGAGCAGGTAGGTAGCGACGTTGCCGCTGCGGTTGAGAACTCGCAGCTGGTCTCCGCGTGGGGCGTAGGCGGCGTCGCCAGGAAGCAGGCAGGCCGGGCCGAACTCGGCGGTCCGCTCGTCACGGGTGTCGACCCAAAGCTCGCCCCCGGTGACCACGAGGAGCGACTCGTCGTCGACCTTCTGGAGGTCCTCGACATGGCCGGCATGGACCCGGCCAGCGCGGACCGTGAGGTGTTCGGTGTCCGCGAGCGTCCCGACGAGGTGCGTCGGGGACGCCGCCGCGAAGAACCACAGCGCATCGTCAGCGCGGACGACCCGAAGCCGGGAGGCTGCCCGCTGCTCGGCGGTCGCCTCGGGCCAGCGCAGGGACCAGCGGAAGTCGCGGTAGCGGACCTCGGCGAGGTCGGGGCGCGTCCGCGCATACGTCGACGCTGTGCCGCGGCTGGGCGGTGGCGCGAAGAACTCCAGGACGCGCAGCGTCTGCTGCGTGGGGTTGAAGCCGTGGTGCCAGGTGTCGCGGCCGAACAGCACGCCCGCGCCGGCCTCGACGACCTGCACCTCGCCGTGCTGTGGGTCCGCGATCGTCAGCTCGCCCTCGAGCACGCAGTACATGACGTCGGCGGCGAAGACGGTCTTGTTTGTCGGGCTGTGCCGGAACTCGCCTCCGGGCGCCAACTCGAACTCGAGCACGTGGAGCGTGTCGGATGAGACGTAGACGCGGTCGGTGACGAATCCGGACTTGGTGTCTCCCCAGACGTGATGCGCGGTGTCCTCACGACGGATCACCGTCGGCCGCACGAAGGTCGGCCGCGGGGTCGCCCGCCGCGACATCGTCGGGGCCGTCGGGGCTGCTGAGGTACTGCCAGCGCTTAGGTCCGGGTCGGGCACCGCAGCCTCCTCGTCTGAGCTGGACCCCCCGTGGGGTGCGGGTCGGCGTCAGCGTAGCACCAAAGAGGCCAATTGGTATTACACCCCCGTTTCCCGGCGTGTGTCAGGGGTCGTCGGACCGGTCAGCGCAGGAGGCCAGCTTCGAGGCTGACCGACCGCGACCGGGCTACCAGCGTGCTACGGAAGCGGTAGCGGTCGCCGCGGTAGGAGATCACGCCGACCACGATCAGGCGGCGGTGGTCGTCGAAGGCGCGTGACTCCGCTACCAGCAGCGGCGCCCCCAGCGTGGTCGCGAGCAGCTCGGCCTGCTCAGCATCGGCGGGCCGGGCCTCGACGGCGTAGTCGGCGGTGACGGGTGCGCGTCCGGCCGCCTCAAGCCGCGAGTACAGCGACTCCTGGGACCAGTCGGCCTCGGGAAGGCCGGGCGCGAGCCCGAGCGGCAGCACGTTAGAGTCAATGGCGACCGGCAGCGCGTCCAGCGTGCGCAGGCGATCAAGCGCGAAGAGCGGGGCACCGGGCGCGATGCCGAACAACTCCGACTCGCTCAGGGTGGCCGGCCGGACCTCGGTGCGCAGTGGCCGGGCGCCGACCACCACGCCCTCCCTGGCCACCATGTCGTGGAAGCTCAGCAGCGCGTTGGGCGGCTCGGCCAGCCGGTCCGAGGCAACAAAGGTGCCCCGCCCCTGGATCGCGTAGACCAGGCCGTCCTCGGCGAGCGCCGCGATGGCGCGCCGGACCGTCACACGGCTGACCGCGAAGACACCGCTCAGCTCACGCTCGGTCGGCAGCTGCGAGCCCGCCGCGAGCTCGCCGCGCGTGATCCGTGCCGCGAGGTCGTCGCGTACCCGGTTCGTGAGCTGCCCCGCCGGTCCGTTCCTGGTGGCCACAGGTAGCGAGGTTACAGCGCGGACGCTGCCTTCGCGGACCTTGTAATACCACTGGTTTATTTGTACTATCACGCCCCAACGGTACCCGGATGCGTCGGCCCTAGCCGGCGCGCCCAGACGAGAGGGCTGCCCATGCTCAGATGGCTTCCGATTGCCGCTCTGGTTCTTGTCGCGACCGCAGCCTGCACGACGCCGGGTACGGACACCGGTGCCGACAAGATCAACCCCAACGAGCACGTGACGACCAACATCTCGAAGCTCCCGCCGACCACGCTGTCGATCTGGACCTCGGAGAGCGGCACCCGCCTGGCCATCTTGAAGAAACTGGGCCGCGGGTTCGAGGCGCAGCACCCGAACGTCAAGCTGAACTGGACGGTCCGTGACTTCGGGTCCTACCCCGCCCAGATCAAGCTGGCCCTCAGCTCGAACGACGGCCCCGACGTCGCCATCGGCAACCTGGGCTGGTCGCTCGACGGGCCACTGATCAAGGCCGGGCTGTTCCGCCCGCTCGACGACTACGCAAAGGCCTACGGCTGGAACACCCGCTACCCGCAGATGGGGCTGCGGCAGCTGCGCTTCACCACGGACGGCAAGACCTATGGTGAGGGCCCGATCTGGGGCGCACCGTACGCCGCCGACGTCATCGGCTGGTTCTACAACAAGAAACTGCTCAGCCAGCTCGGCATGAAGCCGCCAAAGACGATGGCGGACCTCGACGCCATCCTGGCCGCCTCGAAGGCGGCCGGCCAGCAGCCCATCGTCTTCGGGAACAAGGACGGGTGGCCAGCGTGGCACCTCGCCTACAACCTGATCGACCAGTACGCGTCGGTGAAAGAGGTCACGGGCATCGTCTACAACGACAAGGGCGCGACCTACGACAACGACGACATCAAAGCTGCGCTTGACAAGATGCTCGACTGGGAGCACAAGGGCTACTTCAGCAACGACGTCAACGCGGTCGCACAGGCCGACGCCACTGCGGACTTCACCAAGGGCAAGGGCCTGTTCTTCCCGGGGGGCTCCTGGTACGCGTCGAACATGCCGGCCAACTTCGGTTTCTTCCTGACTCCGCCGCTGCAGGCCGGAACGCCGGCGCGCGCGACCGGCTCGTTCGGGTACGCCTGGCACATTTCGGCTAGGAGCCACAAAGTCCCGCAGGCCGCGGCCTTCATCAACTTCACGTCGGACCAGCATGCGGCCCAGACGTTCTTCAAGGCGGGCGACATCGCACCACTGCAGGTCGACCACCCTGACCTGAAGCCTGGCGAAATCTACCAGGACATCTACAACTCGTGGACGTCGGTGCTGCGCAACGACACCCTGCTGCCCTACCTGGAGTTCTCGACGCCGACGTCCTCCGAGGTCGGCTACCCGGTGCTGCAGAAGATCCTGGCCGGCAAGGAGTCAGTCGATGCCGGGCTGAAGGCGATCGAGGCCGACCGCGAGGCGTTCGTGGCGGGGAACCAGTAGTGGCTCTACAGGCCGGAAGCACCCTCGGCCCTTCCTCCGAGGGCGCTGTTCGCCGCGCGCGGGTACTTCCGGCGGCTCGGCCCAGGCGCAGGCGCAGGCGCAGGAACCTCATCGCCTACTGCTATATCGCGCCCGCGATGGCGATGTTCCTGCTGTTCGCCCTGGCTCCGTTCCTGCACGCGGTGTGGTTGTCGTTCTTCGACTGGGACGGCATCACGGTCGGCACCTGGACGGGCCTGGGCAACTACTCGAAGCTGCTCCACGATCCGCTGACCTGGCAGGCATTCGGGCATTCCTTCGAGCTGATCCTGTTCTTCGCGTCGCTGCCGGTGATCATCGGCCTTTTCATTGCGGCGATCTTCACGACCGTCAAGGTGAAGGGCGCCACCGGGTTCCGGGTGGTGATCTTCTTGCCCCAGGTCGTCTCGTCGGTGGTGGTCGGCGTCATCTGGAACTGGATCTACGCCGATGACGGACCCCTCAACGAGTTTCTTCGCGGCATCGGTCTCGGCTTTGCGGCGAAGCCCTGGATGGGCGACTTCACGTGGGCCCTGCCCGCGCTCGGCATGATCGGTGTCTGGGCTCTGATCGGCCTGTGCATGGTGCTGTTCGTGGCGGGGATCCAGCAGGTGCCGCCCACGCTCTATGACGCGGTCCGGGTCGACGGCGGCGGGCGTTTGCGTGAGCTCATCACGGTGACGATCCCGAGCCTTCGGTACGAGTTCGGTGTCGTCCTGACGCTGACCGTGGTCGGCGCGCTCCGCACGTTCGACCTTGTCTTCGTGATGACGCGCGGCGGACCGGGCACGCAGACCGTCACACCGGGCCTGATGCTCTACAACCGGGCGTTCGTCGACGGCCGGGTCGGCCAGGCCTGCGCGATCGCGGTGATCCTCGCCGTCCTGGTGTTCGCGGTGACCATCGCGATCGACCGGATCGCATCGAGGGGCGCCTAGATGACCACGCGCACCGAGCGGATCCTCGCCTACTGCTTCCTCACGCTGTTCGCGGTCATCGCACTGTTTCCGATCGTGGGCGTCGTGCTGCTTGCATTCAATCCGCGTGACGCTCAGGTCTCAGGCTTCGGGCTGCCTCAGACGTTCCACCCGCACACCTTCGTCGAGGCGTGGAATATCGCGCACCTGTCGGTCTACCTGCGCTCGAGCGTCATCGTCTCGGCCTGTGTCGTCATCGGGTCGACCATCCTGGCGATCCTGGCCGGATACGCGTTCGGCACGATGCGCTTCCGTGGTCAGTCGTGGTTGTTCTACCTCTTGATCAGCGGCATGATCCTGCCGTTCGAGGCCGTCGTCATCCCGCTCTACTACGATCTGCGCCAGGTCGGCCTGACCAACACCTACGCCTCGATGTTCCTGCCGCAGATCGCGATCAACGTCTGCTTCGGGACGTTCTGGATGCGTGCCTACTTCAGGTCGGTGCCGAAGTCGATGCTTGAGGCAGCGGAGATCGATGGTGCAGGATCGCTGCGCACCCTGTTCCGCGTCGCCCTGCCGCCCGGCAAGCCCGCCGTCCTGACGCTGACCGTCTTGCTGTTCATGTGGTCGTGGAACGAGTTCCTGCTACCGCTGGTCATGGTGACCGACGACTCGAAGCGCACGGCCCCGCTCGGTCTGGCATTCTTTGCCGGCCAGCACTCGACCGACCGGGTCGGCCAGGCAGCCGCGGCGGTGATCGTCGCCGCACCCGTCATCATCATGTTCCTGGTCTTCCAGCGCTCGTTCATCCGCGGCATGGCGTCCGGCGCGGTGAAGGAGTAGCCGTGGGGCACGCCGACCTCGCGGGCACCTGGCATGAGTCGTCCTACCGGCTGCTGGAGACCTACGACGTCACGGTTGGTCCGGGCTGGACGATCCCGCTCGACCCCCAGCCGTACGCCGAGGTCGTGCTGGTGAGGTCGGGTCAGCTCCGGGTGGAGCTGGGAGCTGACCTGGCCGACGCACGGCCGGGCCAGCTCGTGGTGCTGCTGCCGGGCCCGCCGCGGCTCACCGCCGCACAAGGCGCGCCGGTGCAGCTGGTTGGCTTCGGATTCCGCATCGAGCTGTTCGGCGCGATCGAGATGTCGAGCCTGCTGGGCGTCCCGGTGCTCGTCAACCACCCGTCTGACTCACTGGTGCAGCTGGTCATGGCAGCGGTCGCCCACGGAGGCGGGAAGTCGCCGGCAGCGGCGCTGACGGCCCGTGCGTACGCCGAGCTCGCCACCGCCGAGCTGGTCGCCGCATACGGTGATGTCGGCTCCTTGCGTCAGGTACGCACCCGCCCCGAGATCGAGGCGGCGCTCGCCATGATGGAGCGGGACCTGTCTGGCCCCCTGGATGTTTCCGCGCTGGCCCGTGCGGTGAACATGTCGCCTAAGCACTTTGCCCGCTGCTTCCGGGACCTGGTCGGGGTACCGCCGATCGCCTATCTGCAGGCCATGCGGCTCAACCGCGCCCGGGTCGCACTGGAGCGTACGACGCAGACGACGGCTGTCATCGCCGCGGCGCACGGCTTCGCGGACGCCGCGCACTTCAGCCGCGCTTTCAAGAGCCGGTACGGCGTCGCACCGACGCCGTACCGCAGGCAGCTGCGGTCGGCCGGCTCCGCCGCCATCGGCGCCCTCGCGTACAACTCCGTCGTTCTCAGGGACAAGCATCGGATGGTGCGCGCAGCCGACGATGAGATTCCCGGAAAGGAGCCCCCCGATGACGACCACCCGCACCCCTGACGCCGTCCTCGTGGCCGACGACGCGAGCGTCACGCTGACCGACGAACAGGTCGCCGCGTTCCACCGCGACGGCTTCATGAGCATTGACCGCCTGACGACTGCCGGCGAGGTCATCAAGCTGCAGGCCATTTACGACCGGCTGTTCGAGCCCGACGCTGACATCGCCGACCGAGACCGGCTCGAGCTGGCTGGTGCGGCGGACGCGCCGCCGGCGCTGCCGCAGATCGTCAATCCCGACCACTACGCGCCCGAGCTGCGCGACACCGTCGCCTACCGCAACGCGCGACGGGTCGCCGAGCAGCTGCTCGGCCCCGACGCGGAGCCGGCGGGCATGCACGCGATCCGCAAGCCGCCCCGAGACGGCGCCGAGACGCCCTGGCACCAGGACGAGGCGTACTGGGACCCGAGCGTGGAGCACCGCGCCATCAGCATCTGGGTACCGCTCCAGGAGGCCACCCGCGAGAACGGGTGCATGCAGTTCGTCGGCGGCACGCACGTGCTCGAGGTGCAGCCGCACCGGCTGATCAACCCGGACAGCCACGGGCTGGTCGTCGTCGACCCCCACTCGGTCGGGGATGCGGTCGCCTGCCCGCTGGCCGCGGGAGGCGCCACGGTGCACACCAGCCGCACCATGCACTTCGCCGGCCCGAACACCACCGACGGGCCGAGGCGAGCGCTGATCATGGCGTTCGCCACCAGGCCCGTTCCGCTCGAGACTCCTCGGTCGATGCCCTGGCAGCGACCCGAATGGTCCGGGTAACGGCGGCGGCGCCAGCTAGTGTCGCGGTCATCACGGCACCTCTCCGGCCAGCCGAAGGAGACCGGTCGGGCTCTCGCATCAGGCTCGTGCCGTGGACCGCGCGCCATGGCGACGCGCGTAGGCCAGCAGGGCCGCCGCGAGGCGTTGATTCTCAGCACGGCCAGGCGGCGCGGGCCGCGACCGTCTGATCGTCGGTGCTCAATGGCCATTCCGGCCGCTTGAGGTGCCATCTCGTGCCCTGATATTATGAGTTTATGAGTTTTTCTCGCCAGATGGCCAGGTACGGATGCGCCCATGACAGCTGAGCCCGGCAGCCCGGCGCGGAACCCCTACCGGCCGTCGCCGCGCCCCGCGTTCGACGGCCCGGTGTACATCCCGAAGGAGGCGGCCACGCGCCATGTCTGGGGGGATGCGGACTCCGGCGAGGTCGCGGACTGGATCTACGTCTCCAGCGGCCTCATCCACTCCCTGGTATTCGGGCTCGAGCCGCACGGCGCGTTCCGCCACTCACCCGATCACCCCACGGTCTTCGGCGCGGACGAGCTCCTGTGCGTGATCGAGGGCGTCATGGCGATCGCCAACCCGGAGACCGGCGAGGTGCACCGGGTCGGGACGGGGGAGTGCGTCTTCTTCCGGCGCGACACCTGGCATCACGCGTTCGCGCACGGCGAGGGCCCGCTGCGCGTCCTGGAGCTGTTCGCGCCGCCGCCCGCCGCGGGCACCTCCGGCGCCTACGCCCGGACCCGGCCCTACCTGGACGAGGCGCGCTACGCCGATGACACCCTGCTGGGCAAGCTGACGCCGCCGCTGGCCCCGGACCCGGCTGCCACGATGCGCTGCCTCGACCTGCGGGACATCGTCTGGCGCCGTGACCTCGGCGTGCTGGTCGGCGTGCTAGCCAGCACCGAGCACCTGACGGCGGGCGTTATCGAGGTCGATCCCGGCCAGAAGGCGAAGGCTCATGCGCACGCCGGCGACCAGGTGCTCTACACCACGCACGGCACGATGACCGTCCGGGTCTGGCATGACGGCGACACCCGCGTCTTCGAGACGGGGCCTGATGGCGTCTGCTACATCCCCGCGGGCTGCCGCCACGAGTACCGGAACTTCGGCGCGACGACGGCACGCGCGCTCTTCGGGGTATCGCCGGCCTACCCGGCATGAGCCGGTGGCTGGCCGGCATCGACGCCGGCGGCACCAAGCTGGCGGCTGGCCTGGTTGATGTCCTGGCCGGAACGGTCCTGCGGCGCCGTGAGCGGCCGACCCGGCCGGGCCGCGGCGGGGCGGCGATTCTCGCCGACTGCGTCGCGCTGGCCGGAGAAGTGTCGGCCGGCCAGGCCGGGGGCACTGGCCTCGGCGTGCCCGAGCTGGTGTCGCCCGATGGCCAGATCACCAGCGCGGCAGCGTGGGACTGGCGCGGCTGCGACCTGGCCGCGGCGTTCGCCGGCACCGGGCCGGTGTTCGCTGAGTCGGATGTGCGGGCTGCCGCGCTAGCCGAGGCCCGCTTCGGGGCCGGCCGCGGCCGGCCCTCGTTTGTCTACATGTCGATCGGGACCGGCGTCAGCCACACGCTGGTGACCGCCGGGCAGCCCTGGCATGGGTCGCGCGGCAACGCTCTGGTCGTGGGGGCGCCACTGGTGGAGCTGTCGGCGAGCGGGGCCGCGCTCGCCGCGCGGGCCGGCAAGGCCCGGGCGGAGGAGGTGCTCGCGTCCGGGGCCGACACGGCCCTGGTCGAGGATGTCGCGCGGACGCTCGCCGCCGAGCTGGCGCGCCTGGTCAACGCCCTGGACCCGGAGGCGGTCATCATCGGCGGCGGCCTCGGCCTGAACACAGGATTCCGGCGCCTCCTGGCCGGCCTGACGCGGCCGGGCATCTACGCGCCGGACACCCGCGAGCTGGACATCCTGCCGGCCGGCCTGGGCCGCGATGCGGGAATCATCGGCGCCGCCCTGGCGGCGGCCAGGCTCGGCCCCCTGGCTGACCGGACCGGAGCCCCCGTCGTGCCGCCTGCAGGATGGCCCAGCCCGCCGCGCTGACCCGGGCGCGGTCCCGGCCGGCC
Source organism: Streptosporangiaceae bacterium (assembly GCA_035763085.1). Lineage (GTDB taxonomy): Bacteria > Actinomycetota > Actinomycetes > Streptosporangiales > Streptosporangiaceae > DASUBV01. Next base: position 7,741 of record DASUBV010000034.1, on the reverse strand, counting down.
GGGCCGGCCGGGACGGCCGCGGCGCGGACCCGGCGAGCAGCGAGCGGCGGGACAGATCCGGCTGACAGGGACCTTGACGGCGAAAACTCATAAACTCATAATTGCCTAATGACCGGCATGGACCCATCTGCTGACCCTGCGGACCCGCTGAGCCGCTGGCAGCAGCTGACACGGGAATTCGCCCTGGGCAGCTCGAGCATGCCGCTGCACGCGCGGATCAGTCAGCTGCTGGCCGGGCTCATCGAGAGCGGCGACCTGGCGCCCGGCGACCAACTGCCGGCCGAGCGCCAGATCGCTGAGCTGCTCGGCGTCTCGATCGCCCCGGTCCGCCAGGCCATCCTGGAGGTGGCCGGCCGGGGCCTGCTGGAGCGCCGCCGCGGGCGCGGCACCTTTGTCCGCGGGCCGGGCCTGGACGAGAAGATCTCGATCCTGCACTCGTTCACCGAGAGCATGCGCGACCAGCACGCCGAGGTGGAGACGCAACTGCTGCGCCAGGAGAGGGTGCCGACGCCCGCCGAGGCGGGTCGGGCGCTCGGGCCGGGGGAGCGGAACGCGGTCCTGGTCGAGCGGATAGCGATCCTCAGCCGCGAGCCGGTCGCCCTGCTGCAGGCCTACCTGTCCCCACGGGCGTTTCCGGGCCTGGTCACCGAGCCGCTGGCCAACCACTCGCTGTACGAGACGCTCCGCCACCGGTACGGCACGGTCGTGACCCGGGCCGAGAGCGTCATCGAGCTGGCCCGGGCCACCTCCGCCGAGGCCGGCCAGCTCGGCATCCCGGCGGGCGAGCCGCTGCTCAAGGTGGCGGGCACCTCGTTCGCCGACTCGGGAGCCGCCGTGGAGTACTTCCGGGTCCTGTACCGGGGCGACCGGGTGCGCTTCCACCTGGATTCGCACCGCGACAGCGACCGGGTCGTCCGCCTGGTCAGCAACGGGGACACGGGCCGGCGCCAGTCCGGGCGGGGGCCGGGAGGACCAGACCACCAGGGACCGGCAACTACACCTACCTGGCCGCCGGGGCGCTGATTACGATCGCGCCGGTACTGGCCGTCTACCTGCTGCTGCAGCGCTCATTCACCCGGGGAATTCTTACTGGCGCGGTCAGGGACTGACCGCAACGCGGGAAAGGAAGTCGCAGGATGCCGGTGCGTGTCGGAGTACTCGGTCTGGGCAGTGTCTTCGAGAAATACGGGAAGCTGCTGGAGGAACTCGGGCTGGAAGGCCGCGTGCAGGTCAGCGCGGTGTTCGATCCACGGTCGGAAGTGCGGAAGGCACAGGCACAGCGGTTCGGGATCGCCGACGATGTCACCAGCCCCGAACAGCTGATCGGCCGGGACGACGTGGACACCGTCCTGGTGCTCACCAGCATGAACGCGCACGGCCCGCTGAGTACCGCCGCCTACGAGGCGGGCAAGCACGTGCTGATCGAGAAGCCGATGGCCACCTCGCTGGCGGAGGCTGCCCGGCTGGTCGAGCTGAGCCAGTCCTCGCGGCAGCGCATGGTGTGCGCGCCGCACGTGCTGCTGTCGCACACCTACCGCGAGATGCACCGCCGGCTCCGGGCCGGCGTGATCGGCGATGTCAAGCTCGCCCGGGCGCTGTACGGGTGGTCCGGGCCGTGGTGGGGCCAGTGGTTCTACCAGCCCGGCGGCGGAGCCCTGTTCGACCTGGGCGTCTACAACGTCACCAGCCTGTGCGGCTTCCTCGGCCCGGTGCGCCGGGTCACCGCCCTGGTCGGCACCGCAATCCCGGAACGGGTGGTCGACGGCGAGCTGACCCGGGTCGAGGCCGACGACAACGCCCATGTCCTGCTCGACTTCGGCAGCCAGGTGTACGGGTCGGTCACGACCGGCTTCACCATCCAGAAGTACGGCCACGCGCCGGCCATCGAGCTGTACGGCCTGTCCGGCTCGATGAACATGCTCGGCGATGACTGGGCGCCCAGCGGCTTCGAGCAGTGGCGCAACGAGGCCGGCTGCTGGGAGTCCTACCCTGAGAGCGATCCCGGCTGGCCGTGGACTTACGGCCTGCGCCACCTGGTGGAGTGCATCGAGCGGGACGTCCCGGCGGTGACCAGGCCCGAGCAGTCCTACCATGTGCTGGAGGTCATGCTGGCCGCGGTGCGCTCGGCCCGGGAAGGCCGGGCGATCGAGATCACCAGCACCTTCCCCGAGCCCGACTACTCGGCGTTCCCGCTGGCGGGGCCCGACGCCCGCCGCCAGCACGACCCGTCGTAACCTGCTCCTCACAGGCCGCACCGCGGCCCGCATCGAGCCGCGGTGCAGGCCCGGGCTAGGGAAAGATCACCTGGATGTCGAGGCCGCCGCGGGGGCGGGGGTCGGCGATGAGGGCGGCGCCGTGGGCGTCGGCGATGGTAGCGACGATGGCCAGGCCGAGCCCGTGGCCGTCGCCGTACCGGATCCGCTGGGCGCCGAGCCGCCGGAACGGCTGGAACATCTCCTGTGCCGCATCAGCCGGGACGAGCGGGCCGGTGTTGCCGACCGCGAGGACGGCACCCTCGGCGGTCATCGCGGTGGAGATCTCCGCCTGGCCGCCGGGCAGGTTATGCCGGATGGCGTTGTCGACGAGGTTGGCGATCAGGCTTTCCGCCAGGCTCGGGTCACCGGTCGCCGGCGCGCCCGCCAGCGCGACGCTGAGCCGGACGCCCCGCTGCGCGGCCTCGTGCTGGCGGGCCGCGACGACGCTCCGGGTGATGCTGGCGAGGTCCAGGGCCTCGTGCTGGGTCAGCCCGCGCTGGCTGTGCGCGAGGGTGAGCAGCGCGGCGATGAGCTGCTCCTGCTGGTCGCTCAGCTCGACGAGCTCTGCGCAGGTGGACCGCAGCGTCTGCACCGTGGCCGCCGGGTCGGCGATCGCCACCTGGAGCAGAGCGCGCCCGGCGCTGAGCGGGGTACGCAGCTCGTGCGAGGCGTTGGCGATGAAGCGCCGCTGTGCGTCAAATGCTGCCTCCAGCCGCGCGAACAGGCCATCGAGGGTCTCCCCGAGCTCGGTGAACTCATCACCCCGGCCGCGCAGGCCCAGCCGCCGGTGCAGGTTGCTGGCCGAGATGTCCCGCGCGGTGGTGATGATCGCGCGCAGCGGGCGCACGAACCGGCCGGCGATCAGCCAGCCGGCGGCCAGCGAGAGCACGGCCATGATCGCGACGGCGGCCAGGGCGGCGCGGAACGCATCGGAGCCGATGAAAGCCGAGAAGGTCCCCGTGGAGTGCCCCGCCGCAGGAGCGCCCGGCTGATGCGGCGCGGGCGCCCAGGCGCGGTGGATGAGCAGGCCCGGCGCCAGGAGATAGGTGACACCCAGCAGGGTGAGGCACGACGTGGAGATCAGAGCGGCGTAGAGCAAGGTCATCCGCCCCCGCAGGGCCGGCCCGCGCAGCCAGGGCCGGGAAGTCCGGGACGCGAGCATCACGAGCCTCCGATCCGGTAGCCGCCCTCGCGGACGGTATCGATGACGGGCGGGTCGCCGAGCTTGGCGCGCAGCCGGTGCATGGTCTGCTTCACGGCCGTGGTGAAGGGGTCGGCGGCGGTGTCCCAGACCCGCTCCAGCAGCTCCTCGGCGGGCACGACCCGGCCCGCGCAGCCGAGCAGGTACTCCAGCACGGCGAACTCCCGCGCGCTGAGCGCCAGCCGCCGCCCGGCCCGGGACGCAGCCCGGCTGCCGGGATCGAGCCTGATGTCGCCGTGCTGCAGCACTGGCGGCAGCGGCGCGGCGGCCCGGCGGCCGAGGGCTCGCACCCGGGCAATCAGCTCCGGGAAGTCAAAGGGCTTGGCCAGGTAGTCGTCGGCGCCCATGCCGAGACCCTCCACCCGGTCGGTCAGGCTGCCGGCCGCGGTCAGCATCAGGATCCGGCTCAGTGACCGCCCGGCGGCCAGCCGGCGGCAGACCTCATCGCCGTGCACGCCGGGCAGGTCCCGGTCCAGCACCACGACGTCGTAGCGGGTCATGGCCAGCTGGCTGAGCGCCTCGTCGCCGTCCGGGACGGCGTCGACCGCCATTCCCTCGCGGCGCAGCCCGGTCGCGATCGCCCGGGCCAGCGGCTCATAGTCCTCGGCCACTAGCACTCTCATGACGGCCCCGTTCCCTCTCGCTGCGGCTGACCTCCGCATTCAGCATGCCAGCCAGCCGGTCTCAGCCCGGTATCAGCAGCAGGCACCGTGCTGAGACCGCCCCGGGCGTACAACCAGCGTCGAGACAGCAGTCACCGATGCGGAGGAGGGACATGTGATGAATGACGCGGCCATCGAGGTCGCCGGGCTGCGCAAGCAGTTCGGCCCGGCGCTGGCACTGGACGGGATGACGTTTACCGTCGCACCTGGCCAGGTCACCGGCTTCGTCGGGCCGAACGGGGCCGGGAAGTCCACCACCATGCGGGTGATCCTGGGCCTGGACGCCCCCGACGCGGGTCACGCGCTCATCGGTGGCCGGCCCTACCGGAGCCTGCGCCGCCCGCTCACCCGGGTCGGCGCGCTGCTCGACGCCGCCGCCCTGCAGCCGAGCCGGACGGCGCGCAATCACCTGCTGTGGCTGGCGCACTCCCAGGGCCTGGGCTCGCGCCGGGTTGACGAGGTCATCGAGAACAGCGGCCTCGGCCCGGCGGCACGGCGGAAGGCTGGCGGCTTCTCCCTGGGCATGCGCCAGCGGCTCGGGGTCGCCGCGGCGCTCCTCGGCGACCCGCCGGTGCTGATGCTCGACGAGCCGTTCAACGGCATGGATCCCGAGGGCATCGTGTGGATGCGCGGCTTGCTGACCTCGCTGGCCGCGGAGGGCCGGGCGGTGCTGGTGTCCAGCCACCTGATGGGCGAGCTGCAGGAGGTCGCCGGCCACCTGGTGATCGCCGGCCGTGGCAAGGTCATCGCCGACACCAGCGTCGCGGAGCTGATCGCGGCCACCTCCGCGGCGCGGGTCACGCTGCGGACCAGCGCCGCCGGGCCGGCGGCAGCGGCGCTGAGCACTGCCGGGGCCGCGGTAGCTGAGCACAGCGGCGGCAGCCTCACGGTGTCCGGCCTGGCCGCGGAGCAGATCGTCAGCCTGCTGGCCGCGGGCCGGATCCCGTTCTCCGAGGTCTCGGCCCACCACGCGACTCTGGAGGAGGCGTACATGGAGCTGACCAGGGACGTGGTCGACTACCGTGCCGAGACAGCCAGGGCGGTGACCCGGTGACCGCGCCCGCCATCGCCCCGGCCCGGCCGGGCCCGACGCCCGCACCGGACAGCTTCGCGCACCTGGTGCGAGCTGAGTGGGTTAAGTTCCGGACCGTCCGCGGCTGCGTCATCGCCGTCGTCGCCGCGATGATGCTGACCTTGGGGCTCGGCGTGTTCACCGGGGCCAATAGCCACGAAGACTGTCCCGGCGGCCCGTGTCATTACGCCGTCCCGGTGGGTCCTGGCGGGGAGGCCGTGACCGACTCCTTCTATTTCGTGCACCGCCTGCTGGCCGCACACGGCAGCATCACCGCGCGGGTGGCCGCGCTGAGCGGCGTGATCGAGACCGCCCTGACCCCGCAGGGGCCCGCGCGGACCAGGCCGGGCCTGCAGCCGTGGTCGAAGGCCGGGCTCATCGTCACCGCGGGACCTGGCCAGGGATCGGACTACGCGGCGGTCATGGCCACCGGCGGTCACGGCACGCGGATGCAGTGGAACTACACCGGCGACCGGGCCGGGCTGGCGGGCGCGGTGTCCGCGGCGTCGCCGCGCTGGCTCCGCCTGGCCCGCGCAGGAGATGTCATCACCTCCTTCGACTCCGCTGACGGCACGCGGTGGACCAGGATCGGCGCGGTCCGCCTGCCCGGCCTGCCCGCGATCGCGCAGGCCGGCCTGTTCGTGACCTCGCCGGGGTACTCCCGGCAGCTGAGCCAGCAGATCTCCGGCGCGTCCGGATCTGTGAACCCCACCGATGCCACCGCCACCTTCGACCGCGTCAGCCTGCGGGGCGGGTGGCCGGGCGGCAGCTGGCGCGGCCAGCCGGTGACCGGGGGCAGCAGCTCGGTGTACCCGACCGGCTCCGGGGGCGGCTACCGGCAGGCGGCGAGCGCCTTTACCGTCACGGGCTCTGGCGACATCGCGCCAGCGGTCGGCGGCCTCGCGCCCGTCAGCCAGACGCTCGCGGGCGCGTTCATCGGGCTGATCGCGGTGGTCGTGGTAGGCGCGCTGTTCATCACCGCCGAGTACCGCCGGGGCCTGATCCGCGTCACGCTGGCGGCCAGCCCCCGGCGCGGCCGGGTCCTGGCCGCCAAGGCCCTGGTGCTCGGCGGCGTCACATTCGCTGCCGGGCTGGCCGGCGCGGCCGTCGCGGTGTGGCTGGGGGACCGGCTGCTGCAGGCCAACGGCTCTCCCATCTTCCCGGCTCCGGCGCTGACGCAAGCGCGGGTGATCGCCGGGACCGCGGCCCTGTTCGCCGTCGCGGCTGTCTTCGCCCTCGGCGCGGGCGCCCTGCTGCGGCACGGCGCGGCGGCGGTCACCGCGGTCATCACCGCGATCATCCTGCCCTACCTCCTGACGGTCGCCTTTCCCGTCCTGCGCGCCGCCGCGGCGGCCTGGGTGCTGCGGGTCACCCCGGCGGCCGGCTTCGCCATCCAGCAGGCCGTTCCGCAGTACCAGCAGGTGGACGGCAGCTACACGCCATTCGCTGGCTACTTCCCGCTGCCGCCCTGGGCCGGGTTCGCCGTGCTCTGCGGCTACGCCGCGGTTGCCCTGGGCCTGGCCGCCTTCCTGCTGCGCAGGAGGGACGCGTGACCAGCGCCCTGCACGCCGAGTGGACGAAGCTGCGCACCCTTTCCAGTACCGTCTGGCTGCTGCTCGCCGCCGCGGCGCTGACCGTCACCGGCGGCGCCGCGGCGGCCGCGGCCGCCCGGTGCCCGTCCGGGCTGTGCGCCGAGGACCCCGCCCGGATCAGCCTGACCGGCATCTACCTCGGCCAGGCCGTGGTGGCGGTCGTGGCCGTGCTGGCTGTCAGCGGCGAGTACGGCACCGGCATGATCCGGGTCACCCTGGCCGCGATGCCCCGGCGGGTCACTGTCCTGGCTGCCAAGGCCGCCATCCTCGCCGGCCTCGTGCTGGTGACCGGGACCGTCGCGGTCCTGGCGTCGGTGCTGGCCGGGCGGCTCATCCTGCCCGGCCGCGGGATCGGCCTGGCGCACGGCTACCCGGCGCTGACCCTCGGCGACGGGGCAGTGCTGCGCGCTGCCGCCGGCTCCGTCCTTTACCTGGCGCTGATCGCGCTGCTCAGCGTCGGCGCCGCCGCTGCCCTGCGGGAGGCCGCGGCGGCGATCGGGGTCGTGCTCGGGCTGCTTTACCTGTTCCCGATCATCGGCGCGGTCACCGGCCCGGACCTGGCCCGGCATATCCAGCAGGCCGGGCCGATGACCGCCGGGCTCGCCGTCCAGGCCACCACCGGCCTGAGCAGGCTGCCCATCGGCCCGTGGGCGGGACTGGGCGTGCTGTCAGCCTGGGCCGTCGGCGGGCTGCTGGCCGGGGGACTGCTGCTGCGCCTGCGGGATGCCTGACCGTCAGCGCGCCGGCCGCCAGGGCCAGGCCCGGCCCGGCCCGGAAGATGATCAGGGCCACCGCGACGACCCGTAGCCGCCGCGGCCTGGCGCGCGGGTCAGCACGATCAGCCCGGCCGCCACCGCCAGGCCGGCCGGGATGACGACCCGGACGCCCGGCCGCGCGGCCAGGCATGGCCGGCGGCCGCGGCGGCCATCAGGCCGGGAAGATACGGCCGGTCACAACAG
>DASUBV010000033.1:0-11424 GCA_035763085.1 Streptosporangiaceae bacterium | reverse complement strand
CGGCCGACGGCGGGCCCAGCCACGAAGCCCGCCGGGCGGCGGCGCCGCGCGCACGGCCGCCGGTCAGGTGCTGATCGGCCCGCTCTGCTGGACGTACTTCTGCTCCTGCGTGGAGCCCTCGAACCGGGTCTGCGGCGAGGTGTAGGGGTCGGCGTTGCCCTTGGTGACGAACTTCAGGCCGGTGTCGGTCTCCGGCGGGGAGACCAGGCCGCCCGACAGCTTGAACAGGTACAGGTACAGGGTCGGCAGGAAGCCCTGCAGGTACGGCGACTGGTCGATGGTGAAGCCGAGCTGGCCGGCCTTGATCGCCGTCAGCGTGGCCGGCTCCAGATCGAACCCGCCCGAGGCCACCTTGCCGGTCATGTTGTACTTGGCCAGCGCCGGGCCGAGCACGGCGGTCGAGCCGCCGTCCACGGCGAACACGCCCTGCAGCTTGCTGCCCTGGCCCTGCAGGAACTGCGGGATGCTGTTGTTCTCCTGGCTCTGCTGCGCACCGCTGTTGAACCCGGCCATGTGCAGGATCTTCAGGCCCTTGCCCGCGGCCAGGATCGCGGCGTTAGCGCCGTCCAGCCGGGGCTGGATGTTCAGCGAGCCGGGCTGGGCGATGATCCCGCAGGCGGTGCCGCCGTGCGGCATCGCCGCCGCGATCCGCGCCCCGACCTGCTGGCCGGAGACATACAGTTCCTGGCCGACGTAGGCCAGGCCGTTGGTCGGGTTGTTGGTCGCGCCGTTGGCGTTGTAGGTGACGACCGGGATGCCGGCCTTCAGCGCGTTGCCGATCGGCGTGGTGAACGCGGTGGCTGACACGACCGTGGTGGCGATGCCGGGCGACTTCGCGGCCACCGCCGAGTTGAACGCGGTCAGCATGGTGGGCACGGTCGGCTGCGTGGAGCTGGCCCCTGTCCACGCAGGAGTCGGGATGCCGAGCAGCGCCGCGCAATCCTGGAAGCCGTACTGGGTGGGCGTGAAGAACGAGTTGTCGGTCACGTGGTTGACGAATGTGAACTTCCACTTGGGAACGCTGGGGAAGTTCCCGGCCACGTCCTTGGCCGACGGGGAGCCGCTGCTCCCGCTGGCGTTGGAGCTGCACGCGGCGAGCAGGGCGGAGGCCGCGGCCGTCGCGCTGACCAGTCCGGTGCCCTGGAGAAGGCGCCGGCGGGTCGGCCCGTCCTTCATGTTGAGCGTTTGGATCGCCTCATCGACCTTAGGGTCGATTTTGCCCATCGCAGACCTCCGGGATGTAGTGGGATGAGCACCCGTTTCCACCCGCTCGGGGACTGCCGGGCGCAGCGGCCGGGACAGGCCGCCGTGGCTCAGCCATTAAGCGGTCACCCCCAGCCGTAGGTTCCTGGCGTTCCCGTCGCGTCATGGCCATTCCTTGCGCCTAACTGCCTGGTCACGGGCTCGGGCCGAGTCCGTGACCACTGCGCCGCCGACTGGCACGTTGCGCTTGGGAGCGCGCCCTGCCGAGCGACCGCCCGCCCCATTGTGAGCGCTCACATCTGGTCAGCATTGCACGTTAGACGCCACAAGTTAGAACAGCCGCAGATGGCACGTCAATAACAAAATCGCACAGATACGAAGATGTGATTCGAAGTCATCCTCTGACCAGCAGCTCGCTGGTGAGCGCCTGATCGCACCGCTGATCACGCCGGGCCCAGGGCTGCGGTGCAGCTCCAGGCGGCGCTTCGGTGAAGCCCCCTGCGGCGCGCGCCCGCTGCGTGCCGCAGTGGGCGCGCCGACCGTGCCGGGCACGATCCGCCGGCAGGCACGGCAGGGCCCGCCGGCGCAGCGCCGGCGGGCCTGCCTCAGCGGTGCGGGCCGGGTGCCCGCCAGCTTCCTATGCCCCGGAGGGCTCCATGCCCATCTCGGCCGCGAGCTTCATGGCCTCCTCGATGAGCGTCTCCACGATCTGCGACTCCGGCACCGTCTTGATGACCTCGCCGCGGACGAAGATCTGGCCCTTGCCGTTGCCGGAGGCCACGCCGAGGTCGGCCTCGCGGGCCTCGCCCGGGCCGTTCACCACGCAGCCCATCACCGCCACGCGCAGCGGCACGTCCATCCCGTCCAGCGCCGCGGTGACCTCGTCGGCCAGCTTGTAGACGTCCACCTGGGCCCGGCCGCACGACGGGCAGGACACGATCTCCAGGCCGCGCTCACGCATGCCCAGCGACTCCAGGATCGCGATGCCGACCTTGACCTCCTCGACCGGCGGCGCGGACAGCGACACCCGGATGGTGTCCCCGATGCCCTCGGCCAGCAGCGCGCCGAAGGCGACCGCCGACTTCACGGTGCCCTGGAACGCCGGGCCGGCCTCGGTCACGCCCAGGTGCAGCGGGTAGTCGCAGCGCTGGGCCAGCTGCCGGTAGGCGTTGATCATCACGACCGGGTCGTGGTGCTTGACCGAGATCTTGATGTCGGAGAAGCCGTGCTCCTCGAACAGCGAGCACTCCCACAGCGCCGACTCCACCAGGGCCTCGGCGGTGGCCTTGCCGTGCTTGGCCAGCAGCCGCTTGTCCAGCGAGCCGGCGTTCACCCCGATCCGGATCGGCACCCCGGCCGCCGAGGCGGCCCTGGCGATCTCGCCCACCTTGTCGTCGAACGCCTTGATGTTGCCGGGGTTGACCCGCACCGCGGCGCAGCCCGCGTCGATCGCGGCGAAGACGTACTTGGGCTGGAAGTGGATGTCGGCGATCACCGGGATCTGGGACTTGCGGGCGATGGCCGGCAGGGCGTCGGCGTCGTCCTGAGACGGCACCGCCACCCGGACGATCTGGCAGCCGGCCGCGGTCAGCTCGGCGATCTGCTGCAGCGTGGCGTTCACGTCCGCGGTCAGGGTGGTGGTCATCGACTGCACCGAGACCGGGGCACCGCCGCCGACGGGCACCGCGTGACTGCCCTTGCCCACGATGATCTGCCGGGAGTGGCGCCGCACCGCCAGCGGCTCCGGCGGGAGCTCGGGAATCCCTAGGTCAACAGTCATCTGTCCAATCGCCTCACTATGTCAGGTGAACCGGGTTGACGATGTCCGCCGCGATGAGGATCAGGCCGAGCCCGACCAGCAGGGCGAACACGCCCACACTCACCGGGATCAGCTTCTGCATATCTACCAGGCCCGGATCCGGGCGGCCGCGCAGCCTGGCCAGCCAGGCCCGCACCCGCTCATAGATCACGATAGCGAGGTGACCGCCGTCCAGCGGCAGCAGTGGTAGCAGGTTGAAGGCGCCGACGAAGATGTTCAGCGAGATGACGATCAGCAGCAGGGCGGAGACAGTGACCTGCCAGCCGCCCCCGGCCTGCACGATCTGCCCGGCGTCGTCGGCGGCGCCGAAGATGCTGCTCACGTTGGCCCCTGCCGTATGCGAGCGGTCCGACGCGAACAGGTCGGGCAGCGCCGAGGGCAGCTTGGCCGCCGCCTCCGCCGACAGGACCATGACCTGGCCGAACGTCGACCCGGCGTAGGTCACCCCGGAGACCGGCCCGACGCGCTGGAACAGCTTGGCCTCGATACCCAGGTAAGAGCCCTTGCGGCCGTCGATGGAGCCGGGCGTCACGGTCAGCGACAGCTGGCGGCCGTCCCGGTCCACGACGACCGGCACCGGCTTGCCCGCGGGCTGGGCCCGGATCACGTCGCTGAGCTGAGTCCAGCTGCTCACCGGGCGGCCCGCGATGGAGACGACCTTGTCCCCCGCCCGGATCCCGGCCGCCTGCGCCGGAGAGCCGGCCGCGCCGGCCGGGCAGGTGCCCGTGTTGTACTGGTGCACGTTCGAGGGCAGGCACTTGCTGATCGAGCCGATCGTGGTGGAGCTGGCGGAACTGGGCACGCCGATTCCCACGGCCAGGATGAACAGCAGCACGAAGGCCAGCGCGAAATGCATGAAGGAGCCGGCCACCAGCACGATCACCCGCTGCCAGCCCGGCTGGCGCCGGAACGAGCGCGGCTCGTCGGCGGGATCCACCTCATCGAGCGTGGTCATGCCGGTGATCTTCACGAAGCCGCCGAGTGGCAGCGCCTTGACGCCGTACTCGGTCTCGCCGCGACGGCGGGACCACAGCGTCTGGCCGAAGCCCACGAAGAACTGCGTGACCTTCATGTGGAACTTCTTGGCCGTGAAGAAGTGGCCGGCCTCATGCAGCATGATCGAGATGAGCAGCGCGAGGACAAAGATCACCACGCCGAGGACGAAGCTCATCCGGCCGTCTCTCCCGTCTGCGGTCCGCCTGCACGGCCCGGCGGGCCGGCCGGCGCGGTTCGCGCCGTCGTGCTCAACTCCCCCGGCGCAGCATGCCCCGCTGCCCCGTCATCCCGTGCCTCGTCACGCTGCGCCGGCCAGCTCGCGGGCCCGGGTCCGGGCCCACTGGTCGGCAGTCAGGATCTGCTCCACGGTCAGCGTCCCGGAGCCGGCGCCGTCATGCTCTGAGACTACCTGGGCGACGGTATCGACGATCCCCGTGAACGGGATCCGGCCGGCCATGAAGGCGGCCACGCACTCCTCGTTGGCGGCGTTGTAGGCCGCCGGGACGGTCCCGCCCGCGCGGCCGGCGGCCCTGGCCAGCGCTACCGCGGGGAAGGCCACCTCATCCAGCGGCTCGAATGTCCAGGTATGCGCCACCGACCAGTCGACCGGCGCCGCGGCGCCGGGCACCCGCTCCGGCCAGCCCATGGCCAGCGCGATCGGGATCCGCATGTCCGGCGGGCTGGCCATGGCCACGGTCGCGCCGTCGGTGAATTCCACCATCGAGTGCACGACCGACTGCCGGTGCACGACTACCTCAATCCGGTCAAACCCGATGCCGAACAGCAGGTGCGCCTCGATCAGCTCCAGGCCCTTGTTCACCAGGGTGGCGCAGTTGATGGTGATGACCGGGCCCATGTTCCAGGTCGGGTGGGCCAGCGCCTGCTCGGGAGTCACCCGGGCCAGCCCGGCCCGGTCCCGGTGCAGGAACGGCCCGCCGCTGGCGGTCAGCACCAGCCGCCGCACCTCACCGGCGGTGCCCGCGCGCAGGCACTGCGCGATTGTGGAGTGCTCGGAGTCGACCGGCACGATCTGGCCGGGCGCCGCCCGGCCCGCGACCAGCTGGCCGCCCATGATCAGGGACTCCTTGTTGGCCAGCGCGAGCACCCGGCCGGCGTCCAGGGCGGCTAGCGTCGCGGCCAGCCCGGCTGCCCCGGTGACCGCGTTCAGGACGATGTCGCAGGGCCAGGTGGCCATCTCGGCCACCGCGTCGGCGCCGGCCAGGACCTTCGGCACCAGCGGCGCGGCCCGGCCGGTGCCGGCGGGGCGGGCCGCCGGGTCCGCGCCGGCCGCGGCCGCCTGCAGGGCCTGCTGGACGGCGGGCGCGGCGGCCTCGCTGCTCACTGCCACGACCTCGACGCCGAACTCCAGGGCCTGGCTGGCCAGCAGCCCGGGGTTGCCGCCGCCCGCGGCCAGCCCGGACAGCCGGAACCGGCCGGGATTGCGCCGGATGATGTCGGCGGCCTGGGTCCCGATGGACCCCGTCGAGCCGAGCAGGACAATCTCACGTGGCGGGGCGGCAGCCCGGGAGTCTTCCATCCCGCCATTGTCCCCCGGCCATCCCGGGATGTCCCCGGCGGCCACGGCCGGCCAGGGCCGGCGCTAGTTTGAATGCCGTGACCGTTGCGCACCTCCGCCGCCACCCGCACCCCGGCCTGAGCTCCGGCGGCCGACCGTGACCGCCGCGACCACGGCGGGCGACACCGTGAGCTGGCACGGGCTGCCCGCCGCCCAGCAGCCCGACTGGCCCGACAGCGGCCAGCTGGCCGCGGTCACCGCCGAGCTGGCCGGCCTGCCGCCGCTGGTGTTCGCCGGCGAGTGCGATCAGCTGACGGACCGGCTGGCCGCGGTCGCCCGCGGCGAGGCGTTCGTCCTGCAGGGCGGCGACTGCGCGGAGACCTTCGCCGGCTCCACCGCCGAGGCGGTCCGCGCCAAGCTGCAGACCGTGCTGCAGATGGCGGTCGTGCTCACCTACGGCGGCAGCGTCCCGGTGGTCAAGATCGGCCGGATGGCCGGGCAGTTCGCCAAGCCGCGGTCGCGCGACACCGAGGTCCGGGACGGCGTGGAGCTGCCGGCCTACCGGGGCGACGCGGTCAACAGCCTGGAGTTCACGGCGGCGGCCCGGCGGCCGGACCCCGGCCGCCTGCTGCGCGCTTATCACTGCGCGGCCGTGACGCTGAACCTGTGCCGGGCCTTTACCACCGGCGGCTACGCCGACCTGCACCAGGCACACGCGTGGAACCAGGACTTCGTCCGGGCCAGCCCGTCCGGCCAGCGCTACGAGCGGCTGGCCGGCGAGATCGACCGGGCACTGGCATTCATGCGGGCCTGCGGCACCGACCCCGACGAGCTGCGGACCGTCGAGCTGTACTCCAGTCATGAGGCGCTGCTGCTGCCCTATGAGGAGGCACTGACCCGGACCGACCCGCGCGCCGGCGCGGCCTACGACCTGTCAGCGCACCTGCTGTGGGTCGGCGAGCGGACCCGGCAGCTGGACGGCGCGCACGTGGAGTTCGCGGCCGGCATCGCCAACCCGATCGGCCTCAAGGTCGGGCCGGCCACTACCCCGGCCGAGCTGACCGCCCTGGTCCGCCGGCTGAGCCCGGCCGGTGAGCCCGGCCGGCTGACCCTGATCACCCGGCTGGGTGCCGGCCGGATCCGCGGGCTGCTGCCGCCGCTGATCGAGGCCGTCCGCGCCGAGGGCGTCCCGGTGGCGTGGGTGTGCGACCCGATGCACGGCAACACCTTCGAGGCGCCGGGCGGCTACAAGACCCGGCGCTTTGATGACGTGCTCTCCGAGGTGCAGGGCTTCTTCGAGGTGCACCGCAGCCTGGGCACCCACCCCGGCGGCATCCATATCGAGTTCACCGGCGACAACGTGACCGAGTGCGTCGGCGGCAGCCACGACATCGCGGCCGCCGACCTGCACCAGCGCTACGAGACGGCCTGCGACCCGCGGCTGAACCGCAGCCAGGCGCTGGACCTGGCCTTCACCGTGGCCGACAGCTACCGCGGTTAACATGGCGCAGTTCCGGGCGGGTGCCCGGCCGTAGCGTCTTCCTCGTCGCTCGTGCCTCGCTCCTCAGCCCAGACACCGCGGCGCCCGCCGGAACTGCGCTGGCAGGCCTCAGGCGGGCAGCGGCGGCTCCCAGTCGGGCCGCAGCGGCATCCCGGACGTCCCCTCGCTGTCCAGCTTGACGGCGAGGATCTGGTGCAGCTGGATCTGATTGCGGTCAAAGCCCAGGCGCGAGCCCGCCATGTACAGCCGCCACACCCGGGCGGTGCCCTCGCCCACCTCGGCAACCGCCTCGTCCCAGTGCTCGTCGAGGTTGGCGCACCAGCCGGCCAGCGTGCGGGCGTAGTGCTCGCGCAGGTTCTCCAGGTGCCGGACCTCGAAGCCGGTGTCGTGGATCAGCGAGACCAGGTGGCCCGGGCCCTCCAGCTCACCGTCGGGGAACACGTACCGGTTGATGAACCCGTCCTTGACGTTGGCCGGGCCGGTGTTGTCCGGGCGGGTGATGCAGTGGTTGAGCAGCCGCCCGCGCGGCTGCAGCTTGGCGTGCAGGAAGGAGAAGTAGCCGGGCAGCTGGGCCTTGCCGATGTGCTCGGTGAGCCCGATCGAGCTGACCGCGTCGAACCCGTCCTCGGGCACGTCCCGGTAGTCCAGGTGCCGCACCTCGGCCAGGTCGCTCAGCCCGGCCTCCTTGATCGCCCGCTGCCCCCAGGCGGCCTGCTGCTCCGACAGGGTGACGCCCAGCGCCCTGACGCCGAACTCGCGGGCCGCGTGCATCACCATGCCGCCCCAGCCGCAGCCGACATCCAGCAGCCGCATGCCCGGCCGCAGCGCCAGCTTGCGGGCGACCAGGTCGAACTTGGCTCGCTGGGCCTGCTCCAGCGTGGCGTCCTCGCTCTGGTAGCACGCGCATGTGTAGGCCATCGACGGGCCGAGCACCCACTCATAGAAGGTGTTGGAGACGTCGTAGTGGTGGGAGATCGCGTTGGCGTCGCGGTCCTTGGAGTGACGGCGGCCCAGCTGCCAGCGCCGGTTGACCCGGACCTCCTGCGGCGGCGGCGCGAGCCGCGGCACCAGCAGCCGCGGGCCGCCCAGCTCGTTGAGCAGCTTGATCCGCTCGCCCAGCGTGATCCCCAGGCGCTGAGCGCTGGCCATCCGGCTCAGCGCGCCGTACATGTCGCCGTCCACGTCCAGGTGGCCGGAGACGTAGGCGCGGGCCAGCCCGAGCGCGCCCGGCGCCTGGGCCAGGTAGGACACCGCGGTCGGGGTCTTGACGGTGATCCGGACGGGTGCGTCGCCGCCGCCGGCCGAGCTCCCGTCGTAGGCACGGAAGTCGACGGGGGCATCCGGTCCAGCGACCTTCTCGAATACCTGCGCCAGCGCCATGTCACGAACTCCTTCGCACTGTTATTGCCTTACTGGCCGCGTACGCACTTGTCGTACAGGTCAGCCAGCCGCCCCTCGGCGTCGTACTCGCGTTTCAGGACGGCATACTCCGGGCCGTTGTACTTGGCCCAGAAGTCCTCGGGTGAGTAGAACGAGGTCGAGTACAGGCCCTTGTGCCCGCCCAGGTCGCTGACCGCGTCCTCGATCTGCCGGTTGTAGTGGCCGGGGACCGCGCCGGCCGGCAGCGCCACCGTGCCCCAGAACCCGAAGTTGACATACGCCTGGCCCGGCCGCATCGGGTACAGCGGCCAGGTGCGCTCGCCGCGCAGCCGCAGCGGGCACAGCCACACCGGCGACATGCCGACCTGCGCGGCGAAGAACCGCAGGAAATCCGCGCCGCGCTGCACCGGGATCTCGACGTCCTGGATGACGTCCTCGTGCGCCGCCGCCCCGCGCCGCGCGTCCAGCCGGGCGGTGAGGCGGTGGCGGCGGTCGAAGGCGACCAGCTTGCGGTACACGTCCGAGCGGCGGTAACGGCGCGGCCATAGCTGGCGGATCACCGGCTTCTGGACCCCGAACGGGCGCGAGCACCAGAACCAGTCGGTGTCCCAGCGCCACAGGTAATCGCGGATCGCCAGGAAGTCCTCGCGCGGGCCGCGGACGGACTGGTAGAAGATCTGGCTCCCGGTGTAGTCGCTGCGCCACGGCGCGATCTCGCTGAACGCGCCCACCGTCAGGTACAGCTCGTCCAGGCTGAACATGACCCCGTCGACGAAGTCCGCGCGGTGCCCCTGGTAGCTGCCGTCGGCGGCGATCTGCGCGATGGCCGCCATGCAGTCCTCAGGAGATGCGAAACGAAAGTGCCGCAGGTGCACGTACGGCGTGACGGGCTCCAGCTCGATGGTCAGCGACAGGGCGTAGCCCAGCGTGCCGTAGGAGTTGGGGAACCCGCCGTACAGCGCATCGTGCTCCCCGCCGGGCGCGGCGGTGATGACCCGGCCGTCCCCGGTGAGGATCTCCATCTCCAGCACCGACTCGTGCGGCATGCCACTGCGCAGCGAGGTGGACTCGATGCCCAGGCCGCTGACCGCCCCGCCCAGGGTGATGGTCTTCAGCTGCGGGACGACCAGCGGCATCAGGCCGTGAGCGAGAGTCGCGTCGGCCAGGTGCTCGTAGGTCGTCATGCCGCCGACGATGGCCGTCCTGGCCGCCGGGTCGACGTGCAGCACGTGGTCGAAGGCCGAGACGTCCAGCGTGACGCCGGCCGACTCGCCACGGAACCGGAAGAGATTGGAGGTCGGCTTGGCCAGCCGCACGGGGCGGCCCGCCGGGATGGCCGTATAAGCCCGCCTGATCTCCGCGACGGCGGCCTGGTGCGCCGCTAGCGCGGGGACCGCGGGGGTACCGGTCGTGCCGGGCCGGGCGGCTGGCTGGCCCTTGTCGGCGAGGTTGGTCACACAGCCTCCCGGAAACAGGCCGCGGGTTCCCGCGCTTCCGGCGATACACCTACCCGGCGGGCTTCCTGGCCATGCTCTGTACCGAACTGGACGAACGGCTCACGAAGTTTATCCTCTAGCCGCTTTTCTCTCTCGTCGCTGCGGTCGCTGCCGGGCCGTACGGCTTGACGGCCGGGTCGGCGGGCCCGCCGCGTAGCTGTCCGCGACCTCGGCCGGCGTCATCGGCAGCCGCGCGGCCGACGGCGGCAGGCCGGCCTGCACCGCCTGGCCGATCAGCAGCGCCATCGAGTACGCCGGATCGGCGGCCAGGGCGCGCTCGACCGCGACGTTGGCCAGCGCGCCCTCGCCGGACTGCCAGGCCGTGAACGCCAGTAACGAGGCCGCGGCCGGAACGAACTCCGGCGCCGCGTGGGTGACCACGTCGGTCCACAGCCGCAGGTGCCGGGCCCGGAACCCGGGGTCCATCCGGGACCACGCATCATCACGAATCCGCAGGTCGGCCAGGACGACAGCCAGGTAAGCCAGGCGAGCCGGGCTGGTGACCTGCGCGCCGGAGCGGTACCGGCGGATCGCTCCGCGTACCGCCCGCCGCCCGGCCGCGGCCAGTACCGCTGCCGGGTCGGTGCCGCCCTGGGTGGCGGCAGCAACCAGGGAGTCGATGCGCCGCAGCGCCCGGCTGGTGGCCTGCCGGGTGACCTTGGCCGAGCCAGGGGCCGGCTCTAACGTGCGCGCCAGCGCGGCGCGGTCGGGGTAAGCATCCAGCCCGGCCTGGTTCAGCACGGCCGCGGCCGGGTGCGAGCACGGGTCGAAGGAGATGCCCTCGTCCGGGCAGCAGCCCGGGTCGCGGCACAGCGCGGACCAGTACCGGCCGCCGTCGGCGCGCAGCACCTCCAGGAGATCCACGCCGGCCTTCAGCATTGCCCTGACCACCGGCTCCGCCGCCGCGGCCACCTGCTCGGCCGGGCCGTAGCCGATGATGATGGCCGCCGGGATCTCCTGGCGGTCCAGTACCGCGCAGGCGTGCGCGGCGATGTCCTCCGACAGGTCAGCGTCGGGCGGGTCCGGCAGGTCGTAGCGGAAGGCCAGGCAGACCTGGTCACGGCGGCCGCGCACGCCCAGCACCACCAGGCTCCCGCTCGGGTGAAAGCCCAGCAGGTGCGGCACGACGGCTAACACGGCATCGGGCGACCCCACCTGGACCCGCGGCGGCGAGCCAGCGCTGCTGCCATCCGACGGCACAGGCGCGGGTTCATCCCCGGCGGACCGGGGCGCGCTGTCGGGGGGCTCGGGTGGTTCGTCCCCACCGCGACGGGGCGCCGACCGCGCGTCCGCGCCGGGCGGGTCCGCGGATGGTGCGCGGTCGGCGGGCGTGCCCGCCGAGGCTGTGGGCGCCGGTGGCGGGTTCGCTGGGTCGGGGTGCGGGTGCTCATCACTGGTCATGCCGCTACCGTGCGGCCCGCCAGCCGGCCGCCGCGACGAGCTCTTCTGACCTGCTGTGCATAACCGGGTGTTTCGGCGCGCTCGCGCGGCTTTTGCTCACAAGGCGGGAACT
>DASUBV010000032.1:0-29118 GCA_035763085.1 Streptosporangiaceae bacterium | reverse complement strand
AGCTCATACACCCGCGAGGAACCCAGCCCCGGCAGCCCGGCCGCGCTGAACACCAGGGCACCGTCGCGGTGCGACATCACCACCGTGGCGCTGCCCCCGCTGCTGACCTGCGCGGTCAGCATCGTGGCGTCCGGGGCCGCCAGCACCGCGGCGAGGTCGTGGCTGCGGTTCTGGGCCATGTCCAGCCGGTGCTCCGCGCCGTGCATCGCCGCGCCCATGCCCGCCGCCGTGCCCAGTGCCAGCACGGCCACTCCGGCCGTCACTGCGGCTACCCAGGCCCGCGGCCGCCGCCAGCCGGCCCGCCCGGAGTGCCGGGCGCCGGCCTCGCCACCGTCAGCAGGCCGGGCCCGTGCGGCCCTGGCCCTCGCTCGCCAGATCCCGGCCGGCCAGCCTCGCAGTCCAGCCCGTGACGGCGGCGCGCCCGCGCCCGCCCCGGCTCCGCGCTCCGCGGACTCGTCGGTGACCGGCGGCAGCTGCCGGATCCGCGCCGCCGCCCGCACCGTCTGCTCCCGCAGCCCGGCCCGCGGCCGGACCGCGGCCGCCGCGCCCAGCCGGGCCGTGGTCTCGCGCAGTCCGTGCACCTCCGCCTGGCAGGTCTCGCAGCCCGCCAGGTGCTCCTCGAACGCCGCCCGGTCCGGCGCGCTGACCGCGTCCAGCACGTACGCGCCCACCAGGGTGTGCGGGTCAGTCGCGGCCATTACTCCACCCCCAGGCAGTCGCGCAGCCGGATGAGGCCGTCGCGCATCCGGGTCTTGACCGTGCCCACCGCGACGCCCAGCAGCCCGGCCACCTCGCGGTAGGTATAGCCCTGGTAATAAGCCAGCGTCACCGCCTCACGCTGCAGCTCGGTCAGCGAGGCCAGGCAGTGCCGGACCCGCTCCCGGTCCAGGCTTGCCTCGACGGCGTCGGTGACCTCGTCAAACTCCACCGACGCGACCGCCGCCCGCCGCTCCCTGCGGGCCGCGCTGTCCTCGGACCTGACCCGGTCCACGGCCCGGCGGTGCGCCATGGTCAGGATCCAGGCCGCCGCCGAGCCCGCGTGCGGGTCAAACCGCGCCGCGGTGCGCCAGACCTCGAGCAGGACCTCCTGCATGACCTCCTCGGACTGCGCCGGGTCGCGGACAATCCGCCGCACAGTACCCAGAACCGGCCCGGCCGTGTCGTCATACACCTGCCGGAAGGCGTCCTCATCCCCGCGCGCCACCAGTCGCAGCAGCCCGGCCAGCCTCGCCCCGGGCGGCACAGGCGTCCCGGCCGCCCCGGACGGCTCAGCGCCCGGTGACGGCAGCGGCAGTGGCCCGGAAGGCTCCCCGCCTGGCCTTCCGGGACCGCCGGACCCGCCTGAACCGGGACGCGACACGCTCACGTTCCTATATTCGGTGCAGGCGGCCCGGCCGGCTTGGCCCCGGCCGGCATTGGCCGGCAGAAATCTGGCCAGATGATTACGGCCGGTTCCCGGCCTCGGCAATCCGGGGTGGCTCCTGCTACGAATTAAACCTGTGACCCTTGGCAGAACTCCGGCGTCGTCGAACCTGCGCGGGGCGGCGGCCGGGATTATCGCCGGCGGCCTGGCCCTCGGCGTGGCCCAGCTGATCGCCGGCCTGGTCAGCTCCGGCAGCTCCCCCGTCGTCGCGACCGGGCAGGCGGCCATCGACCTCACCCCGGCGCCGGTCAAGAACTTCGCGATCAGCTCCTTCGGCTCGAACGACAAGATTGTGCTGATCGCCGGGATCCTCGTTGTGCTGGCTGTCTTCGCGGCAGCCATCGGGATCGCGGCCGTGCGCCGGCCCGCCTGGGGCTGGGCAGGCCTGGGCCTGTTCGTCGTGATCGGCCTGGTCGCCACGCTGACCCGGCCGCACGCCTCCGCCGAGGACGCGATGCCCACGCTGCTCGGCGGCGTCGCCGCGGCCCTGGCGCTGCGCCGCCTCGCCCGGCTGGCCGCCCCGCCGCCCGCGCCGCCGGCGACGACCCGCCAGGCCCGGCCCGAGTACACCGCGCCCGCCCCCGGCGACGCGGCGGATCCCCCGCTGCGCGAGGAGTGGCGGCCCTACCTGCCGGCCGCCGGCGAGCCGGCCGCCCCCGGCGGCCCCGCAGCCCCCCCGACCCCGCCCGCGCGCCTGCCCGGCCCGCAGCGCCGGTCGTTCCTCACCTCCGGCGCCGTGCTGGCCGGCACGGCCGTGGTGGCCGGCCTCGGCGGCCGGCTGCTGGGCGAGCACGGCAACGTGGCCGCCGCCCGCAGCACCCTGCGCATCCCGCCGCCGACCCGGCCCGCGCCCCCGCTGCCGTCCGGCGCCGACCTGAATATTCCGGGCCTGAGCTCGTTCATCACGCCCAGCGCGAGCTTCTACCGCGTCGACACAGCCCTCGTGCTGCCCGAGATCACCCCGTCGGCCTGGCAGCTGCGCATCCACGGCATGGTGGCCCGGCCGGTCACGCTGACCTACCACGACCTGCTGCAGCAGCCGCTGCTCGAGGACTACATCACGCTGTGCTGCGTCTCCAACCCCGTCGCCGGGCCCTACATCGGCAACGCGAGGTGGCTCGGCGTCAGCGTCCGCCGCCTGCTGCGCCAGGCCGGCATCCGGGCCGGCGCCGACCAGCTGCTGTGCACCTCGGCGGACGGGTTCACCTGCGGCACGCCCGTGCAGACGGCGATGGACGGCCGCGACGCGATGCTGGCCGTGGCCATGAACGGCCAGGCGCTGCCGGTCGCGCACGGCTTCCCGGTCCGGATGGTCGTGCCCGGCCTGTACGGCTACGTGTCGGCGTGCAAGTGGATCACCGACATCGAGGTCACCACCTTCGCCAGCGCCCGCGCGTACTGGACCGACCGCGGCTGGAGCCAGCAGGCGCCGATCAAGACCGAGTCCCGGATCGACGTGCCGGGCTCGGGGTCGCTGAAGGCCGGCCGGCATGCCGTGGCCGGCGTCGCGTGGGCGCAGCACAAGGGCATCGATGCGGTCGAGGTGCGCGTCGACAGGGGGCCCTGGCACCAGGCCCGGCTGGGCGCCGTGCCCGGCATCGACACCTGGCGGCAGTGGGCGTGGCAGTGGGACGCGGCGCCCGGCACGCACCTCATCGAGTCACGCGCCACCGACCGCACCGGCTACACCCAGACCGCCCTGCAGGCCCCGCCCGAGCCCAACGGCGCCAGCGGCTACCCGCAGGTCTCGGTCAAGGTCAGCTGAGCGGCGCCTCGCCCGGGCCGCCACGGCGTGATCCCCGGCATGTTGCCAGGGCACTTTCCGCATGCGCTCGGTAACCTGCAGCTACCAAACGGGGCTGGCGGGGGCTGATCACCGCGGCCCAGCCGACGTGAGGTCCGCCGATCATGAGCCACGCCGCCCGCACGGCCCGCGGCAGCGCGCGCCTGCTGCGCGTACCCCGGCCGGCCCGCTCGCCTGAGACCCCGGCCGGCGCGGCACCGGCCGCCCCGGCCGCGGCCGGCCTGCGGCTGGTCCGCCGGGCCGGGTACGCCGTCCTGGCGGCCCAGTTCCTCGCGATGTGCGCCTGGACCGCGCTGCTCTATCACCGTTACGCCCTGACCTGGGACTTCTCGGTGTATCACCAGCCGTGGTACCTCATCGCGCACGGCCACCTGGACCCGTGGACGTCGGTGGAGTCCCTGCCGTTCTGGCGCAACGACTCCGAGTTCAGCATCTGGGCGTTAGCACCGCTGTGGTGGATCTGGCCGCACGACGTCATGCTGCAGTGGGCGCAGAACGCCGGCGTCGTGGCCGCCGAGGCGCTGGCCTTCAGCTGGATATGCGACCTCATCGCCCGCCGCGGCGCCGCCGCGCCCGCCGCGCCGGCCGGGGCCGCCCCGCCCGCCCCGCCCGGCCGGGGAGCCACCCCGGCCGCCCGCCCCGGCCCGGCGCGCCTGCTGGCCGTCACCGGCCTGCTGCTGCTGGCGGCGAGCCCGTGGATCTGGTGGTCGGTGTCGTTCGACTTCCACATGGAGTCGGTGGCGCTGCCGTTCGCCGTGCTGCTCGCCCGCGACCTGAGCCGCGGCCGCCGCCGGATGTGGGCCTGGGTGCCGCCGATCCTCGGCGCCGGGGCGCCGGAGGCCGTCTACGTGGCCGGGATCGGCCTGGGCGGCGTGCTGGCCGGCCGCGGCATGCGGCTGCGCGGCGCGGCGCTGACCGCCGTCAGCGTCGCCTACTCCGGGCTCATCGTCGCGCTGCACGGCGACAGCGGCGCGCCGCTGGCCCGGCACTACGGCTACCTGGCCATCGGCGTGACGGCGAGCTACCTGCACGGCCGGGTCGCCACCGGCGCGAACCTCACGACCGCCCAGATGGTCAGGGGCATCGCGCTGCACCCGCACCGGATCCTGGTCGCGGCGTGGCAGAAGCGGACCGACATCACCGCGGCGCTGCTGCCCGGCGGGCTGCTCGGCATCGCCTGGCGGCCGCTGCTGCCGCTGATCACCCTCGCCCTGCTGGAGTCGGTCCTGAGCGCCGGGTGGCGGTTCGCCCAGCCGTCCTTCCAGCTGCTCCCGGTGTACATCCTGGTCCCGGTCGGGACCCTGGCGATCCTGGCCGGGCTGGCCGCCCGGCGGCGGCGCACCGCGCTGGCGGTGGCCGGGATCCTGATCGCCCAGGCCGCCTGCTGGGCGGCGATCTGGGGACCGCAGCTGCCCGGCCACTGGCTGCGGGTCAGCCGGCCGGCCGCCGCCGAGCTGGCCGCCATCCAGGCCCGGATCCCGCCGGACGCGGCGGTCACCGCCTCCCAGGGCGTGCTGGGCCCGTTCTCGGGCCGGCTGATCGTGCACGCCCTAGTCGACTCCGGCACGACGCCCGTGACCCGCCCGGCCACCTGGTTCGTGATCACCCCGTCGGCCGGCACCGAGCTGCA
Organism: Streptosporangiaceae bacterium; assembly: GCA_035763085.1. Classification (GTDB taxonomy): domain Bacteria; phylum Actinomycetota; class Actinomycetes; order Streptosporangiales; family Streptosporangiaceae; genus DASUBV01. The sequence continues at coordinate 24,261 of DASUBV010000032.1, read as the reverse complement.
GGCCACCGCGAGCGCGATGGCGCTGATCGGCCAGCTGGCTGGGCCGCTGCACGCCCGGCTCATCGCGCACGGCGCGGGCGTGTGGGCGTTCCGGTACGTCCCGCCGCCCGGCCAGCGCTACCTGCGCCTGCCCGCCGCCACCGCGCCAGTCCCGGCCTGGGCCGCGGCCGGCGCCACCGGGCACCCGGTCACGTCCGGGCCGCCAGCGGCCTGGTATGCCGCCGGTGGCGGCCGGGCCGGGTACATCACCGACGGGATGGCCTGGCTGGTGCCGCCCGGCCAGTACCAGGCCGCGGTGTCGCTGGCAGCGTCCGGGCCGGTGAACGTCGAGGTGTGGGACAACAACGGGCACTCCCGGCTGCTCGCGCGCCGCCGGCTGCCCGCCGCCGGCCGCCAGGACGTCACGCTGCCCGTCGACGCCTCGGCAGCCTGGCACGCGGGGGTGTACTCCGGCTGGGGCCCGTTCTCGGCCACGTTCGTCCCGCCGCTGCCCGGCCAGGTCCTGGAGATCCGGGTGTGGTCGCCCGGTCACCAGGCCGTCCGCGTCTACAGCGCCCGGCTCACCCCGCAGCCGGTCACCGGCTAGCCGCCCGGCCCGGTGCGGGCCCGGGCGGCCCGGTGCGGGCCCGGGCGGCCCGACCCGGCCGATGTCACAGCCGGGCCGGGCTGTCTCGTCTTCGTTTTCAGGAAGGTAGATCCTGGAATCTGGAGGTGAACGTCATGCGCGTGTTCGTGGCAGGCGGGAGCGGAGCGCTGGGAGCGTACCTGGTGCCGCAGCTCGTGGCCCGCGGTCACCAGGTGACGGCCACGACGACGACCCCGGCCAAGCTCAGCAAGCTGGCCGAGATGGGTGCCGAGGGCGTCGTGATGGACGGGCTGGACGCGGTGTCGGTGGGCGAGGCGGTGGCGGCCGCCAAGCCGGACGCGATCGTGCACGAGATGACGGCTATTAACCCGGTTCATGCCGGCAAGCCGGACATGAAGCACATCGACAGGTGGTTCGCCCGGACGACCCGGCTGCGCACCGAGGGCACCGACCACCTGCTGGCCGCGGCCGAGGCGACCGGCGTCACGAATATCGTCGCCCAGGGCTACGCCAGCTGGAACGGCATCCGCGAGGGCGGCTGGGTGAAGACCGAGGAAGACCCGCTGGACCCGGGGACCGGCACGGTCCTGGAGCCGATGATGACCGCGGCGCGGCGGCTGGAGAGCTCCGTGGTGGGCGCCGGCGGCGCCATCATGCGCTACGGCGGCTTCTACGGGCCGGGGGTCACCGACGACCAGGCCGAGATGCTGCGCAAGCGGCAGTACCCGCTGGTCGGGAAGGGCACCGGGTACAGCTCGCTGATTCACCTGCACGACGCGGCGAGCGCGACCGTGCTGGCCGTAGAGCAGAAGGCCCGCGGGCTGTTCAACATCGTCGACGACGAGCCGGCCCCGGCCCGCGAGTGGCTGCCGTACCTGGCGCAGTGCACCGGGGCGAAGAAGCCGCTGCGGATCCCGGTGTGGCTGGCCCGGATGGTGGCCGGCGACGCCGCGGTGATCATGATGGTCGAGGGGCGCGGCTTCTCCAACGCCAAGGCCAAGCGGGAGCTGGGCTGGCAGCTGCGCTACCCGTCGTGGCGGCAGGGGTTCCGCGAAGGCATCGCTTGACCAGGGCCGAGGAGTTCGAGGAACTGCGGCCGCTGCTGTCGGCGATCGCCTACCGCTTCCTGGGCAGCGTGAGCGACGCCGAGGACGCGGTGCAGGAGACCTGGCTGCGCTTCGACGCCTCGCCGACCCGGCCGGCGTCGACCAAGGCGTACCTGTCGGCGGCGGTGTCCCGGATCTCGATCGACGTGCTGCGATCGGCCCGCCGCCGCCGGGAGGAGTACGTCGGGCCGTGGTTCCCCGAGCCGCTGCTGACCGAGCCGTACGAGGATCCGGAGCGCTCGGCGGAGCTGGCCGACTCGGTGTCGATGGCCGCGCTGCTGCTGCTGGAGCGGCTGAGCCCGCTCGAGCGCGCGGTCTTCGTGCTGCGCGAGGTATTCGGCTTCAGCTTCCCGGAGATCGCCTCGGCGGTGGGCCGGTCGGAGGCCGCGTGCCGCCAGCTCGGGGTGCGGGCCCGCCAGCACATGGATGAAGGCCGGCCCCGGTTCGAGGCGGACCGGCGCGAGCGCGAGGAACTCGCCGGGCGGTTCTTCGGCGCCTTCCGGGACGGCGACGTCGGCCGGCTGCAGGAGCTGCTGGCCGCCGACGTGCAGATGGTCGGCGACGGCGGCGGCAAGGCCCCGCAGTTCAGGAAGCCCGTCAGCGGCGCCGAGCAGGTGGCGCGGGTGCTTGTCACGATGGTCGCGGCGCTCGGCAAGGTCGGCGTCGCGGTGCACCCGCACGAGGTGAACGGCCAGCCGGGCGCGATCTTCCGCGACCGGGACGGCAAGGTCCTCAACACCCTGGTCCTGGACATCTTCGGCGGCCAGGTCCAGACGATCCGCGCGGTGATCAACCCCGACAAGCTCGGGCACGTAGGCCCGGTCGCGGATGCCTGGGCCATCACCCGCGCGGCGAGCCGGGCCCGCCGGCCCGGCTCAGGCGGGCTGGAGACGGCCGGCCACTGACCTGACGGCGGTCATCACCGGGAACAGCCGGGTGGCCAGGTTCCTGGCGGTGATGCCGGGCCGGCTGACGGGGATGAGCAGCGCGGCGGCCTGGCCGAAGCCGCGCAGCCGGGGCTCCACGAGGGTGCGGTGCTGACTCTCGTACCGGCGGAAGGCGGCCGCTGGGTCGGCGCGGCTGGCCGCCAGCTCGGCGGCCAGCGTGTCCGCCCCGGCGATCGCGAGCGTGCAGCCGTCGCCGAACAGCGACAGGCAGGACGCGGCGTCGCCGAGCACCACGATCCGCCCGCGTGACCACCGGGGCAGCCGGACCTGGCTGACCGAGTCGAAGTAGATGTCGCCGGCGGCCTGCACCTGAGTCAGCAGGTCCGGCACCCGCCACCCGTCGCCGGCGAAGGTGGCGGTGACCAGCCGCTTGTGCAGCCCGGTGTCGCGATAGTCGAAGCCGGGCAGCGCCGGGCTGCGGAACATGAAGGCGGCCACAGCGCGGCCGCGCGAGGGGTGCACGGAGACCAGCCGGCCCGGCGCGTTGTACAGCAGCACCTCCCGGTCGCCGCCGGCCGGGGCGTCGACGGGCAGCGTCGCGACGTAGATCCCCATGTGGCGCACGAAGTCGGCCTCGGGCCCGAACGCCAGCCGGCGGACCGCCGAGTGCAGCCCGTCGGCTCCGATCACCAGGTCAAACCGGCGGGGCTCGGCGCGGTCGAAGGTGACGTCCACCCCGCCGGCGTCCTGGCGGAGGGCGACGATCGTGTCGTCCCACAGGAACTCGGCCGCGTCGCGGCTCGCGTCGAGCAGGATCGAGGCCAGCTCGGCGCGCGGCACCTCCGGCTCGCGCTCGCCCGCCGACGCCTGGAAAGCCCGCAGGCTGATCCGCCCGACGCGGCGGCCCGACGCGTTGACGAAGCGCAGGTCGGTCACCCCGGAGTCGGCGGCGCGCAGCCGCGGCAGCAGGCCCATCCGCCCGGCCACCTGCAGCGCCGGGCCCTTGACGTCGACCGGGTTCCCGCTGGAGCGAAGCCCCGTCGCGCGCTCGACGACGGTGGGCCGGAATCCGTGCCGGGCCAGCCAGTACGCCAGCGTCGACCCGGCGATGCCGGCCCCGGAGATCAGCACTGTCTGGTTGCTCATCACAGCTCCTCACGAAGTCCCGTTGCTAAGCGGAAGAATTTCTTCCGGATACTGACGCTACACTAACCGGAAGAAATTCGTCCACTTCAATCCCCGGGAGACGCCGATGCCACGCGAGGCGGACCTGCGCGCCGACGCCCGGCGCAACAGGCAGCAGATCGTCACCGCCGCCCTGGCCCTCTTCCGGGACAAGGGCATCGACGTGCCGATGGAGGAGATCGCCGAGCGGGCCGGCGTCGGCGTCGGCACCCTGTACCGCCGGTTCCCCCGGCGCGATGCGCTGATCTGGGCGACGGCCTACGAGTCGCTGCGCGGCCAGGTCGGCATGGCGGAGGCTGCCTTGCGGGAGGAGCCCGGCGGCTGGGCCGCGCTGTGCCGGTTCCTGCGCGAGAGTGCCGAGCTGCGGCTGGGCGCGCTGGCCGCGGCGATCGAGCCGGGCCTGCACAAGGACATCCAGGCCGATCCCGAGCTGCGGGTGATCCGGCAGGCGCTGATCGACCTCATCGAGCGGATGACCGCGCAGGCCCGGGCGGACGGCGAGCTGCGCGCCGACGTCGGCCGCGAGGAGGTGGGCCTGCTGATGACCCTGCAGATCTACACCCCGCCGCAGGTGCCCGCCGACCAGGCCATGCGGCGGGTCGTGGACATCATGCTGGACGGGCTGCGGGCCAGCCCGGACGGGCTCAGCCAGCGATCATGACGAGCACCCAGAGGCCCGGCGCCGCAAGGGGGCCTGGCGCCGCCCGGGCCTGGCGCCGCCCGGGCCTGGCGCGGACCTGACGGCGGCCGGGCATACCGGCGCCGGGCTCAGAGCAGCTGGTCGCGGACCTGGCCGTACATGTAGGCGCCGAGCCAGCGGCCCATCTCGTCGAAGAACCGGCTCCGGTCCGCGGCGTCCTCCGCGTCGGGGCGGGCATCACCGTCGGCCGGGTGCAGCCAGGTGACGTGGCGGCCCAGCGGCGCGGTGGGGGCCGGTGCCGGGCGGCGGCGCAGTGCCGGCCCGCGCCGCTGCTGCCCGCCGGATCCGCCGATGATCAGGACCGGGCAGTCAATGTCCAGGCCCTCGCGGATGGCTCCGGCGAACTCCGGGCCGTAGAGGATCAGCGCGTCGGCCTGCCCGCCGGGCGGCTGGGCGGCGCACCACAGGGCCGCGGGCAGAGCCGCGGCACCGTGCGCCATGACGATGACGTTGTCGATCCCGTCCTCCGCGCGCAGTTGCGCGCACCGGGCCTCGAGCTCGGCGAACGCCCCCGCTAATGCCCTGCGGCCGCGCCGGCCGGCCCGCACCTTCCCGGCCGCCGCCCGGGCCGCGCTGTCGCCAGGCTCGTCTTCAGGGTCCGGCGCACCGTCCTTGGCCGGCCCAGCGACCTTGGCCGGCCCGCCGAGCTTGGCCGGCCCACGACCCCTGGCACGCGCATGGTCCCCGGCAGGCGCATCATCCCTGGCCAGCCCACGGCCCTTGTCTGGCGCATGATCCCCGGCCGGCACACCGAGCTTGGCCGTCCCACCGTCCCTGGCGGGCACATCATCCTTGGCCGGCCCACGGCCGTTGTCTGGCGCATGATCCCTGGCCGGCGAGGGAAGCTGGGCCGTCGCATCGTCCCAGCGGCCAGCCGGCAGCCCCGGCACCGCCGGGCCCGCCGCCGACGGCAGCACACTGGCCGCATGCGCTCCAGCCGCCGCGCCTGCCTTGCTCAGCCGCGCCCCGGCCGCGCCAGCGGCCCTGCCCTGCCGCGGAACTGCCCCGGCCGGACTGGCCGGGGCGGCAGGGCCGGCCGCGCCTGAGCCGCTGCCCTGCTGTCCCGCCATGCGCAGCGCCGTCAGCGCCATCGCCCGGACCGCCGTGGCCGGCTCAGCGTCCACGCCGTCCTGCGCCACGCCGTCCTGCGCATCGCCGTCGCGTGCTGCGCTGTCGTGTGCTGCGCCGCCTCGGGCCGGATCGCTCTGGGGCGGGCTGCCCTCTGCCGGGCTGCCCTGTGCTCGGTCGCCTGAGGCTGGACCGCCCTGCACTGGGACGGCCTGCGTAGGGCCGGGCCTGGCTGCAGCACCCGCAAGACCAGGCCCTGGCCCGGTCACCGCGCGAGCAGTGGCGGCGTCTCCCGGGCCAGCCGCGTCCCCCGGCCTGGCTGCCGCGGCCCTCCTGGCCGCCATCGCGGCCCTGGCCGCCATCGCCCCGGCGGGGCCCGGCGCGGCGCTGCCGCCAGCGGGGCTGTCGGTGCCGGGGCTGGGGGTGCCGGCGCTCTCGGTGGCGGCGCTGCCGGTGGCGGCAGTGTCGGAAGAATCGCTGTCGGCGGTGCTGTCAGGGCTGCGCGGGCGGCCGGGCCAGGCGAGGGTCGCGACGTAGAAGTGGAACCCGCGCTCGGTATACCAGCTCGCCAGGTCCGACGGGACCGGGCCGTCGCTGGCGGTCCGCAGGTGCAGCACGCCGCGGCGGCTGGCCTGCACCGACCGGCGGTGAAACAGCGCCGCCACAGGCGCTGCGGACGATTCAGGGCGGTCCGGCCGCATCAGTACCGGCTCGTAACCATCGGCAGCGCCGTCCTGGCCCGCCACCAGACCCATGAACCCCCCTGCGATTCCCTTTCAGGCCGGGAGGAGTCCTCCCGGTTCGCGCATGCCCTCCAGCGCGGAGCGTAACCGCAAGTGTCGCATCGTGACGGGACGAGCGCCCGGAAAACACGCGGGCGGAATACGGTCAGTCACAAAGACCTGATCAGCCTGGGGCTGCCGCGTGTCCGGGCGGCGCGAGCCGGGACCGGCCCGGCGCCAATTCGGGTAAACGGCAAGGCGGGCACTCCGGACTCCCCGCGGCCGATGAGCGGCACCGTTTGCCGCTCGTCGCGGCGGGGAAATCTCCGGACTGGCGAGACCGGCACGCCGCACCGTGCGGCGCGCTTAGTACCCCGCGCACAAGAACGAGGCCCCTCCATGTATGAGATGGAGGGGCCTCGCCTCGCCACGCGGCCTTGGCCTGCCGGTTGCCCGGCCACCGTGCGCTACGTGGCTGCCACCGGCCGCGTGTCCCTGCAGGCATTCCCCGGGGTTCCGGAGCCCCAGTTTCCTGGTTCCCGCTCCCCCGGCTCGCCTGCATCCGGGTCTCCCCGGCTGGGCACGTCTTCGGTGGTGACAGCTTTTCTACTGCCAACTCAGCCCGGCACACAAGGCCTTTGCGCAGGCAGAGCCAAGAATCTTTTGTCGTCCACAGGACATCTGCCGTTTATCCCCTGTGCGCCGTGACTTTCCACCGGGCTTCCACACCGCTGTCCACAGGCTGAGGGCAACGACCAGCGGGCCCGGTGCAGGCCCGGGCAGGACCAAGGCCGGCCCGCGCCATCCGGAGCCCTTCTCTAGCCGCCGCAGAGGGCACTCAGAAGCAAGCCGGCCAGGCTGTGACCCCGGGACGCGAACCGACCAGAGGAGAACAGGTGGGCACGGACGAGGAGCAAGCCAGGTCAGCGGCCGCGGCGCGCGACCGCGGCCGGGGACGGCTGCGGGCGGTCACCGCCGCCATCGGCGCCGCCAGCGTGCTGGCCGGCGGGGCGATCGCCTACACGCTCCCCGGCGCCGCGCAGGCCCAGAGCTCGTCCTCAGCCACGCCCGGCAAGTCCGGCGGCCAGCAGAGCACGTCCGGATCGCCGGGCGCCGCGACCGGGCCGGGCTCCGCGTCCTCCGGCTCGGGCAGTTCCGGCACCGGCGCCTCCGGCTCGGGCACCTCGGGCTCCGGCGGCTCCCGCTCGGGCGGATCCGGCGGGCTGCAGTCGTCTGCGCCGCCGTCGGTCGGCACCGGGTCGGGCCAGGTGACCTCGGGCGGCTCCTGAGCCGCCCGCCCGGCGCGCTCGGGCGCGAGCAGAGCAAACGCCTCATGTTAGGGTTCGGGCGATGCTCAGCCCTCAGGTCAGCGCGGTGGTCTTCGACATCGGCGGCGTTCTGCTCGACTGGGACCCGCGTTATCTGTACCGGCAGCTGTTCGACGATCCGGCGGAGATGACCGACTTCCTGGACCGGATCTGCACCCGGGACTGGCATCACGCGCACGACCTGGGCGCCGACATCACCGAGTCCTGCCGGCGGCTGGCCCGCGAGCACCCGGACCGCGCCGAGCTGATCATGGCCTGGGCCGAGCGCGGCGAGGAGATGATCGCCGGCCAGATCGACGGCACGGTCGAGGTGCTGGCCGAGCTCAAGGCGGCCGGGATCCCGTGCTTCGCCCTGAGCAACATGGAGTCGGCGACGTTCCCGCTCCGGCGCGCCCGGTTCCCGTTCCTGACCTGGTTCGACGGGTGCGTCATCTCGGGCATCGAGGGCGTGGCCAAGCCGGACCCGGCGATCTTCGAGATCCTGCTGGGCCGGCACGAGCTGGACCCGCCGCGCACGGTGTTCATCGATGACCAGCAGCGCAACATCGATGCCGCCGCCGCGCTGGGCATCGCGGGCATCCAGTTCCTCGGGCCGGGGGAGCTGCGCCGCGACCTGCGCGCGCTCGGCCTGGCCCTCTGATCAGGCTAGTGCGGGCTGACGGCGCTGGCCCCGGCGGCCGGCGCGCCGTCCACCGTGACCTCGGCGCCGCGCTCGGTCCAGAAGCACATCAGCCCGGCGATGCCCTCGGCACCAGGGATCGGCGACTCGTAGCTCCACACGATGTCGGGGTGCACCTCGCCGCCCGCCTCGGCCGACCAGTAGGCAGCCTGACCCTTGAAGGGGCAGGTGCTCTCGGTGCTCGTCGGCTTCAGCAGGTCGGTGCGAACGTCCTCGCGGGGCAGGTAGTACCGCGGCGGCAGCCCGGTCTCGGCCAGCACGACGGCGCGCCGGGAGTCGGCCAGCTTCTGCCCGCCCACGCTGACCTCGATGCGGGCCTCGGACGGCGTGATGGTGATCTTGTGTCCTGCGCTCATACCCGTGCCAACCGGCTGGCCGCCGGAAGGATTCCGGGCCGCTCCCGCGGCCTCCTGCCGGGCGGCGCGCAGAACCGCGAGCCGGTCCAGGGCCAGCGCCGTACCCAGGCCGGTTGCCCCGGACACGCCGATAGCGCCGATGGTGTCGGTGAAGTAGTGATACTGCCCGGCCACCACGGCCAGGATGACATCGATGACCGCCGCGACCGCGAGCACCGCCAGCGCCCAGCGCAGGGCCGCTGCCAGCGGCCGGGCGGACGGGCCGGCCACCACGATGATCAGCGCCACGGCCAGCGCGCCGATCCCGGTCGTGTGACCGCTCGGGTAGGACAGGAAGCCGACGAAGCGGCGGCCGACCAGTGGCTTCCCGACGAACTCGGTGATGACGCTGGCCAGCGGCACGGTGATGACCACCAGCAGCGCCGCCCGGTACCGCCGCGCCAGCGCGCAGGCGCCGGCGATGACCGCGCACACGATCGTCACCACCAGCGGGCTGCCCAGCTCCCGCATGACGATAATGAGCTCATCGCGGTGCCCGAACAGGCCGATAATCCAGTTGTCGACCCGGGTGTCGAACGCGCCCTGGCGCACCGAATCGTGCTCCACGATGCCCAGGACCACGGCCAGGACCGTGCAGCCCGCCGCCAGCACCGCAGCCGGCCGCCGGGCACGATCCGACAGCAGCGCGTAGCCGCGCTGGCTCATCGCTGAGTCACCGCCTGGTTCCCCTCTCCCCACTGTTCCGCGCAGCACAGGATTCCTGCAGCTCAAGATCCTCAAGGCGCGAGATCGATGCGGCGCAAGATCCCTATGGTAGGCGGGCAGTCACCCCGGTAGCTCGCTGGCGAGCCCGAACAATGCGAAGGTTGCCGAATCCGGGTACGTCGTGTTCCGGCTGATCCCGGCCGGGGTGACGGCCAGGACCTGCAGCGTGTGGATGTGGTGGCGGCCGTCCTGGCCGCGCAGGTAGGCGACGACGACGGGCTGGCCGTTGGCGCCGCCGGCGGGGATCATCCGCCAGTCGGTGCCGTGCTGCCGCCACACCCGGCTGATGAAGCCGCCGTAAGCGGCCCGGCCGCGGTACCAGTTGATGAACGGCGGCATCTCCAGCACCGCGTCGGCGGTGAGCAGGCTGGTCAGCGCGTCGATGTCGGCGTGCTCGAAAGCGGTCACGTACCGCTCGACGTACTGGCGGCGCACCGGGTCATCCGGCTCAGTGAGCTGGTCCTCGCCCAGGTCAGCGGCGCCCAGGGTGGCCCGGGCCCGCTGCAGGGCACTGTTGACGGCCACGGCGGAGGTGTCCAGTGCCTGCGCGACCTCGGCGGCCGGCCAGTCCAGCACCTCGCGCAGGATGAACACCGCCCGCTGCCGGGCGGGCAGCAGCTGCAGGGCCGCCGCCAGGGCCAGCCGCAGGCTCCCGCGGGCCAGCGCGGCACCTGCGGGGTCTCCGGCCAGCGTGTCGGGGAAGGGCTGCAGCCACGGCACCTCGCCGGGCACCAGCGGCTCGGCGGGGTCGTCGCCCGGCGCGCCGATCCCGGACGGCAGCGGGCGGCGGCTGCGCTGCTCCAGCGCGGTCAGGCAGGCGTTGGTCGCGATCCGGTACAGCCAGGTCCGCAGCGATGCGCGTCCCTCGTCGTAGCGGCCGAACGCCCGCCAGGCGCGCAGCAGCGTCTCCTGCAGCAGGTCCTCGGCGTCGTGCACGGAGCCGAGCATCCGGTAGCAGTGCGCCAGCAGCTCACTGCGCAGCGGGTCAACCCGGGCCGCGAAGTCCGCCTCGAGATTGGTCGTCACACCTGCCATCCTTCCTGGTGCCTTCCGGAGTACCTACCAGCCGGGCGGGACGGATTCACCGGCCGGCGCCAGTTCACCGGCCGGCACTGATTCACCGGCGGCACTCATTCACCTTCGTCGGCCGGGGTGCGATGAATCCGCGGCGGCCCGCCGGTAGATACCAGCGAGCCCGGTCCGGCCGGGTCCCGCCACGATCGGAGCCCCGATGAGCACGACCGGAACGACACCCGGCTCGGCACCCGCGCGCCCGGCCATCACCGGCCCGGCCACCACGGGCCCGGCCAGCACGGACACAGCGGCCGGCGGGCGGCGCTGGCTGATGCTCGCCGTCCTGCTCGGCGGCCAGCTCATGGCGCTGCTGGACGTGTTCGTGGTCAACGTCGCGCTGCCGTCCATCCGGTCCGGCCTGGACGCCTCCGGCGCGATGCTGCAGTTGGTGGTGGGCGGCTATGCGATCGGCTAAGCGATGCTGCTGATTACCGGCGCCCGGCTCGGCCAGCTGTACGGGCGGCGCCGCCTGTACATCGCCGGGGTGGCCGGCTTCACCCTCATGTCGCTGGCCTGCGGCCTGGCCCCGGATGCCGGCGCGCTGGTGGCGTTCCGGGTCGCCCAGGGCGCGGCCACAGCGATGCTCATTCCGCAGGTCATGAGCGTGATCCAGGTCCAGTTCACCGGCGCCGCGCGGGCCCGGGCCCTGTCGGCCTACGGCGCGGTGCTGTCGGCCGGGGCGGTGCTCGGCATGGTCGCCGGCGGCGTGCTGGTCAGCGCGAACCTGCTCGGCGAGACCTGGCGCCCGATCTTCCTGATCAACGTCCCGCTCGGCGCCGTGCTGCTGGTGGCCGTGCCCCGGCTGGTGCCCGACGACCGGCGCCCGGCGATCCGGCCGCCCGGTGCGCCGGCCGGTCCCGGCCGCGCCCGGCGGCTTGACCTGGCCGGCCTGACGGTGGCGGCGGCCGCGGTCTGCCTGCTGGTACTGCCGCTGGTGCTGGGGCGCGAGGCGGGCTGGCCGCCGTGGGCGTTCGGCTGCCTGGCCGCCGGGCTGGCACTGGCCGCGGCGTTCCCCGCGGTGGAGCGCCGGGTCGCCCGGCGCGGCGACCCGCTGCTGAACCTGGCCGTGCTGCGCGCGCCGGGGCTGGCCCCCGGCCTGATCACCCTGGCTCTCATGCAGGCCGGCTACGGCGGCTTCCTGTTCTTTTTCAGCCTGCACCTGCAGGCCGCGCCCGGCCAGGGCGGGCTGGGTGACAGCGCGCTGCGCGCGGGCCTGACCTACCTGCCGATGACGGTCACCTTCGGCGCGGCCGGGATGGCCTGGCACCGGCTGCGCGGCCAGCACCTGCTCCCGGCGGCGGGCATGGCCCTGTGCACGCTGGCCTACGCCGCGTTCGCGGACCCGGCCGCGGCCGGCGGTGCCGGGCTGACCTGGCTGGCGTGGCTCGCGCTGGCCGCCTGGGGAACCGGGATGGGCCTGGCCGTCAGCCCGCTGCTGACCCTGGCGCTGCGCCGGGTGCCGCCGCCGCTGACGGCCGACGCCAGCGGCGTGCTGACCACCACCGTCCAGCTGAGCCAGGTCACTGGCGTGGCCGTGTTCGGCAGCGTGTTCCTGGCCCTGGCGCCGGCCACAGCGTTCGGCACCACCAGCCGCTGGCTGGCGGCGTCGGCGGCACTGGCCGTCATCCCCGCGCTGGCCCTGGCCCGCGCGGCACGCCCGCGCTCCGGCTGCTAGCGGGACAGCCGGCGGCGGGACGGGCTCACTCGGCCTTGGCCGTCTCAGCCGTCTTGCCGCCGGCCGCCGCCTTGGCCTTGACCTCCGGCTGCGCCGGCAGGTCGGGCATGCTCGGCATCGCGGCGACAATCCGGCGGGCAATCTGGGCCGGCGTGGAGGCCGCCGTGTCGACGACGAAATCCGCGGCCTCGGTCATCCACGGCCGGGCGGCGGAGTACTCATCCAGGTGCGCCAGCCGCCATTCCTTGCCCTCCCCCGAGATCTCAATGCGACTGCGCAGCACGGCGTCGGCGGCATCGAGCACCACGTGGAATACCTCAATCTCGGCAGCCCGCAGCGGCGCGAAGATCTGATCCAGGTACTCGCGCTTGAGCACAGTCTGCGGCGCGATGATGTGCTGCCCGGTCATCCGGGAGACCTCCACCAGGGTCGCCGCCACGAGCGGCCGCCAGGCCGCCCAGTCCTGGAAATCGAAGATGTACTGATCACTCAGGTTGGTCCGCAGGAACTGTCCGACTGCCTCCGGGGCGAGCACGCGGCTATGGGGAATCAGCGCCGCGAGTCGCTCGGCTGTCGCGGTCTTACCAGAGCCAAAGGTCCCGTTCAGCCAGATAATCACCCGTTAATGGTAGAGGGGCGCAGGCCCGCGCACATGGCAGTTAGCCCCGGCAGCGGTGATCTATGGCCGAGTGTCTGATTGTTACCCCGCGGGCGGGCCGGCCGCGTGCCGCTGCCCGTGTTCAGAAGAAGCGCAGAGGAAACTCAGAACGGGCGCTACGCCCCCCGGGTCATCCTCGGTTCAGCTAAGCCGCCATCGCCGGGAGGACAGCCATCGTGGACGCTCTCACCTCCACCGAGGGCCTGTGGTTCGCCAGCCGCGGCACCGGTGTCGTGGCGCTGGTGCTGCTCACCGTGGTGGTCGTGCTCGGCGTGGCGGTGAACCGCCAGGGCCGGCTGCCCGGCCTGCCGCGCTTCGCCGTGATCAGCCTGCACCGCGCGGTGTCCCTGCTGGCGGTGGCGTTCCTGGCGGTGCACATCGGCACCGCCATCGCCGACCCGTTCGTGGCCATCGGCATCGCCGCCTCGGTGATCCCGTTCGTGTCGTCCTACCAGCCGCTGTGGCTGGGCCTGGGCGCGGTCTCGATCGACCTGATGCTGGCGCTGGTCATCACCAGCCTGCTGCGGGCCCGGATCGGCCGCCGCACCTGGCGCGCGGTGCACTGGCTGGCCTACGCCAGCTGGCCGGTGGCGGTCGCGCACAGCATCGGCTCCGGCCCGGACATGTGGCGCGGCTGGCTGGCCTGGCTGACCGTCGGCTGCGCCGCCGCCGCGGTGGCCGCGCTGGGCTGGCGGATCGCGGGCCGGCGCCGCGAGACGCCCCCGGCGCTGCGGGCCGCCACGATCCTGGCCGGCACCCGGTGAGCGCCGGGCTGGTCGCGGGGCAGCCGGTTCGCGGCGAGCAGCCCGTCCGGCCGCCGGACGGGCTGCCGCGACTGATCCCGCACGGCACCGCGCCCGACCCGCGCCCGGCCGCGCACCTGGCCCGGCTGGGCCCGCTGCCGGCCGTGCACTCCGGCCGGGCGGCGGCCGCGCTGATCGCCGAGGTGGAGCGGTCCGGGCTGACCGGCCGCGGCGGCGCCGCGTTCCCGCTGCACCGCAAGCTGGCGGCGGTAGCCGCGGGCCGGGCCGGCGTGGCAGTCGGCAACGGCGCCGAGGGCGAGCCGGCCAGCAGCAAGGACGCGACGCTGCTGTGGCTGGCCCCGCACCTGGTGCTGGACGGGCTGCAGCTGGCCGCCCGCGCGACGGGCGCGGCCCGGTCGGTGCTGGTCATCCCGCGTGACCCGGAGCTGACCAGCCATCTGAGCCGGGCGCTGGGCTACCGGGAGCACCTGGTGGAGCTGATCGGCGCGCCGGACCGGTTCCTGGCCGGCGAGGAGTCCGCGCTGGTCGCCGTGGTGAGCGGGGAGCCGGCCCGGCCGCGGTTCAAGCGCCCGCCGGTCTACCAGCGCGGCATCGGCGGCCGGCCCACGCTGGTGAGCAACGTCGAGACGCTGGCCCACCTGGCCCTGATCGCCCGGTTCGGCGCGGCCTGGTTCCGCGCCGAAGGCACGGCCGCCGAGCCGGGCACCATGCTGGTCACCGTGCAGCGCGCCGACGGCGGCCGGCACGTCACCGAGGCCGCGCTCGGCACCCCGCTGCCCGCGCTGCTCGGCGCCCTGGCGGCGGGCCCGCAGGGCGGGGTGCAGGCGGTGCTGTGCGGCGGCTACCACGGCGCGTGGCTGCCGGCCGGCCAGGCGGCCGGGCTGACCCTGGACAATGCGGCGTTGCGCCCGGCGGGCGCGTTCGCCGGCGCGGGCGTGCTGGCCGAGCTTCCCGCCAGCCACTGCGGCCTGGCCGAGACCGCGCGGGTGGCGCGGTACCTGGCGCTGGAGTCGGCCGGCCAGTGCGGGCCCTGCTTCAACGGGCTGCCGCGGATCGCCGCCGCGCTGGCCGACCTGGCCATCGCCCGCCCGGCGCCGCGCCAGCTGGCCGACGTGCAGCGCTGGGCCGGGCTGGCGGACGGCCGCGGCGCCTGCCATCACCCGGACGGTTTCACCCGGTTCGTCCGCAGCGCGCTGCACGTGTTCGGGCCCGAGCTGGCCCGGCACGCCCGGGGTCTGTGCCACGCCACCAGCGCCCGCCCGTTCCTGCCGGTCCCCGCCGGCGCCGCCTCCGATGCCGACTGGAGCTGACTTTGACCCAGGCCATCACGATCAACCCGGCCGCCTGCGCCGGCCACGGGGTGTGCGGCGAGCTGCTGCCCGAGCTGGTCACCCTGGACGAGTGGGGCTACCCGCTGCTGGCCTCGGATCGGGTGCCGGGCTCGCTGCGCAAGCAGGCGGCGCGCGCCGCGCGGAACTGCCCGGCGCTGGCCTTCCTGCTGACCCGGCGGAGGCCATGATGGAAGCCGCGGACTCCGCCGCTGACCAGCCCGGGCTGCGCCGGCCGGACGGCAGCCCGGTCCGGGTGCTGGTCGTCGACGACGAGCCGAGCCTGGCCGAGCTGCTGGGCAGCGTGCTGCGTTATGAGGGCTGGGAGATCCGCACCGCGGCCGACGGGGCCAGCGCGGTCCGCGCCGCCCGCGAGTTCGAGCCGGACGCGGTGGTGCTGGACATCATGCTGCCCGACTTCGACGGGCTGGAGGTGCTGCGCCGGCTGCGGGCCATCCAGCCGGGCGTGTGCGTGCTGTTCCTGACCGCCCGCGACTCGGTCGAGGACCGGGTCAGCGGCATCACCGCCGGCGGCGACGACTACGTGACCAAGCCGTTCAGCCTGGAGGAGGTGCTGGCCCGGCTGCGCGGGCTGCTGCGCCGGGCCGGCCTCACCCGCGCCCGCAGCGGCACCGAGCTGGCCGTCGGCGACCTGATCATGGACGAGGACGCACGGGAGGTGCGCCGCGGCGGCAAGGTCATCGAGCTGACCGCCACCGAGTTCGAGCTGCTCCGGTTCCTGATGCGCAACCCGCGCCGGGTGCTGTCCAAGGCGCAGATCCTGGACCGG
Organism: Streptosporangiaceae bacterium; assembly: GCA_035763085.1. Classification (GTDB taxonomy): domain Bacteria; phylum Actinomycetota; class Actinomycetes; order Streptosporangiales; family Streptosporangiaceae; genus DASUBV01. Next base: position 8,590 of record DASUBV010000032.1, on the reverse strand, counting down.
GTCTGGAATTACGACTTCGGCGGCCAGGCGCACGTGGTCGAGCTGTACATCAGCTACCTGCGCAAGAAGATCGACGCCGGCCGGGAGCCGCTGATCCACACCGTGCGCGGCGTCGGGTACGTGCTCAAGCCGGCGGCCTAGCGGCGATGGCGGCGCGCGGCGGGGGCAGGGTCAGCCGGTGGCTGGCCGGGCGGACGCTGCGCGGGCGGCTGATCGCCGGGCTGCTGGCCACGCTGGTGCTGGCCTGCGCCGGGATCGGCGCGGTGACCTACGCGCACCTGCACGCGGTGCTGATCAGCGGCCTGGAGCAGCAGCTGTCGGACGCCAGCGCCCGGTACGCCCGGTGCATGCACCCGCCGCCCGCGCCGCCCGGCGATGACGGCGGCCACGGCACCCGCCCGTCGCCGGCCGGCAGCCCGCACGCGTGCGCGCAGCAGCAGAACGAGGGCACCTTCAGCGCGGTCAGCCTGGCCTCCGCCGATGGCGACGACTACCGGACCGTGAGCAAGCCGTTCCTGGCCAACGCCGACGGCTACTGCGCGCTGACCGCGGCCGAGCGGCGGACGCTGGGCGAGCTGCCGGTCAACGGCGGGCCGCGGACGGTGACGCTGGCCGCGCACGGCAGCTACCTGATGGCGGCCACCGGCAGCGGCAGCGACGTGTTCGTCAGCGGCCTGCCGCTGGCGCCGGTGACCGACACGCTGCGCCAGGTGGCCATCGCCGAGTGCGTGATCTTCGCGATCGCGCTGCTGCTCACCGGGCTGATCGGCACCGCCTGGGTGCGGGTGTCGCTGCGGCCGCTGCGCCGGGTCGCGGCCACCGCGCGGCGGGTCACCGAGCTGCCGCTGGGCACCGGCGAGGTGGCGCTGCCCGAGCGGGTGCCGGACGCCAACCCGGCGACCGAGGTCGGCCAGGTCGGCGCGGCGCTCAACCGGATGCTCGGGCACGTGGAGGCGGCGCTGGCCCGGCGCGCGGCCAGCGAGAGCCGGCTGCGCCGGTTCGCCGCCGACGCCAGTCATGAGCTGCGCACCCCGCTGGCGGCGATCCGCGGCTACGCCGAGCTGGCCCGCCATCATCCGGGCCCGGTGCCGCCGGACCTGGCGCATGCCCTGAGCCGGGTGGAGGCGGAGTCGGCGCGGATGAGCGTGCTGGTCGACGAGCTGCTGCTGCTGGCCCAGCTGGACGCGGGCCGGCCGCTGGCCAGCGAGCCGGTGGACCTGACCCGGCTGGCCATCGACGTGACCAGCGACGCCCGCGCCGCCGGGCCCGGCCACCGCTGGCGGCTGGACCTGCCTGGCGAGCCGGTGGTGGTCCGCGGCGACGCGCACCGGCTGCACCAGGTGCTGGCCAACCTGCTGTCCAACGCGGCCCGGCACACCCCGCCGGGCACCACGGTGACGGTGGCGCTGAGCGCCGAGGCGGCCGCGGTGACGGTGAGCGTGACCGACGACGGGCCGGGCATCCCGGCGGAGCTGCAGCCGGCCATGTTCGAGCGGTTCGTCCGCGGCGACGGCTCGCGCTCGCCCGCGGCGGGCGGCACCGGGCTGGGCCTGGCCATCGTGGACGCGGTCACCGCCGCGCACCACGGTCAGGTCACGGTGGCCAGCCAGCCGGGCCTGACCCGGTTCACCGTCACGCTGCCCCGGGGTCGCTAGCCGGCTCCGGGCCTGCTGGCCCCGGCGGGGTGCCGGGACTGGCCGGCCCGCGCTTGCTGGCCGGGTTCAGCAGGATCTCGATGCTCAGGGCCAGGATCCAGGCCGGGAACAGCAGCTCCGACCACGGCGAGACGCCGGAACCGACCAGCAGCACCACCCCGGTCACCAGGCCCGCCACCCACAGCCACCGGGGCACGAACGCCGTGCGCCGGGCGATGGTCACGGTGGTCAGCGTGAACACCGCGGCCATCCGGACGGCATAGGTGTTGAGCAGGATGGACGCGGAGTTGTGGCCCAGGGTCAGCGTGGCCGACCCGGCCCGGGCGTGCGGGTTGGCGAGCCCGGCGTCGACCAGGCCGCCCGCCACCGCCGCGGCGACGAAGAACACGGCGATGAACAGCAGTCCGCTGCCCAGGAACACGGTCGCGAAGAACCGGTCCTCCCGGCCGCCGATCCGGTCGCGCAGCACGCCGATGAACCACAGAAAGGCGATCCCGGCGAACGGGACCAGGTTGAGGGCGACGTTGATGCCGGTGCGCCGCGCCGAGTCGGACAGCCACTGGCCGGGGCTGGCCGGGTTCGCGGGCGTGGACAGCCGCAAGATGATCAGCACGGCCGCCGTCAGCACCGCGAACAGGATGCCGGCCATGGCTGCCGCCTTGGGCGTGCGCAGCGGGCTGCCGGCCTCCAGCGGGTCGGCGCTGCGGGCGCTGTCGGTCACCGGGCTCCTTCCGCCGCGGCCGCCTGGCCCGCGGTCTTCTCCATGCCGATCAGCCGGAAGGTCAGCGCGACCAGCACGAGGCTGATGGCGGCCTCGACCGCGCCCTCCACGATGCCCTTGATGGCCAGCACCTCGGCGATCTCGCCGCCCGCGTGCGGCTCGGGCAGCACCGCCTCCAGCTCGTTGACCAGCATCAGCGGCAGCCCGGCGAGCAGGAAGCAGCGCCAGTACGCCGAGCGGATCAGCTGCGCGGACCGGCGCAGGGCGGCGGCGACCTTCCGGTCCTCGATCTCGATAACCGGCCCGGTGATGGCCAGCAGAGTGAGGGCGATGAGGCCGGGGATCACCAGCAGCAGCACCCCCGCCAGGACGATCAGCACCACGGCGATGTCGCCCAGGACCAGCCGCACCCAGGGCAGCGACCGGGCCACCTGACCGAGGCTGGGCCGCTGGCCGCCGGCCTCGGTCGCGCTGGTGAGCCGGCAGATGAGCCCGGACAAGAACACGGTGCCGAGCAGGCTGACGGCGCTGGTGCCGAGCTCGGCGAAGGTCCAGGCGGTGGCGTTGCCCGGGTCGATGAGCTGGTCGACGAGGATGTCGCCGACGGCAGCGAGCAGCGACACGGCGATGGCCACCGGCAGGATCCGGGCGGCATGCTGGCGGCCGGACCGGGCCGCGGCGGCGAGCGTGGCCCGCATGTCGAGCTTGGCCCTGGCCGGGGGCCGGCCCGGCCGGGCGCCGGGGCCGGGCGGGCCGGCCGAGGTGGCCTGGCCCGCGCCAGTCTCGTCACTCGTTGTACTTCTCCTGTCACTATCAGGCACCAGGACACGGTACGCCGGAACCGGCCCTCCGGCCGGCGCCGGGGCCGCACAGCTGCTGCTGAGCCCCAGCTCAGCGGCGGGTCAGGGGGCCCCGGGCTCAGAGCGGGCGCAGATTCCGGGCGCAGGACCGGGCCAGCCTGGCCCCGCAGGGTGGTCGCCAGGAACACGTCCGGCTGACGAGCCGGGCCACGGGGCAGGCTGCCTCCCCCGGGCAGCCTGCCCCGCACCCTCCCTGGCCGGCAGCGTCAGCGTGACAGCAGCCGGTCGGTATTCACCCGGCCCCGGCCGAAGGCGTCGATCCGCTTCCAGCGGCCGGGCAGGTCAAGGATCTCCAGGTTGCCGATCCAGCTGGGCAGCGCTGGATCAACGATCAGGTTGTCCCCGCTCGGCTCGAGGCCCAGCGCGACCCGCAGCATGAGCAGCGGCGCGCCGGTCGACCAGGCCTGCGGGCTGCACGCCGTCGGATACTGGACCGGGTACTTCGTCAGGCTGCGCGGGTAGCCACCGAAGGCCTCAGGGAGGCGGCCGGCGAACACCTCGGCCGCTTGCAGGATCCCGGCGACCACGTGCGCGGCTTCCTCCTTGAAGCCGTAGCGGCGCAGACCCCAGGCAATGAAGGAGTTGTCGAACGGCCACACCGTTCCCACGTGATAGCCGATCGGGTTGTACCGGGCTTCCCCCTCGGCGAGCGTTCGCACGCCCCATCCAGAGAACAGCCGGGGCCCGAGCAGATGCCGCGCGACCGCGCGCGCCCGGGGCTTGTCGACGATCCCGCTCCACAGCAGGTGACCGTTATTAGAGGTGAGCGAGTCCACCTGGCGGCCGTCCGCGTCGAGAGCGACGGCGAAATACCCGCCATCCTCGACCCAGTAATCCCGGTTGAACCGGCGCTTCAGGTCGGCGGCTTCCTTCTCGAGCCGGTCGGCGAATGCGGGATCCTTCCAGACCAGCCGGGCCAGCCGGGCGCCGCGCATCTTCGCGTCGTAGGCATACCCCTGGAGCTCACATGTGGCCCGCGGGAACCCCGGCAGATCGCCGTTGCGGTAGGAGATCGAGTCCCACGAGTCTTTCCAGCACTGGTTCTCCAGCCCGCTCTTGGTGTTGCGGCGCTGATAGGACACGTAGCCGTTGCCCTGCAGGTCGGCGTAGTCGTCGATCCAGTTCAGCGCCGCCCGCGCGGCGTGCTCAAGGTGCTTCACGAGCCCGGTGTCGCCCGTCCAGCGCTCGTACTCATCGAGCAGCACAACAAACAGCGGAGTGGCGTCGGCATTGCCGTAGTACGGAGAGTGCGGCCGCTCTTCGAACGCAGTCATCTCCCCGTAGCGCATCTCGTGCAGGATCCGGCCGGGATCCTCGTCCCTGAAGTCGTCGATCCGGGTGCCCTGCCGCTCGGCCAGTGCCATCAGCGTCGTCGCCGCAAGCTCCGGGGTGAACGGCAGGGCCTGCAGGCTGGTGAAGATGCTGTCCCGGCCGAAGATCGTCATGAACCACGGGAGCCCGGCCGCCGGCAGGGCGCGGTCGGGCATCGTCAGCGTGGAGAAGCGAAGCGCGGCGAGGTCGGTCAGGCACCGGCGGTAGATCGGCTCGAGCGGTTCCCAGTCACTCTCCAGGCGGGGTGCCCGCTGAATCCACTTCTCCGCCCCTCTGCTCATGTCCCGGCGGACCCTGCGCTCACCGCGGATCCGGGTGGGACCCTGAGCGGAACGGCTGTCCGATCCCATCGACGTCACGACGTCGATCTCGGTCTTCCACTCGCCATGGGCTGGAACCGTGATGCGGAAGGAAAGGCCGCCCGGATCGAGCCTGGCCGGCGATGTCGACGACACCCAGGTCTCGCGGCAGTAGGTCTCGCGCGTGTACCTCAGCACCAGCTTGTTGTCCGCGACCTTGCTGTCGTAGCGTCCCGTCTTCTTCAGGGCATCCTTGACCTCGAACAGGTCGGCGAAGTCGCTGGCCGCGTCAATGCGGACATCGAGGTCGGCCGGCGTGCTCTCGTGGTTCAGGATCCGCAGTTCCTCGTGGAATCCGTCGGCCACTTCCCGCTGGCGGATGACCGAGAGCCTGGCGTCGACATAGACCGTGCCGGTGCCGGGCACCAGGAAGAAGCGGGTCCGGAAATATTGCATGTCGTCGGTGGACAGAGCCTTGAGACGCTGGCCGTTGAGCTTCAGCACCCACCGGGAAAGGAAGCGGGTGTCGAAGGAGAAAAGGCCAGTCGGGTCGGTCAGGGATGCCTCGATGTCGCCACGATCGTCGCTGACCACGAAGGTGTTGCCCTCGAGAATCTGCACTAGTTCATCGCTCATGACGGCCTCCGCTGCGACATGACCATCTTGGAAGTGACCGGCGCGATCCTGCCGGTGGAGCCCGGCGGGCCTGGCAGGCAGCGCTGGAACATCATCAGGTCAGCGATGTCCCCGTCAAAGGTCATCAGGCCGCGCAGCAGGGCCGCCTGAGCGTTCATCCGGCCGGTGACTATCGCCTCGAAGTCGGGGCGCTGAACCCGGACGACAACGGCGGCCGGGCTGTTTCGGCGCGTCACGGTCACATCGCCATTCATTACGGTCACGTGCCAGCGCTCGACGCGCTCGTTATCGGCTACGTCAAACCGCAGTGTCGCTGACTCGCCTTCGAACGTCGTCAGGTGCCCTGGCTGGGCTAGTACCCCGAAGAACTGCCTGACCGGATCGGATGCCAGGGACGAGGGCCTGGCGTGAGCTGTTGGCATCGGTACCCCTTACTCGGCGCATGCGCGCCAGACCAGTTCGGAGCGACGATAGGCAGAGCAGGCCAGGGCCAGCCTCGCCCGCAGCGGGTGATCGCGGCGCCGGGGTGGTCCGGCGCCAGCGCCGGTCCACCGGCCCGTCCAGCCGTGGCCGTGCTGTCAGATCCGCGGCGTAGCCTCGCGAGCATGAGCGTCACCCCGCCGACCCTTCCCTTCTATACCGAGCCCGGGCGCATGACTTCGGCAGGTCAGTACGCCGCCTTGCTGGAGCCGCTGCCGAGCGACATCGGCGGACTGGCTGAGGTCGCGCACGGACTGGTGGTCCATGAGCACATGGCCCAGGGCTACGGCCTGACGCTGACCGACAGCGACCGCGCCACCGTGCACCTGCGGCATGTCGATCAGCTGCTGGGGCAGATCATCGCGCGCGACGGCCGGCCGCTGAGCGTCGCCCGCGAGCCGGCCGGGCGGGTCGCCGGGAACTGCCGGCATTTCACCGTGCTGACGGTCGCCGCGCTCCGGGCGCACGGCATCCCGGCACGGGCCCGGTGCGGGTTCGGCGGGTATTTCGGCACGAGCATGTTCGAGGACCACTGGGTCTGCGAGTACTGGAACGCTGACCAGCAGCGGTGGATCCTGGCCGACGCGCAGATCGACGATGTCCAGCGCGAGTGGTTCCCGATCGACTTCGACCTCACCGATGTGCCGCGGGACCGGTTCGTGATCGCCGGGCAGGCCTGGGCGCAGTACCGGGCCGGCACAGTGGACCCGGATGACTACGGCCTCAGCATCATCAAGGAGTCCGGCGACTGGTGGATCGCCGGCAACCTGATGCGCGACGCCGCGGCCTTGCTGAACATCGAGCTGCTGCCCTGGGACTGCTGGGGCATCATGCCCACGCCCGCCGACCACATCAGCGAGGCGGACGGCGCCCTGTTCGACGAGCTCGCCACGCTCACCCGGGAGCCCGACGAGTCCCTTGCCGAGCTGCAGCATCTCATGCAGGATGACCGGCTGCGGGTGCCGCCGAAGGTCCGCAGCGCCGCCCGGCAGCGCGATGAAGCCATCTGACCCGGCCGCGCCGCCCGGCGGACATACTGGCCGGATGGACCTGGTGAGCAGGCTGCAGATCAAGCCCGGCACGCTCGTCTCCGTCGTCGCGGCTCCGGCGGACGGGCCTGACCTGGACGGGGACGGCGCGCTGCAGATCGCGGCCAGCCCGGCCGAGGCCGACGCGGTGATCGCGTTCGTGGCGCAGCGCGCCGACCTCGCCGCGGCCCAGCCAGCTATCGAGGCAGCCCGCGAGGACCGGCTGGCCTGGATCTGCTACCCGAAGGCCGGGCAGCTCGGCACCGACCTGAACCGCGACTCGCTGGCCAAGGCCGTCATCGACATGGGCGGTGTCCGGCCCGTCCGGCAGATCGCTGTCAACGACGTCTGGTCGGCGCTCCGGTTCCGGCCGGCCTGAGCCCCCGGCCACCCCGCCGCTAGCGGGCCCTGCAGGTTAGCGGAGCCACCTAGTGAGCAAAGCGCGGGTTAGCTGAGCGCGGGGTTAGCGGAGCAGGCGCTTTGCGCAGGAGCGCGCCGTGGGTAGCAGAGCGCGTGGGTTGAGCGGAGCGCGCCGGTTCGCGGAACGCGCGGCTAGCGGACACGTGCGAGGGTCAGCAGGTCATCGAGGATCGCGCCGTAGTCCGACACGCCCAGGCTCAGGTGACCCTCGCCGGTGATCAGGTGAGCGTGCGCGCCCGGCAGGTGCGCGGCCAGCCACTCGCCGTGCGCGAACGGCACCATCATGTCCTGGTCGCCCTGCCACACCGCGACCGGCGCGCCCTCTCCGAGCGGGAAGCCCCAGTCGGCCGCGAAGGCCTGGTCATCCTCGCGCCAGCCCGCGATGCCCGTGCTGACCGCCGCGCGGAAGGACTCCGCCAGGTAACTCGCGAAATCACCGGTGATCACCGACTTGTCGACCTGCGAGACCAGCCCGCCCAGCCCGTCGGCCACCTGGTCGGCCGTGACGTCGCGCAGCTCGGCCGCGGCGGCCTCCAGGAAGGCGTTCAGCTCGGCCTCCCCTGCCAGCGCCGCGCCGAACTCGGCGACGTTCTCCGCCGCCATGCCCGCCAGCCAGTCCAGGCCCTCGGCACCGAACGGCGCCACCCCGGCGATCGATGCCACACCCTTGCACCGCCCCGGCAGCAGCGCACCGCACGCCAGCGCATGCGGGCCGCCGCCCGACCAGCCAGCGGTAACGAACTGCTCAGCGCCGAGCTTGTCCAGCACGGCAGCGACATCAGCGGCGGCGCCCGCAACCCGCCGTCCCGGATCGGGCGTCGAGGCACCATACCCAGGCCGGGCGTACATCACGGTGCGCAGGCCGCGCTCGGCCGCCGCGTCGACCATCGGGCCGAAGGCCACCAGACCCGACGGGGTGCCGTTGTGGAAGACCAGCGGCAGCCCGTCCTCGGGGCCGGCGGTGAGCACCTGGAGCTGGCGGCCCGCCGGGGCGGTCACGGTGAACTGGTTTACGTCCGGCTGCATGGGCTGCTCCTTCGCGCGCCTGGCCTGTGCTCGTATCCGCCGTGTCGTGCCGAGCCTATGCGGGCCAGCGGGCCTGGCGCAGCGCGGAGAGCATCGCGCAGGACAGCACGCTGGCCCCGAGGACGCCGGCCAT
>DASUBV010000031.1:0-8936 GCA_035763085.1 Streptosporangiaceae bacterium | reverse complement strand
GCTGGCCAGAAATACTGCTCTTCTGCGGCCTCGTGCTGGGAGGAGGAGATAACCAGCTGCTCGGCGACCTCCTTGCGGGCGGTCTGGACGGCCTGGCTCCCGCGGGCAGAGTCGGCGCTGCTCTCCAGCGCGATCAGCATGGTCTTGACATCGGCATGATCGGCGCTGAGTACCTCGAACACGTCAGTCATGGCACCTCCCCGGTCGTGAGCTGGTATCTGGCCCGGCTAACCAGCCAGCCGCTGGTTAAACGCGCTCGCGGAAGGTTCTGCCCGGCCAGCCCAATCTCGGCCGGCATGCTGTGTTACTTCCGGATCGCTGCGGGCAGTTAGCATCCTTGCCACGGTCGAGAGGCGGGGCTTTCAGACCATGTCAGCCGGGATAACGCAGCTTGTCACAGATCCGCAGGGGCACATTGTCCAGTTCTACGCCGGCGATGCTGAGCTGGCTGACCGCGTCAGCAGCTACCTGGCCGACGGGCTGCGCGCGGCGCGGCGGCCATCGTGCTGGCCACCGCTGAGCACCGCCAGGCCATCAAGGGCCGGCTGGCGTCGACGGGCACCGACGTCGCCCGGCTCCAGCATCAGGGGGACCTTTTCCTGCTGGACGCGCGCGAGGTGCTGGACCGGTTCCTGATCGGCGGCCGGGTCGATCCTGCTGACTTCGAGCAGCAGGTGGGCGGCATGGCCCGCCGCGCCGCCGCAGCCGGGCGGCCGGTCCGCATCTTCGGCGAGATGGTTGCCCTGCTCTGGGCGGGCGGGCAGGCCGGCGCGGCCGTGGAGCTCGAGATCCTGTGGAACGAGCTGCGCGCGTTCGTGCCGTTCTCGCTGCTGTGCGGTTATCCGGCCAGTTACTTCTCCGGCGAGGTGCACGCGGACGCGCTCGATGTGCTGTGCAGCCTGCACTCGGGCGTGGCCGGCGCGGCCAGCCTCGCCGGCGGCGGCTCGTAGGGCGCCTGCGGCTGCTGCCGGTCACCGGCGGTGGCGGGCCGGCCCGGTAATACGGGCTGGTGGCGGTAGGCCAGCAGCAGGGCCACGTCGTCATCGGGGGTGTGGCCGGCGTGCCGGGTGACCGCCGCGCTCAGCCGCCGGACCAGCGCGTCGGGATCCTCCCCGGGAGCCAGGGTCCCGGCATACCGGGCGAGCGGGAAGAACTCGCCGGCCTTGTTCCGCGCCTCGCTGACCCCGTCGGTGTAGAACAGCACCTCGTCGCCGGGCCCGAACGGGATGGTCACCGGAAGCCGGGGGTTACCGGTCAGGGCGCCCAGGCCGAGCGGCAGGCTGCCCTCGTCGCGGCTGACGAACCGGGGGCCGTCGGAGCCGATCACCAGCGGCGCGGGATGGCCGCAGCTGAGCAGCTCCATCTTGTTCTCGTCGGGCCGGATCTCGGCCAGGACCGCGGTGACGAACTGCTCGTCGTCAAGATGCCGGGTCAGGCTGGTCTCGATCCGGGTGACGATGTCGGCCAGGCAGTGCTCCTCGTGCACCGCCTCGCGGAACACGCCCAGCGCGGCGGACGCCAGCTGGACGGCTGGCAGTCCCTTGCCCCGGACGTCGCCCACGATCAGCCGCACCCAGCTCGGCGATGTCGCCACCTCGTACAGATCGCCGCCGATCTGCGCGCCAGCGGCCGCCGACTGGTAATGCATCGCCAGGCCCACCGAGCCGACCCGCCGGGGGATTGGCCGCAGCAGCACCTGCTGGACCGCCTCGGCGACAGCGCGGACCTGGGCCAGCTCGCCCTCGCGGCGCTGGCGCACCCGCACGGCGAGGGCGGCAGCCCCGGTGACAGCCGCCGCGGCGATGATGGCGATCTGCGCCTGGCGATGATCGTCGCCGCGCGGCAGCAGCAGGTCCAGCAGCAGGCACTCGGCAATCGCCACCGCCCCGGTGGCCAGGGTGTACCGCATCCCGCCGATTGCCGCCGCTACCGCCGGGCCCACGACCACCAGGGGCAGCAGGCCCCAGCCCGGCCCGACGAGGAAACCCGCGATGCCCACCGCCGCCATGATGACGTAGGGCAGCACAAGCACAGCCGCAGCAAGCCGGGATCTGATGGCGAGATCACTCCCCAGGGAGAAGGTGGCCGGCGCCCACATCCCTCGGAGCGACCCGGCCTCCGCTGACATCACAGCCGCCTGAGTCACCCACAGTAACCGAGACAGTCCGCGTTGGGAAAGTCGCAGATAGCCCGACGAAAACGTAATTTAACGGGCCAAGCGGGCCGCCGTACGGTGAAGCCCGAAATCCGGTGCGGGCATCATCGTCGCTGAGGTCGTCCGGCCTGGCCTGAACCGCAGACAGCGCTCCGCCGCAGCTGGCGGGAGCGCTGTCTGCGCGACCTGCGCTTGCTGGCCTGGCGGCGCGCCCGGGTTGCTCGTGCTGCCGTGCGGCGCCCGGGTTGCTCGCGCTGCCTAGCGCTGCCCGGCGCGGACGGCCGCCTCGACCCGGTCGCCGAGGTTCTTGTCCACGTTGCGCCAGTACTCGAAGGCGCGTGCCAGCACCGGGTCCGATACCCCCCGCAGCAGGTGCCCGGCGATGTTGGCGACCAGCCGGTCCCGCGCGGCATCGTCGAGGACCTCGCGGACCATGGTTCCGGCCTGGCCCCAGTCGTCGTCCTCGGCGTGCAGGGTGTAAGCCGAGCGCACCATGTCCCCGTCGGAGTGCCAGTAGTCCGGGCGGTAGTGCTCGCTGTCGGCCTTCGGCCCGCCCTTGGAGTTCGGCGCGTACACCGGGTCGCTGGCGTTGACCACGCGCATGACGCCGTCCTTGCTGTAGGCGTGCACGGGCGCCTTCGGCGCGTTCACCGGGATCTGCTTGTAGTTCACCCCGAGCCGGGCCCGGTGCGCGTCGGCGTAGGAGAAGCCGCGGGCCAGCAGCATCTTGTCCGGGCTCAGCGCGATGCCGGGGACCAGGTTGCTCGGCTCGAACGCGGCCTGCTCCAGCTCGGTGTGGTAGTCGGTCAGGTTGCGGTCGAGGGTCAGCCGGCCGACCTCGATCAGCGGGTAGTCGCTGTGCGGCCAGACCTTGGTCAGGTCGAACGGGTTGAACCGGTAGGTCCTGGCCGCATCGAACGGCATGATCTGCATCTTCAGCGTCCAGCTCGGGAAGTCGCCGCGCTGGATCGACTCATACAGGTCGCGCTGGTGGCAGTCGGCGTCGGAGGCGGCCATCGCGTCGCCCTCGGCCTGGGTCAGGAAGTCGATGCCCTGATCGGTCTTGAAGTGGTACTTCACCCAGAATTTCTGGCCTGCGGCGTTGATCCACAGGTAGGTATGCGAGCTATATCCGTTCATGTACCGCCAGGTCCTCGGGATTCCGCGGTCGCCCATCAGCCAGGTCACCTGGTGGGCTGATTCCGGGGAGAGCGTCCAGAAGTCCCACTGCATGTCGTGGTCGCGCAGGTTGCTGTCCGCGCGCCGCTTCTGCGAGCGGATGAAGTGCTGGAACTTCATCGGGTCGCGCATGAAGAACACCGGGGTGTTGTTCCCGACCATGTCGTAGTTGCCCTCGGCGGTGTAGAACCGCAGCGCGAAGCCCCGCGGATCCCGCCAGGTGTCGGGGCTGCCCCGCTCGCCGGCCACGGTAGAGAACCTGATCAGCGTGCCGGTCCGGGTGCCGGGCTGGAAGACCGCGGCCCTGGTATACGCGCTGACGTCCCCGGTCACCTGGAAGTGGCCGAACGCGCCGCCGCCCTTGGCGTGCGGCTGCCGCTCGGCGATCCGCTCCCGGTTGAAGTTGGCCATCTGCTCGAGGAGGTAGTGATCCTGCAGCAGAACGGGACCGTCGGGGCCGACGGTCAGCGAATGCTCGTCACTCTCGACCGGGATCCCGGCATCGGTGGTGGTGATCGGATGCTGATCTTGTGTCACAGTCTTCCCTCCTCATCACGCAGTGCCGCAGCGCAGCCGGGCCAGCGGGCAGCCGGGCCAGCGGGGCCAGCGGCCCGCCGGGCCAGCGGGGCAGCGGCTGGCGGGCGCTGCCCGGGCTACATACCCTGAGCCTGCTCGGGCACGGTGCTCCAGCCCCGGTCGGCCGGCTCGAAGGCGGGCTGGCCGCCAGCGTCTGACTGGACCAGCAACTGGCGGCGCACCAGCTCGGTCAGGGTCTCGTCCAGCACCTGGTCATCCAGGTCAGCCACCGCGGCGATCTGGCCGCGGGTGGCCGGCCGGCCGGTGTACTCCAGGGTGGCGATCGTCTCGTACACGTAGGTATCGACGTCCCTCAGGCTCTGGGAGTCCACGTAGGGACGGTCGCCGCGGGAATTCATGTCCGCACCTCCCGTGCCGTGCATCTGGCCTTTTGCCCCCACTACCCAGAGCCGCCGGTGTCACACGGGACGGCCCGGCGCGTGGCCGCGGCGGCCTGGTCTCCGGTCTGGGCGGCGCCGGCGCGGGAAGCTGACGCGGGTGCCGCAGCAGGCCACGAGCTGACCCTCATGACCGGCACCGCGCCAGCCGCACTGCTGGTGGTCGCGGCGGCCACCGGGATCGTGCCCGGCCCCGCCGCCATCGGCGGCGGGTTCCGCATCAGGTAGCCAGCCGGCGTCTGCCGGGAGCCGGGCTACTGGCGCCTGCTGGTCTCGTCGCCCGCGTTGGCGACCATCGCCGCAATCGGCGGGATGATCATCACAGCGACCGAGACCACGACGGCGGCGGTCACCGAGAACAGCCGGATGAGCGTCCAGGACAGGATGACCGCCGCGATGCAGCCGCCCATCAGCAGGAAGTACACCCGGTTGCGGGTCATGGCCTGGACCTACCGGGGCCAGTCAGCGTCAGACCCGGCAGACGGATGTGCATGCGGACAATCGTGCCATCCGGGCCCGACCGGAGCTCCACCAGGTCGCAGACCTGATTCACCACCCACAGGCCCTGGCCCGAGGCTGCGGGGCCCGGCCGGCGGCGCCCGGCCAGCGGGTCGCGGATGACGCCCGGATCGGTGATCTGGCAGATGATCTCCCGGCGCGTATGCCAGACCTGCAGCATCCCGTCAGCGCGAGCATGCCGCAGCGTATTGGCAGCTACCTCACTGGCGGCCAGGACCATGTCGGCAGTCCGGCCCGGCGCCAGCCCGGCGCTGGCGGCGCAGTCGGTGACCAGGGTGCGCAGCTGGCGAAGGTCGGCGGAGTACGCCAGGCGGGTCGCGGAGCGCGGCGGCGGCGCGAGCGGGCGGTCGCACTGCGGCGGGACGACGCCAGTTCCCGCATAGCCCCGGCTGGATCGCGTGCGGCCGCCGGAGATGATCACGGGGTGGGTCTGCTCAGCGCAGCCCAGGGCCGCCTGGTCGAGGGTGGCGAGGTCGTAGACGCACAGGACGGTCGCGCGGCAGCCGGCCAGGGCCAGCTCAATCAGGGCCTCATGCCGGCCCGCCTCGACATTCTCAGCGGCTGGCCGGCCGGCCCAGAATGGCTGGCTCACATACCGGAGGGCACGTCCCGGGTTCGTGCCGGCGAAGTCGAGCATGGCCGGGATGATCCGGCCCGGATTACGGCCCAGCTCCGTCATGTCGAAGAAAGAGACAGCAGACTGCTCGTCCACCTGCTGGCGCAGCTGCCGGGCCAGCCCGGCGGAAACCCCGACGAGCACTGCCTGGGCCCGCGCGAGCCACTCGTGAATAAAGGGCAGGACCGAGGCGACGCAGTCCGCCTGTCCCTGACACAACAGGGCCTCGTGCCGGAGACCAGCCCCCGGGCCCTGCCCGTGAGCCGAGAATGCGGGCGGTCGCGTGCCTGCGCGGTTCATCCCGGCGGCCACCTCCCGGCCAGGAGGCGGGCTGACGCCCCCTGGTGCTCCCCTTTACCCGGCTTCGCCGCAGCATACGATGGACAAGCCGCCTTCTGTCCCGACTCGCGCGCCTCACGGGGGCTTACGTGGATGCACTCGAACTCTCCTCGCAGCGGCAGGGTGCTGTCACGATCGTCGCCGCCAGGGGGGACCTGGACATCATCACCAGCCCGCAGCTCGACAGCTGCCTGACTGAGGCCCGGCGCGCTACCGCGCTGGTGATCCTGGACCTGTCGGCGGTGGACTTCATGGACACCAGCTGCCTGGCTGTCATCGTCGGTCACTGGAAGAAGCTCACCGTCCGCGGCGGGACGCTCGCCCTGGCCGGGGCCCGGTACCGCTACACCAAGACCCTGTGGATCACCGGGCTGGCCGACCGGCTGCCGATGTTCGATGACGTCTCCGCTGCTCTGGCCGCGTGCACGGCGGACGGCGCGGCGCAGCCGGGCGGCCCGGCGCCGGCCAGCGCGCCTGAGACTGCCGCGGCTGGCCCAGCTGCCGGCTCGCCGTCCGGCTCGGGATCTTCCGGGCCCTCGCAGCCCGGCCGGGCCGAGCCCGCCGGTTCCGGCCCGCCGGCCGCCGGGCCCGCCGGCCGGCCGGCCGGGCGGCCGCCCGGCCGGGCCATGCGCCCTCGGTGATGCCATGGGGCCGGGCTACCCGCAGTACTCCGGTCAAACATCAGGCCCGCCTGCGCCGTGCCGCTGGCCAGAAGGAGGCCGGCGGCGCCCGCCGCGATGCATAACCGGCAGGCCTGCGGGCAGGAAACTGCCGCGGAGCGGGGCGCTGTGGTGCATGGCACGGATCTGACGGACCCGTGACCGAACCGGATGCGGGGTGCAGGACGGGCGGACAGCTCCGGCACGAGGCCGTCTACTATCACGGGCCCGACGACTACCGGTCGGCCGTGCAGGCGTTCGTGCGCGACGGGCTGTCCGGCGGCCAGCCCGCGCTGGTGGCCGTGCCCGGCCCGGCGGCCGAGCTGATCCGGGACGGGCTTGCCGCGGATGGCAGCGGGCCGGAGGTGACATTCACCGATATGACCCAGCTCGGGCGCAATCCCGGACGGATCATCTCGGCCGTGTGGGACTTCCTGGACCGCCATCCCCGCCAGCCGGCCCGGTTCGTGGCCGAGCCGGCCTGGCCCGGCCGGTCACCCGCTGAGCTGCGCGAGACCGCGCTGCACGAGTCGATGCTCAACCGGGCCTTCGCCGCCTTGCCGGTCCAGGTCCTGTGCGCGTACCACGTCGGCCTGCTCGCCCCGCGTGTCATCGCCAGCGCGACCCTGACCCACCCGTTCCTGCGCACCTCGGGGGTGACCCGGCCGAATGCCGGCTACGCGGGACCGGCCGGACCGGGAGCGGCCCGCCCGCTGCCCCCGCCGCCCGCGCGGGCCCGGCGGCTGGCCTACGCAGCGGATGTGCGCGCGGTGCGCGAGGCCGTCGCGGACTACGCCGAGCGCGCCGGCCTGACCGGGGAACGGCTCGCCGACCTGATCATCGCCGTGAGCGAGGTGGCGGCGAACACCACCCGGCACACCTCGGAGGGCGGCATGCTGCACATGTGGCGAACCCGGTCGGAGGTCATCTGCGAGACCAGTGACCGGGGCCAGATCACCGACCCGCTGGTGGGCCGCCGGCGGTCGCCCTGCTCCGGCGGCCTGGGCCTGTGGGTCGTCCATCAGCTCTGTGACCTGGTGGAACTGCGAACCGGCCGGCGTGGCACCAGGATCCGGATGCACATGCGACTGGACGCTCACTCCGGTGCCGGCCTGCCGCCAGAGGGTTGACCCGGCTGACCGGGGTAGTCCGGAGCGCGGGAAGCCAGCGGAACCGGCACAGAACGGAGCACGGCGCTCATGACCCAGAATGTCGTCATCACCGGTGCCAGCGCGGGTGTCGCCCGCGCCACCGCGGCCCGCTACGGGCGCAGGAATGCCAATGTGACGCTGCTGGCGCGAGGCCAGGCCGGCCTGGACGCCGCCGCCGCTGCGGTACAGGCCGGCGGCGGGCAGGCCCTGGCGGTGCAGGCCGATGTCGCCGATCCCGGCCAGGTCGAGGACGCCGCAGCGCAGGCCGAGACGGCCTTCGGTCCGCTCGACGTCTGGATCAATGTGGCGTTCACCTCGGTTTTCGCGCCGTTCACGCAGATCTCGCCCGCTGAGTTCCGGCGGATCACCGAAGTCACCTACCTGGGGTACGTGTACGGCACGATGGCCGCGCTGCGCCGGATGACGCCGCGTGACCATGGCACGATCGTCCAGGTCGGCTCGGCGCTGGGCGGGCGCAGCATCCCGCTGCAGTCGGCCTACTGCGGCGCCAAGCACGCCATTAACGGCTTCACCGAGTCTGTCCGCTGCGAGCTGCTGCATGACAAGAGCAAGGTGCAGATCACCGTGGTGCAGCTGCCCGCCGTCAATACGCCGCAGTTCTCCTGGGTGCGGTCCCGGCTGCCCCGCCACCCGCAGCCGGTGCCGCCCATCTACGAGCCCGAGCTCGCCGCCCGCGGCGTCACCTTCGCGGCCGACCACCCCGGCCGCAAGCAGTACTGGGTAGGGGAGACCACCGCCGCGACGCTGCTGGCCCAGAAGCTGGCCCCGGCCCTGCTGGACCGGTACCTGGCCCGGACCGGCTATGACAGTCAGCAGACCAGCGAGCGTGCCGCAGCGCGGCCGGACAATCTCTGGGAGCCGGTCGATGACCGGGCGGGCACCGATTACGGCGCTCACGGGGAATTCGGCAGCCAGGCGCACCGGCGCAGCCCGCAGCTGTGGCTCTCCCAGCACGCCGGCCTGGCCTGGCTGGCCGGCGCTGGCCTGAGCCTGTGCGCGCTGGCCGCCGTCCGGGAACGAGGGCGCTGACTGGCCGCCGGGCCCGCCTATCCTGGGCTGTTCTGGCCCTGACGGCGGTGGGAAAATGGAGCTGACATTCCGGCCTCCGTCAGGGCGGCACCGGGCCGCGGGGAGAGGAGGCGCCAGGTGCTCGGCAAGGATCTCGCCGCGCAGAGCGCTGACCTGCTCAAGATCGCTGACGCCTCGGAAACGCGGGCCCTGGACCGGCTGGCCGCACTTGCCGCTGAGCAGGTGCGCGGCTGCGCGGGTGCCGATACGGCGGCCTGGCGTGGCGGGGAGCTGGTCGCTGCCGCAGCCAGTCAC
>DASUBV010000030.1:0-7180 GCA_035763085.1 Streptosporangiaceae bacterium | reverse complement strand
CTGGGACGACCACCTCGTTGACCCGCACCTGCCGCGCCGGCTCGCCGGGCTGCTGGCCGACGCGGGGCTGCAGGTCACCGGCTGCCAGGTGGTCCCGCTGCTGAACACCAGCTGCTCCGAGAACAGCTACAGCGCGTCGATGATCGGCATGATCAGCGAGTTCGTCCCCGGCCACGGCGGCATCACGCCCGACGAGGCGGCCGCGTGGGCGGATGACCTGATCAGCCTCGGCCGGGACTATTTCTTCAGCCTGAACCGCTACCTGTTCCTGGCCTCTGCCTAGGCTTTCCGGGATTCCTGCCAAGAGAGGGCAGCTCGGGACGCCAGCTGGAAATCGATGGCGCCCGCCACGAATATGCGCGTGCGCCCGAAATGGCCGCCCGGGGAATCAGGGCGGCCAGGGCCAGCGCCAGGGCGCAGGCACCCACCGCCCATTCCAGGCCCGCAGGCCAAAGACGGGGCTCGCGCTGCATGGCCGGCCGGGCAACGCTCACGATCAGGACATCCAGCAGCATCATGACCTGAGGGGTGCACGCCGCAGTCAGCGTCAGCCGCTGCCGGGACCCTCCCGGAGTCACAGCCCCAGCCTGCCGAAAACCCGTACTGCAAAGGGTTATTGGCCGGGCATGGCTCCCGGCCGGAAGGCTATAGTTCTGCGGCGGAACCTTTGACATCCAGTTCCGCCGGGGGGCATTGTGCGAGCAAGACAAGTTATTCCTGGAATGAGCCATTTAGCGCGCCGCTCAGCTGGTCTTGCCACCGGCGCCGGCGCGGTACTCGCCGTTGTCGCGATACTGCCACCGCAGGCCGGCCCCGCACGGGCGGCCGCCAGCGCGCCGCCGCGGCCGGCGGCCGCGCAGCAGCGCCTGGCGCCGGCCGCGGCGCGGCAGGGCTGGCCGGCCTACCTGTTCGGGGCCCGCCATCCGTCGGCAACGACCGGGCCGGCGACGATCACGCCGGGCAATGCCGGCAGTCTCCAGGCTGCGTGGACGTTCCAGGAGGAGCCGCCAGCGAGGAGCACCCAGCCGCCGGGCGGCTTCAGCGCCAGCCCGACGGTGGCGGACGGGATGGTCTTCATCGGCTCCCAGGACGGGGACTTCTATGCCCTGCGGGAGTCGACCGGCCAGCTCGTGTGGAAGCGCACCCTCGACTACCAGGAGCCCGGCAGAAACGGCAGGTGCAAGAACGCCCGCGGCATCGTGGCAACGGCCACCGTGGCAGCTGACCCCCGGACGAGGAAGCCGACCGTCTACGTCGCGGGTGCCCGCTACCTGTACGCCCTGGATGCGGCCACCGGCACCCGGGTCTGGAAGTCACTGGTCGGCGCCAGGGGAAGCGCGGCCGTCCGGGGCGCGTACTACAACTACGCATCGCCGACGGTCGCCAGCGGGCGCGTCTACGAGGGCGTGTCCTCCAGCTGCGATAAGCCGTTCGTGCGCGGCGGGATCCAGTCCTTCAGCCAGCGGACGGGCAGCCTGCAGCACAGTTTCTGGACAGTCCCGGCCGGCCACGTCGGCGCGAGCGTGTGGAGCAGCGTGGCGGCGTCCAGCACCCGGGTATGGGCGACCACCGGGGATCCGCAGTTCACCGGGAAGCACCTGTATCACGCGTACTCCGTTCTCCGGCTGACCTCCCGTGCCCTCGCGCTCCGGGGCGCCTGGCAGCTCAGGCTCGGGCAGGCGGCGGACCTGGACTTCGGCAGCTCGCCGACGCTCTTCGACGCCACCGTGCACGGGAAGCTGGCCAGGCTCGTCGGGGCGTGCAACAAGAACGGCCGCTACTACGCGCTGCGCCGGTTTGCCCTGAGCAAGGGGCCGGCCTGGTCCCTGCGCGTCGGCGCGCCTGCCCACGAGAAAAAGGGCATGTGCCTGACGTCAGCGGTCTGGAACGCCAGGTCCGGCAGGCTGTACCTGTCGGGCAACGTCACGAGCATCAGCGGGAAGACCTACGGCGGATCTGTCCGGGCGGTGAATGCCGGCACCGGCAAGATCAGGTGGGCCACAGGACTGGGCTGCGGCGTCCTGGGCACCCCCGCGCTCGATGCGGCCACCGGCGTGCTGGCGGTAGCCACCTGGACCCCGTGCCGCCAATCCTCACCCGCCGTCTACCTGCTGGGGGCGGCGAAAGGCCGCATCCTGGGCACTGTGCCGCTGAGTGCGGGCGGGTTTGCCCAGCCGGTCTTCGCCGGGCGTTACCTCCTCGTCGCGGACGAGTCCGGGCAGGTCACTGCCTACAGCACGGCAGCGGCATCGGCCGCAGGCAGCCCGCGCTGCACCGGTCCCTGCACCACACAGCATCGCCGGATCCGGGTGCCGCCGATCCCGGCTCCGTGAGCTGCTACCTGGTCACAGCCTCGAGCGAACTCACCGGGACGTGACAGGCTGCCCGGTTCGTCCGGGGCTGGTGAACGCGAACACCGAGTACGGGTCATGGCCGCCGAACAGCAACCGGATGACCACAATCGCCATGGCCTCCAGGTGGCGGGCCTGGCGCAGGTCACCGGCGTCGAGCGGGTCACAGCCAAGATCACTGATCAGGCGGCGGGCGGTGCCCTTGCCCTCGTCGCCTCCGGCGAACGGCACCGCCAGCGGGCTGCCATGGAAGACCGGCGGCCTCATCTGCCAGACCCTCGCGTGGCACAGGTTGAATGCCTTGACCACATGGCTGCCCGGGGCGAGGTGCTGCGCTTGCTCGGCTAGCGACTTGCCCTCCCAGGAGACCAGTGAGAAATCTGTGGTATCCACGGCGTTGCCGCAGTCGATCACGGTCTTGCCTGCCAGCACGCCGCTCTCCGCCCCGGCCTGCTGCAGCGTGTCCGCCAGCCCCTCCCGCCGCACGGCCAGCAGGACAGCGTCGCCGAACTCGGCGGCCTCGGCCAGCGTCCCTGGCCGCGCGCCGATCCGCCCGGCCAGCGCCGCGCTCTTGCCCGGCGATCGCCCTCCCACCATCACCTCGTGCCCGGCCCGCGCCCACTGCCCGGCGAGCGCCTCGGTCATCATCCCCGCGCCCAGCGTTCCGATCCTCATCGCGTTCCTCCGGTCGTCTCGACGAATGACGGAAGGAACGTTACGAGTGCGTGGGGAACCAGCCGGTGCCCTCGGTCAGCCGGTGACAGCGGCAGCGAACTGATCCTGCGCCGTCAGCAGCGCGTCGGCGTGCTCCTCAGCCCACCGTGACAGACTGCGAACCGGCTCCAGCAGCGAGCGGCCCAGGTCAGTGAGCCGGTACTCGGTGCCCGGCGGTACCGTGCGCAGCACCCGCCGTTCGACCAGGCCGTTAGCCTCCAGCTTGCGCAGGGTCTGAGTCAGCATCTTCTTGCTGATGCCGCCGATGCGATCCTGCAGCTCGGCATAGCGCGCAGGTCCCCGCCCCAGGGCGACAACCGTGATCACCGGCCAGGTGCCGGCGATCAGGTTCAGCGTCGTCCGCGCTGGGCAGTCAGCCAGGAACACGTCATACGCCACCACGGGCCGATGCTATGCGCATTAGCGCGGGCAGTGCAGGTCCTGCAGCCGGCCGCTGCTGAGCGGGGGGTGCCGCCAGGCGGCCTGCGCGGTGCCGGCCGGCAGCGAGCAGGTGATGTCGATCCGGTGCGGGGTTTCCAGGAAGATGACCTCGCCGCGCCAGGTGCCGGCGCCGGCCCAGCCGCCCGAGGCGGCGACCGGGATGGTCGCGCCATGCCGGTCGGCAGGCTCAGACACCGTCCAGGCCCCGGCGCCCGCCGCGAGGCTCAGCTCGTTGCCGGCCTCGCTGAGCGTGATCCGCCAGCCGCCGGCGTCCGGTGCTACCTCGACCGCGCTGAGCGCGCGCACCGCGGCGGCCGTGGTGCCTGCGGTGACTGTGAACAGGCCGCCGGCCCATCCCGGCCCGGCGCCCGGCGCCGGGCCGGCCGGGCACGCCGGGAGACTGAGCCCGGCAAGCCGGGCCGCCAGCTTCTCCTGCGCCGGCCCGGCGCCGGGCAGTTCCGCGCTGCCGGCACCGGGCAGCAGGCAGGTCCACATCGCATCGAGCATGGCCTGCATGTCGGGCGTGCAGGCGGTGGTGACGATCACCATCTCCTGCTCGGGCAGGACCACGCAGAACTGCCCGAAGGCCCCGTCGCCGCGGTATCCGTGCCGGGACATCCAGAACTGGAACCCGTAGCCCTGATGCCAGTCCGGGCTATCCTCGCCCGGGTTGCTGACCTGCTTCGACGTCGCGTCGGCCGCGTAGGCCGCGGGGATCAGCCGGACCCCGTCCCACCGGCCGCCCTGCAGGTACAGCAGGCCGAGCCGGGCGACGTCCTCGGTGCGGGCGTGCAGGCCGGTGAAGCCCAGCTCCCGCCCGGCCGGGTCGCGCTGCCAGCCGACATGCCCGATGCCGAGCGGGTCGAGCAGCCGGGGCCGCAGGTACTCGGTCAGCGGCATGCCCGCGTGCTTCTGCACGATGCTGGCCAGCGTGTAGGTGCAGGGCTGGTTGTAGGCGAAGGCCGTGCCCGGCTCCTCATCCGGCGGGATGCGCAGGAACCCGCGGACCAGGTCGCCGCCGCCGAGCGCCATCGCCTCGGTCATCGTCTCCCGGGTGTGCCCGCTGGCCATCGCGGCGATATGGCGGATCTTCATCGAGCGGCTGCGCGGGTCGGTGACCTCCGCGTCGAGCTCGCTGAAGTGCGACAGCACCGTGTCGTCGAGGTCGAGCAGTCCTTCGGCCTGCGCGAATGCCACCGCCGTTGAGGTGAAGCTCTTGCTCAGCGAGTACAGCAGGTGCACCCGCCCGGCGCTGTAAGGCGCCCACCAGCCCTCGGCGATGACCTGCCCGCGGCGCACCACCATCAGGCTGTGCATCTCGATGGCCGGGTGATCGTCGAGCGCATCCACGAGCCGGAGAATCGCGGCCGGGTCGACTCCCTGGTCCGCCGGCGCGCTGCGCGGCAGTGGTCTCGTCATGACGCAAGCGTAAATGCGGTCCGGAATCTCCGCTTTGCCAGGCGGACGGGAGCCCGGCGGCCGCCATGGTGCCATTCTTCCCCGCCGGGACGCCGGCAGCCATCGAAGATGGGTATTGACCTCAGGAGACGCCACCCGCGGCCTCGTTGCGCCCGCGACGCCACCAGGGCTCAACCGAGACGAGGAAGCCTTGACTACTCCCCGCCCTGAAGGACGGGGATTCCAGCCGTCGCCAGCTGGGGTTCCTGTTTCACGGCCGATTGCACCCGGGAGGACCCGGAGTGTCTGACATCAGCTCCGCAGGCATCGCCAGGGGTGCCCCTGGCTACGGCAAGACCTGCCGCAAGGATGTTCTTAGCGGCGTTGACGTCCCGGTCATGCCGGGTGCCGCAGGACGGGCAGCGCCACGTCCGCGTGGAAAGCGAGAGTTCGGCGAGCAGGTGCCCGCACGCCGAGCAGGTCTTGCTGGACGGGTACCAGCGGTCGATCACGATCACGTGCCGTCCGGCCCTGGCTGCCTTGTACTCGACCATGCTGCGGAAGGTGCCCCACCCGCAGTCGCTGATGGCCTTGGCCAGTTTCCGGTTGCGGACCATGTTCCTCACGGCCAGGTCTTCCATCACGATCACGTCGTGGTCACGGACCAGCCGGGCCGACGTGCGGTGCAGGAAGTCAGCGCGGGAGGCGCGGACCTTCCGGTGGGCACGAGCCACCTTCGCCCTGGCCTTCGCCCGGTTCGCGGAGCCCTTCTGGCAGCGGGCCAGCCGGCGCTGGTAGCGGGCAAGGTTCCGCTCACGCTTCGCCAGGCTGCGAGGGTTGGCAATCTTCACCCCGTCCGAGGTGATCGCGAAGTCCTTGATGCCCAGGTCAATGCCGACGACGGCCCCGGTCGCGGGAAGCTGACCGGGGTCGGGGAGGTCCGCGGCGAAGGAGACGTACCAGCGTCCGCACGGGTCACGGGAGACCGTCACCGTGGTCGGGTCCAGCGTGGCCGGGTCGATGTCCGGCCACGACCATGTGAACGCCAGCGGCGCGTCCATCCTGGCGAGGAACAGCCGGCCGTCGCGATAGCGGAAGCCCGACCGGGTGTACTCGGCGGACTGCCGTCCGTTCCGGGACTTGAACCGGGGGTAGCGGGCGCGGCCAGCGAAGAAGCTGGTGTAGGCGACCTGCTGGTGCCGGATCGCCTGCTGGAGCGGGACCGAGGACACCTCGCTCAGCCACGCCAGCTCCGGCTCGCGCTTCATGGCGGTCAGGTAGGCGTTGGCCTGGAGGAAGCTCGTCCTGGCCTGCTCGGCGTGATACCGCTGATGGCGCCACGCCAGCGTCCGGTTCCAGACGACGCGCACGCACCCGAACGTGCGGCTCAGCATCTGCTGCTGGTCCGCTGTCGGGTACGCCCGGCACTTATACGCCGTCCTCACAAGGCCAAAGCTTATCCAATCGGCCATGATCAGATAAGCGTGACACGCGATAAGGAGGGAGCGGCGCTTCCTCCCCGGCCTGAACGCCGGGTTCCGCGCCGCGACTTTGATGAGCCTGCGGACCAAGTTCTTCGCCGTCACCTACGACCGCCAGATGGCCAGGGCCGAGAAGGCCGGACTCGGCGGGTTCCGGGAACGCCTGCTCGCCGGGCTGAGCGGGGACGTGCTCGAGATCGGCGGCGGAACGGGCGCGAACCTGCCCTGCTACGGACCGGAGGTCACCTCGCTGACCCTGACCGAGCCCCAGCCACCGATGCTGCGGCGCCTGGAATCAAGAGTCAGGGAGCAGCGCCCGTCCGCCACGGTCCTGCGCGCGCCCGCCGAGGACCTGCCATTCGACGACCAGAGCTTCGACGCGGCCGTATCCACGCTGGTCTTGTGCGGGGTCGACGACCAGCCGCGGGCGCTGCGGGAACTGCGGCGCGTGCTGCGCCCCGGCGGGCAGCTGCTGTTCATCGAGCACCTGCGCGCCGATGACGCGCGCACCGCCCGGCTGCAGGACCGGATGAACTGGCTCAATCGCCTGCTGGTGTGCTGCGACTGCAACCGGCCCACGCTCGACGCCATCAAGGCGGCGGGCTTCACCGTGACCCGCCTGGAGCACACGGCCCTGCCTAAGGCCCCGAAATTCGTCCGCCCGGCCATCATGGGCAGCGCCACCACGCCCGCCCGCCTGCCAGCCGAGCACGCCGCGGCCTGACGGCCGCCCCGGCCGGGTAATCTGCCATGATCCGGGCCCGGCCATGGCCCAGAATGCCGGGCATGGGTTTC
>DASUBV010000029.1:0-30481 GCA_035763085.1 Streptosporangiaceae bacterium | reverse complement strand
GCTGTTGGCGGCGAACACCTGCGAGCCGAGCCGCCGGTCAACCTCCAGCACCAGCAGCGCCGCCGCCAGCACGGGGAAGGCGAGCAGGACCAGCATCGAGGTGAGCAGCGCGTTCCAGGTGAAGATCGGCATCCGGAACATCGTCATGCCCGGGGCGCGCATGCAGAAGATCGTGGTGATAAAGTTCACCGCGCCGAGGATGGTGCCGAACCCGGAGAGCACCAGGCCCATGATCCACAGGTCGGCGCCGATCCCTGGCGAGTAGGTCGCGCTGGTCAGCGGCGCGTAGGCGTACCAGCCGAACGCCGCGGCCCCGCCCGGGGCCAGGAAGCTCGCCAGCAGGATCAGCCCGCCGAAGGCGAACAGGTAGTAGCTGAGCAGGTTCAGCCGCGGGAACGCCACGTCGGGCGCCCCGATCTGCAGCGGCAGCAACTCGTTCGCGAACCCGACGAACGTCGGCGTGGCGAACAGCAGCAGCATGATCGCGCCGTGCATGGTGAACAGCTCGTTGTACTGCTGGGCGGACACGAAGTGCTGGTCGGGACCCATGAGCTGGATCCGGATCAGCATGGCCATCACGCCGGCGCACAGGAAGAAGAAGAACGAGGTGATCAGGTACATGTGCCCGATCACCTTGTGATCGGTGGACGACAGCCACCCCGCCAGGACAGGCCCTGTCCGCTGCGAACGCGGCAGGGTGCCTGTGCCTGGTGCTTGCCTGAGCGTTGTCATCGGACTCCCTCTTCCGCTCCCAGGGTTACGCCGGGAGCTTGCGGATTCCTTGCTGCGGGCGCCGGGCCCGCGCGAGTGACGGCCGTGGCCGGAAGCGGCGGGCGTTCGCGGGTGGACAGGTACAGCCGGAGAACGAGGACCCACAGCACCGCCGACACCGAAACGTGCACCCACACCAGCCCGGCGGGCAGGTGGCTGAGGTACTGCGCGTAGCCGACCGTCCCCTGCACGGCCAGGCCGGCGAGGACGACGCGACTGGCCCGCACTGCCCGGGCCGGGGCGCCGGTGAGGTGCAGCCCGATCGCCAGGGCGACCGCGAGCGCGCCGATGAACCAGCCGATGTCGGCGTGCAGCTGGGTGACGTCCTGCAGCGGAAAGTGGAACCGCGGCACGGTGGTGCGGCGGCCGTGGGCGTCGATGACCGTGCCCGCCAGCGGACCGGACCCGGTCACCACCGTGCCGGCCGCGAGCATCAGCCCGGTGACCGCGGCCAGGAGGCCGGCGAGGACCCGCAGGTCGGCCCGGACCAGCGGCTGTGCGGGGCCGGGGCCCTCAGCCGCTCGCGCGTGCAGCACCACGGCGGCCGCGAGGATCGCCGATGACAGCAGGAAGTGCGACGCCACCATGACCGGGTTCAACCGGGTGAGCACCACGATGCCGCCGGCCACCGCCTGCGCGATCACGCCGCCGGGCAGCGCGGCCGACAGCAGCACCAGGTCGCGCCGCCGACGGCCGCCCTGCTGGTAGCGCAGGCAGGCGATGAACGTCAGCGCCGCGATCACGGCCAGCGGGAAGGTCAGCAGCCGGTTGCCGAACTCGATCGCGGTGTTCAGCGAGGTCTGCCCGGCCGAGTGCGCGGCCACCACGCTGGCCTGCGTGCACCGCGGCCAGTCCGGGCAGCCGAGCCCGGACGAGCTCAGCCGCACCGCGGCGCCGGTGCAGACCAGGACCGCGTTCGCGATCACCGAGGCCAGCGCGAGCCCGCGCACGGAGGCCCGGCTCGGGTGCAGCACCGGGGCGCAGCACCGGGCAGCGACGGCGCGGGGAGCGGGGTTCCGTGTCGTCATGGCACCCGGGCGGTCCACTGGCTGCTGGCGAACTTCGCCCGGGCCAGGTCGCAGGCGGCGCGCAGTTCGCCACCGGTGACAGTGTCCGGGGTCAGGCCGTAGCGGCGGCGGAAGTGGACGGCGAGCGCGTCGATGACCTCGGCGCGCGGCAGCCGGGTCTGCCTGCGCAGCGGGTCGACCCGCTTGACCGCGCTCGCGATCCCCTGGTCCGAGAGCCTCTCCCGGCCGGCGCGCAGCACCCGGGTCATCGCGTCCGCGTCGATGTCGTAGGCCATCGTCACGTGGTGCAGCAGGGTGTCGCCCGCCAGCCGCCGCTGCGCGGCCCCGCCGATCTTGCCGCGGGCCGAGGCGATGTCGTTCAGCGGCTCGTACCAGGCCGACAATCCCAGGTCCCCGGTCAAGGTGGCGATCACCCAGTCATCGAGGTAGCGGTAGGACTCGGCAAGCGAAAGGCCTGCCACGAGCGACTCCGGTGCGTAGAGCGAGTACGTGATGGTGCTGGCAGGTTCGATGAACATCGCGCCGCCGCCGCTGATCCGCCGCACCACGGTCATGCCGAGCCGTCTCGCCTAAGCGGCGTCGACCTCGTTGCGCAGCGACTGGAAGCTGCCGATGACGACCGCGGGCGCCGACCATTCCCAGATCCGCAGCGTCGGCGGGCGGCGGCCGGCCGCGACTTCCCTGGCGAGGACCTCATCCAGCGCCATGTGCAGCGCAGGTGCCTGCGGCTCGTCGCGGATGAGCCGCCAGTCGCAGTCGCGCCAGCCGCTGGCCCGGGTCAGCGGCTGCCGCACCGCAGTGGCCACCGCCCCGGCCGGGACGGCGGCGCCGGGCTCAGGGGAGTGGTCCCCGCTGGCCCGGACTCTGGCCAGCCGCCCGCCGGCTACGACGCGCTTGCCGCCGGGCGGCTTGTACTGACCGTGCATGGTGCTCAGGCGCCGGCGCGGCCGATCCGCACCCGCCATACCCTGGGCCCGGTCTCCAGGTAGTCCCAGGTGTACTCGCCCGCGTACTGGGCGTCGAACTGGTAGCGCAGCGGCTTGGGATCATGGTCGTTCACGAGCACGAAGCCCGCGCCGGGGCGCAGTGCCCGGTAGGCGGTGAAGATCAGCCCGTGGCGCTGCGCGTGGCTGACCTGCCGCACGTCCAGATCGGGTTCCTCCTCCCCCGTCCCGGCCTCGCCGTGCGCGGCAGCGGGGCGGCCGATCCGCACCCGCCAGACCTCGGGCCCGCTCTCCAGGGACTGCCAGGTGAACTGGCCGGCGTGCTCTGCTTCGAACTGGTAGCGCAGCGGCTTGGGATCATGGTCGTTGACCAGCACGAAGCCCGCGCCCGGGGTCAGGTCCTGGTAGGTACTGAAGATTGTCTCGTGCCGCTGCGCCGGAGCCAGGTCGCGGACGTCCAGCACCGCGTCCTGCCCCGGCTCGCCTGCGCCTTCGCCGGTGCGGCGGGCAAGGCCGTGCAGGGCGGCGGTTACCCTGGCCGCCAGGTCGGGCCGGGAACCGCGCAGCGCGGCCCACGCCGACGCGGCGATCTTGCAGGCACGGTCGGCCTCCCCGGCGCGGGCCAGCGCCGCCGCTGCCTGCAGCAGCAGGGACACCACGGTGGCCTGGGCGTCCTCGGGCTGGCCCGCGGCCGGGGAGGGCGCCTCGTCATGCCCGGTGCTGTCGTGCATCTGCGCCAGCAGCCCGGCCAGGTCCGCGGACTTGTCAGTGAGCAGGGCGGGCAGCAGCACGTCGTTCTCCCGGGCCGCGTGGGCCGTGAACAGCCCGGCGATCTGCTGCGCCTGCCCGGCGGCGGCCTCGCCGTCGGTGAGGGCGGCGATCCGGGTGCCGAGTGCCGACAGGGTGACGTGCTCGGCGATCATCTCCTCGACGGTGCCGGTCAGCCCGGCCCGCGCGGCGGCCGGGTAGATGGTCTTCTCCTCGGCCGCCGCGTGCGGCAGCACCTCCTCGGCCAGGTAGGCGACGAGGCCGGCCACCGCGGCCCCGTACGGCCGCCCGGCCGCGACCTCGCCGGACACGGCGTCAGCCCGCCCGGCCAGTTCCTCTCCCAGCCTCTTGTGATGCTCCAGCATCGCCTCGTACGCCTCGGTCGCCGTGATCGTCGGCATTCTCTCGTCTCCTCCGGATGGCGGCCCGGCAGTAGCCGCGTATTTTCAGTGATAATTGTTTTTATCAAGTAAGTTGCATAAAAGACAGGGAACGCCGGGGATGTGAGCGAGAGAACATCGCCGGCGGACGGGCCGGCCGCGGCCAAGCCGCGGGCCATGGCTGCGGGCACGGGCCGTCTCGCAGGTGTCGCGTGGGCGCTCCCACTACCCCCCCGTTTCCCCGGCGTGCCTCCGCAGGGAAGCTTCCCATGATGGCGCAGAATAAATCTAGTGGCACATAGAAATACTGTACGGGCAGCAATGCGAGGCCGGCGGCCTGACCTGCGGCGGCGCCGGGCCCGTCCACGGAACCGCTCCTTGCGCTGTTGTCCTGGCGGCGGGGCTGTGGTCAGCGGCGCCGGCTCCATTGCGGCTCGGTGGCTTCCCAGTCGGCGTCCCAGGCGGCCTTCCGGCGCCAGTCCAGGAAGATGCCGGCGTAGGCCCAGAGGACCAGCAGCAGCACCGACAGCGCCACGGGCGCCGCCAGGGCGGCGAGCGGCACCCGGCTGGCCAGGTCGGCATCCGGGACGGGCGCCGTGGTCAGCTGGCCCGAGCGGCCGGCCCAGACCGTCACGGCACTGCCGGCCTTCGTGCCCGGCGGGGCGCCGACCGGCCCGGAGCACCGACGCCGCCGCCCAGTGGGCTGCGGCCAGCGCGGCCAGCGGCACGCCGGCCAGGAACGCCGCCAGCAGCAGCACGGCAACGGCGAACTCGGCCCGATCCGCGGTCCGCCGCAGCGGGTTGCGGTCCGGCCACAGCCTGCGAGCCCGCAACGCCAGCGGCGTACCGCCCCGGCCCAACTGCCCCATCACAATCACATCCACCCAACTGCTACCCGGGTGTCAGCCCGGCATCCGCCCTGCTTGCCCTTCCTGTCCGCGCCCGGGCCCACCGTGACGGCGGAGTCCCGCCGAGCGGCCTGGCGCACTGCAAGGCGGTAAATAAATCTAGTTTTTACTAAAAATAATAGCGCCGGACAGGCCCGCCAGGATGAGCGGAGTCGCGGCCGACCGACGCGTGCACCCGCACACGGGCACCCGCCGGAGATCCACCCAGACGGCAACGGCGGTTGACGGCCGCCCCGCTCGAGGCACTGCGGCCGTTGCCCCGATCCGCCAGGGCAAGTCCCTGGCCCGGGCCGCTGATCTTCGCATCGACAAGTCTTCACATATGCAATACTTGTCGATGTGAAAACATTGCCAAACGTTAACGAGAGGGCCGGGGAGCGGCCTGACGTCGCCGCTTTCGAGTTGCTGACCCGGGCGCTGATCGGGATCGCACTTGAGGGCCTGGAGGTCGCGGGCGGGCACGTCAGCCTGCCGCAGTTCCGGCTGCTGCTCACCCTGGACGGGCTGGGACCGGTTCCGTCGTCGAAACTCGCCGCCCAGCTGAGGCTGGCCCCCTCGGCCGTCACCCGCATGGTGGACCGGCTCCAGGACGCCGGCCTGGTCCAGCGCGGCACCGACCCGCGCAGCAGGAGCATCGTCACGGTCGAGCCCACCGCCGCCGGCCGCCGGCTGATCGACGCCGTGCTCAGCCACCGCCACGAGCTGCTCGGTGCGGTCCTGGACCGGATGACACCCGCCGACCACACGGCCGCCGTGCGGGCCGCCCGCCAGTTCGCCGGCCTCAGCGGCGACGCTATCGCCGTCGGTGCATCCGGGCCGGTGCCGCTGTGACATCCCCGACACACCGGGACCTCAACCACTTGGGTGATTTCACCCTCCGGCCGAGGACGCTGCTGATCACCGCCTGGGCCCTGGTCGTGGGCGGCTTCGGCGCGCTGGCCGCCCTCGCGCTGCTGCGGCTGATCGGGCTGATCACCAACCTGGTCTTCTACCAGCGGTGGCGGACCACGCTCGTATCCCCGGGCCTGGGGCACCACCCCTGGTGGATGGTGCTGGTCGCACCCGTCGCCGGCGGGCTGGTCGTCGGCGTGCTGGCCCGCTACGGCTCGGAGAAGATACGCGGTCACGGCATGCCCGAGGCGATCGAGGCGATCCTCACCCAGGGCAGCATCGTCGCCCCGAAGGTCGCCCTGCTCAAGCCCGTCTCCGCCGCGGTCAGCATAGGCACCGGCGGACCGTTCGGCGCCGAGGGCCCGATCATCATGACCGGCGGGGCGATCGGCTCGATGATCGCCCAGCTGCGCCACTTCACCGCCGACGAGCGCAAGACCCTGCTCGTCGCCGGCGCCGCCGCCGGCATGGCCGCCACCTTCAACTCCCCCGTGGCCGCGGTGCTGCTCGCGGTCGAACTGCTGCTGTTCGAGTGGCGGCCGCGCAGCTTCATCCCCGTCGTCGCCTCTGTAGCGGTAGCCACGATCTGCCGCGGCTACCTGCTCGGAGCCGGCCCGATCTTCCCCGTCAGCACCGCGGGAATGCACCTGACCACCCCCGACGAGGCGCTCAGCCTGGTCGTCGGGCTGACCGGCGGCGCCCTCGCCGTGGCCGCGACCTGGCTCGTCTACCGGGCCGAGGATGCCTTCGGCAGGCTGTCCGTCCACTGGATGTGGTGGCCCGCCATCGGCGGTGCCGTCATCGGACTGGGCGGACTCGCTGAGCCGCGCGCTCTCGGCGTCGGTTACGACGTCATCGACCAGCTGCTCACCGGGCGCGCGACCGTCTCCCTCATCGTCGGCATCCTGGTCGTCAAGACGCTCATCTGGTCCCTGTCCCTGGGATCGGGCACCTCGGGCGGGGTACTGGCCCCGGTCTTCATGATCGGCGGGGCGCTCGGCGCCGCGGAGGGCATGGCCCTGCCGCACGTCTTCCCCGGCTTCTGGGCCATGCTCGGGCTCGCCGCCGTCGTCGGCGGCGTCATGCGCTCCCCGCTGACCGGCGTGATATTCACCCTCGAGCTCACCCACGCCTGGCCCGTCATCCTGCCCCTGCTGATCTCCTCCACCGGCGCCTACGCCCTGTCCGCGCTCGTGCTCAAGCGGTCGGTCCTCACCGAGACGATCGCCCGCCGCGGACTCCACCTGACCCGCGAGTACTCCACCGACCCGCTGGAGACGTTCTTCGTCAGCGACGTCGACGCCAAGACGCCGGCCACCGTGGAGGGGGACGAGCAGGTCACGCCGGGACTCCTCGCGTCCCTGGCGAGCCGGCTTCAAGACACGCCGGGCCAGCGCCTGATCCCCGTTACCGACGCGAACGGCGCACTCACCGGGGTCACCACCCTGCGGGCACTCGCCAGCCTGGCCGAGGGCGCCATAGCCCCCGTCACCGCGGCCGAGGCCGCACGCCCCTGCCAACTGAACGTCAGCACGGGCCAGCTTCTCCGCGAGGTCGCCTACCTCTTCGCCGAGACGGGCCTGACCAGCGCCCCGGTGACCGATCCTGCCACCGGGGAAGTCACCGGCGTCATCACCCTGCCCGACCTCCTGCACGCCCGCCTGCACGACCTCACCGAGGAGAACCACCGGGAGCGGCTCATCCCGCGCCCGCCCGCAGCCGCCCCCGCCCAGCCGTCTCCCGTCGGCGGGCCCGCCGGATAACGGGCTGCCGCCGAGCCAGTGCGGACGGCAGCGTGCCTGCCGGCGGCGTGCCGCATCGGACTGCGATCCCGGCAGTGAGGCAGCAGGTCACGCTGCGCACTGGCTGCCTGCCAGGCAGGGTTCCCGGCCGATCATGGCCGGCAGGTCGGCTCCGGAGCGCTCCAGCGCTGGCAGCAGGAGGGAGTCTTCCTTGGCCACGTGACTGGCGAACAGGGCGCTGATCGCCGCGGCTTGCGCTGCGGAGTCCGCTGGCCGCGCCGGCTCAGCCAGCCTGGCGGCCATCGACGCGAGCAGCCGGTGCTCGCTGGTCAGGTCCTGCACCAGCAGGCCGATGCCGGGGTCGCGGCGGGCAGCCCGGTAGAGCGTGCGCTCCTCGGCGCGGGCGTGGGGCAGCACCTCGTCGGTGAGGAATGCCCGCAGCAGGCTCCGCACCGGGCGGACCGGGCTGCCGCCGTCCGCCGCGGCGGACAGCACGCCCGCCCAGTGATCGAGGACCTGCCGCATCTCGGCGTGGCGGGCCGCGAGCCTCTCCCGGGCCTGTGCGGGCCTGACTGCCTTGTCCACGGAGGCCATCGCCTCACCTGCCCTTCTATGGCCCAGCCCCTGGTCAGGGTCTCCGTCTTATATACTACGGTTCTCATTAAAATAGGGCCTGTGGCACGCGGGCGCCTGCCGCGGCTAACCGCGCGACCCGGCCGGACCTGCCGCGCAGCTTCTGGCCAGGGAGGCCTGTCTTGCCTGAACGTGCGGCTGGCCCGGCCCTTGGGCCTGGCGCCCGCCGCCGCCCGTGCCGGAGATCACCCTGGTGCCTCCATTGACAAGGCCCTTGGATATTTTTTACCATAGCTTTAGTGAAAATTAACCAAGGGAGGGTGATTATGACTGCAGTGAACCTTGCGCCATCGCAGGGGCGGCAGCCGGGACCGGCCGGGCTGGCCGCGCGGCCGTCGCTGACGCTGGCCGAGGAGCACGTGCTCGTGCTGTGGCAGGTCACGACGAGCGCCGAGAAGCTGCTGGCCGCCGCCGAGCAGGGCCGGTGGCCCAGTGCGGAACTGACGGCGCTGGCCGGCTACGCCCGGGCCGAGGTGCTGCGGCAGGCATCTGACGAAGAGGCGCTGCTGTTCCCGGCTGTCCCCGCCCAGGCGGCGGCCGGGCTGGCCCGTGATCACGTCCGGCTGCGTGCCGCCGCTGAGCTGCTGACCCGGGCGGCCTCCGGGGAACAGCCCATGGCTCCCGCCCGGCTCGCCGCCGTCGTCCGCGACTTCGTCACGCAGCTCGAGCGTCACCTGCGTAACGAGGAGACCCTGCTCGCGTCCGGCCGCCGGGCGCAGGGCGTGCCGGCTACCGTGACCCTCGGCGGCCACCCGCACGAGTGGTACCTGCTCACCGTAGGACCCGCGGTCGACCTGGACGCGCTTCCATCGGGACAGGCCGTCGACGCGGCCGTGGACCGGCTGCTGCGGATGGGGCGCGGCGAGCAGGTCGAACTGCAGTCCGCAGCCCGCCTGGATCAGGTATGGCGGGAGATCAGCGAACTCTGCCCGGGGGGCTACCAGTTCACGGTCCTGGAAGACGGGCCGGCCCGGTGGCGGATGCAGGTCACCCGCCGCCAGGCAGCCACCTGATTCCGGAGCCGCTGCGAGTGCCTGCACCACCGGCGGGGGGCGGCAAAGACGATCAGGCTTACACCAGTCAAGGTAACCAACTAGCGCATCGGGAGATTTTCATGGCTATCGCGGTACGAACGGCGCAGACCACGTGGGAAGGACCGCTGGCCAGCGGCGCCGGGACGCTGCGGATGGGCAGCGGCGCGACGGGCGGGCTGCCCGTCACCTGGGCGTCGCGGACCGAGCAGGCGGACGGGAGGACCAGCCCGGAGGAACTGGCCGCCGCGGCGCACTCGGCCTGCTACGCGATGGCGCTGGCCCTGCGGCTCGGCGAGCGAAAGGTCGTCCCGCAGCGGCTCGCCGTCACCGCCGCCGTCACCCTCGACGAGTCCGGCGGCGTCCCCACCATCGTCTCCTCCCACCTCGACGTGACCGCCAGCATCCCGGGACTCGACGCGGCCGGCTTCGACGCGGCGATCAGCGAGGCCAGCGAGCTGTGCCCGGTCTCCCGGCTGTTCGCCGGGGCGAAGGTCACCGTCAGCGCCGCGCTGGAACCGGCGCCGTGACCGCTAGCCCGGTCCTGGCGCTGCCGCAGCCGGCCGAGACCGCGCTCACGGCGGTGCTCGTGCTGGCGACGGCCGTCTGGGTCGGCGGCCTGGTCGCTATCTTCGTGGTGGCCAGGGTCGCGCACGCCACCTTGCGGCCGGCCGAGCGGGTCGCGTTCTTCCGCGGCCTGGGCCGCGCGTACGGGCTGGCCGGCGGGCTGGCCCTGGTGATCGCGCTGGCCAGCGGGGCGGTCCTGGCGTCTGCCTACCGCTGGGACGGGCAGCTCGCCGCCAGCGCCGTGGTCGCGGCTGGCCTGGTGGCCGCGACTGTCGCCGGGATGGCGCAGGCGCGCCGGATGACCCGGCTTCGGCGAGACGCGCTCCGTGCCCCTGACAACCCCGAGCTGACGGCGAGGGTACGGCGGGGCGCGCGGAACGCCAGCGTCCTGCGCGCGGCGATCGCCGCGCTCAGCCTGGCGCTGCTCGCCCTCGGCACCGTCATCGCAACGTGACCCTCTCGCTTCGCTCAGGCCGCGGAAGACGGGACTTTGGCCCCTGGCAGCGGTACCCGGACAGGCCTAGCGTCCTGCGTGCGAGCGCCTACCAGGGTGTGCCCGTGCTAACGCCTCGGGCCGGTGTGGCACGCCCTTACCGCGGGCAGGGCTAACCTGATCGTTTCCATGCACGGCCCGGGCACTGTCACGGCGGAGGGAGGCAGCGGGATTTGCGAGCCAGGAAAACCGAGGACGGTCACGCGGGTCCTGCCGGGCAGGTGAATTCGCCATGACCGCAGCAGCCGGAGCTCGTTCGCCCGCGGCCAGCTCCCTGCGGGGCGTCCCCGTACCGCGCCGGTCGCCGACCGCTGCTCCCGGCGGGCCGCCGCCAGGCGGTGCCGAGGCTATCCGGATCAGGCTGCTCGGCCGGTTCGCGGTGGAGCGCGACGGTCAGGAGATCGCGCTGGCCTCGTTCGGCGGGAGGCTGGCCCGCCGCCTCTTGCGCCTGCTGGCGCTGCAGCGCGGGGCCCTGGTCGTCAAAGAGCAGATCGCCGACGCGCTGTGGCCGGGCAATCCCCCGGCCGATCCCGCGGGGAACATCGAGGTCCTGGTCAGCCGACTGCGCCGCGCGATGGGCGACCGCGCCCTGGTCCGGACCGGCCCGGGCGGGTATGCCCTCGCTGACGACGACCGCTGCTGGGTCGATGCCGAGGCATTCCTGTCCGCGGTGCAAGCCGGCCAGGCTGCCCGCACCGCACGCCCGGCCGAGCGTCTCGCCTCGTTCCGCGCTGCGCTCGGTATCTGGCGCGGCGAGCCGCTCCCCGAGGACACCTACGCCGACTGGGCGCAAGCCGGCCGGCGGCTCCTGTCGCTCGCCTACCTGGACGCGCTGGACGGGGCCGCGACGGCTGCGCTGGAGAGCGCCGGTGCCGTCCCCCCCGCCGGGGAGGCTGCGGCCTGGGCCATGCAGGCTACCGCCGCCGAGCCGCTTCGCGAGTCCTCGGTGCTGCTGCTGGTCCGTGCGCTTGCCGCTGCCGGGGACCAGGCGGGGGCGCTGGCAGCCTTCGACCGGTACCGGAACCGCCTGGCCGCCGAGACCGGGCTGGATCCCACGCCGCAGGCCCTCGAGATCCGCCAGCGCGCTCTCGAAGGCCAGCCCGCACGCGGTCAGCCGGCCTCCTCCCGCGCGGCGCGGTCGGCCAGGCCGCACGGTTCCCCTCCCGGCCCGGACCCGTTCCTGGGCCGGGAGGAGGAGTGCGCGGCGATCGCGGCCGCGGCATCGGGTCACGGCCCGCGGGTCGTGCTGGTCACCGGGCCGGGCGGCATCGGCAAGTCGGCGCTGCTGGCGGAGGCAGCGCGGCGGGCGGACGTTCCCGTGCTGGCCGCACCGGCATTCGCCCCGGACCAGGACGAGGCATGGTCGCTGGCGGGCCGCTTGCTCCGCCAGGCCGCCGCCCTGCTGCCGGACCTGCGGTCAGGGGTCACCGGGCCGGAGGCCGCCGCCCTGCGCGAGACGGTACCCGGCCTGGCGGGGGTCGCCGCCACCGCGGAAAGCGCCGTGGACGAGGGAACCTGCCGCGCGTTCGCCCTGCAAGGCGCGGTCGGCCTCGTCGCGGCGGCGGCCCGGCCGCGCTGCCTGATCGCGGTCGATGACCTGCAGTGGGCGGATCCGGCCAGCCTCACCGTGCTGGGCCTCCTGCTGCGCCGCCTGGACAGCGTCAGCCTGGCAGCCGCGTACGGGGCAGGCGCCAGCACGGGCTTCGACCCCGCCGAGGCACTCGGCATACCCGGTGACCAGGTAGCCGGCCTTACCCTCGGCCCGCTTCCAGCAGGCCTCATCAGGAGCCTGTTCAGCGACCAGCTGCTGGCCGAGGCGGTCATCAGGCAGGCCGGCCGCACCCCGTTCACGGTCACCGAGGTCATCGCCGCCCTGGCCCGGCAGGGAAAGATCACACGCGACAGCGCCGGGAAGTGGCGCCTGCGTCAGGGCGGCGACGCCGCGGGGGCCGCACAGGCCGTCGCCGCCGGGATCGGGCAGGCCGCGGGAAACCGGCTGACCGGGCTGCCCTCCCGGTGGCGGGACATGCTGGCCCTGATCGTGCTGCTCGGCCGCCCGGCGCCGCCGGCGCTCCTCGCCGCCGCGAGCGGCAGCGGCCAGCGCGCCGCACTGGACACCCTGGAAGGACTGGGCAGCGCCGGACTGGCCTGTCCCGGGCCCCGGGGCTGGTGGATCCGCCACGGCCCGGTCCGTCAGGCGGTCACCGCCGCCGTTACCCCCGCTGCGGCAGCCCGGTTCCACGCGCTTCTCGCCGAGGCGCTGCGGCAGTGCGGCGCCGACCCGGCCGAAACCGCCCGTCACCTGGCCGCCAGCGGCGACCACGACCACGCCGCGACGGCATATGCGGCCGCCGCCCGCAGCCAGCTGGAGCGGATCCGCGACCGTGAGGCCATACGGCTGGCGGACGCCGGGCTGGCACTCAGCCCGCCCGGCCGTGCGCGGGCAGCGCTGCTGGAGGCACGCGCAGAGGCACGCCGCCGCGCCGGGCAGCTCACCGCGGCCCGCGCCGACCTCACCGCCGCGCTGGACGACCTCGATGATCCCGCCTTCCGGTCCCAGGTACTGGCCCAGCTGGCCATCCTGGACGCCAGGACCGCGGACGCCGCCTGCGGCAGCGGGCTGGCCGCCCTGGCGATCGCCGAAGCCGGGGGCCAGCCCGCCGCCCTGGGCCAGGCCCTGGCAGCGGGCGCGATCATCGACCTGGCCGAGGGCAACCTGGCCCGCGCCCGGCACCGGGCGCGGCGGGCAGCCCGGCTGCTGGACCAGGCCGGCGACAGCCGCGGCAGTGCCCGCCTGCTGTACTGGCACGCCATGGAATGCTTCACTGCCGGCAGGCTGCGGGACGCCGCCGACCAGCTTGACCGCCTGGTCCGCCTGGCGGTCACCCCCGGCGAGGTAATGCGGCTGTGGAGCCCGCGCGCCACCAGGGGCCACGTCCTCGCCCTGCTCGGCCGGGCCGCCGACGGCCTGGCCGAGATCGGGGAAACTCTCGCCTGGGCCCGTTCGGCCCGCCACCCGGCCGTCGAGGCCGAGTGCCTGTGGCACCGGGCTGAGGCCCTGGCCGCCCTCGGCCGGGCCGCCGAGGCGATCGACGCGGCGGAGCAGGCGGCCGGCATCGCCGCCCGCATCGGGCATGCGGAGTGGGCCGCCGCCGCGCACCGCGGCCTGGGGATCGCCTGCGAGGCGGCCGGGCTGACCGGCCGCGCCGATTCCGCCTACCGCAGCTCGCTGCAGGCCGCCGAGGGCCTCCCATTGTTCCGCGCCTGGGCGGCGGCCCGGCTCGGCGCATCACTCGCCCGCCAGGGCCGGCCAGGCGAAGCCGCGCCGCACGTCCAGGCCGCCCTGGCCGGGGGAACGCCGCTCACCCGGCACGAGGCCCGGTGGGCGCAGGCCGAGCTCCTCGCCAGCCAGGGCGACAGCCTGGCGTGCGCCGCGACCGCCGCGGCAGCCCTGGACCGGGCACGGCACGACGGCTACTTGGTCCTGGTGCCACGGCTGCGCGAGCTCGCCGACCGCTGGCACCCCCGCTGCGAAGCCTGAAAGCTGCAGGGAAGCTGCAAGCCGGGGCCGTTAGGCTGGTCGCCGTTCCCGCTGGGTCTTGCGTCCCGGCGGGATCTCCGTGGTAGGAGTAGCCCCGAGAGACGCAACCAGGGCCGCAGAACTCACAAGGGAACAAGCAAGGGGGCCAGGTGGCCGGACCGATCACACGGCACGAAGACTCACCCGACAGGCAGGCACCGGCCACCCTCGACAGGGAGGCCCGCGGCCTGCTTGCTCCCCTGCTGCCGGCCGGGGAACCGGTCGAGCAGCTGCTGCGCAAGGCCCAGTACTTCGTGCCCGGCGGCACCCCGAGCCAGGACTTCCGCGAGGTCCACCGCAAGGGCGGCCGGGGCGCGGAAGAGTTCTACCGGGAGCGCTGGCGGCACGACAAGGTGGTGCGGTCCACCCACGGGGTGAACTGCACCGGGTCGTGCTCGTGGAAGGTGTACGTCAAGGACGGGATCATCACCTGGGAGACTCAGCAGACCGACTACCCGTCCACCGGTCCCGACTCGCCGGAGTACGAGCCGCGCGGCTGCCCGCGCGGCGCGTCGTTCTCCTGGTACACCTACTCCCCTTCGCGGGTCCGTTACCCGTACGTGCGGGGCGAACTGCTCCGGCTCTGGCGCGAGGCCAGGCAGCGCCTGGGCGACCCGGTGGCCGCCTGGGCCGAGATCACCGGCGACCAGGCCAAAGCGCAAAGCTACAAACAGGCCCGCGGCAAGGGCGGGTTTGTCCGCTCCACCTGGCCTGAGGTGAGCGAGCTGATCGCCGCCGCGCACGTGCACACCGTCAAGGCCTACGGGCCGGACCGCGTCGTCGGGTTTTCCCCGATCCCGGCGATGTCGCAGGTCTCCTACGCGGCGGGCACCAGGTTCCTGTCGCTGATCGGCGGGACGATCTTGTCGTTCTACGACTGGTACGCCGACATGCCGATCGCCTCGCCGCAGGTGTTCGGCGACCAGACCGACGTGCCGGAGTCCGGCGACTGGTGGAACTCCTCCTACCTGATCGTCTGGGGCACGAACCTGCCGATCACGCGCACCCCGGACGCGCACTTCATGACCGAGGCCCGGTACCGGGGGCAGAAGGTCGTGGTGGTCTCCCCGGACTACTCCGACCACACCAAGTTCGCCGACGACTGGCTGCCCGCCGCGCCGGGCACCGACGGCGCCCTTGCGATGGCGATGGGGCACGTGATCCTGACCGAGTTCTTCCGCGACCGCCAGGTCCCGTACTTCACCGGCTACGTCAAGACCTACACCGACGCGCCGTTCCTGGTCACACTGCGCGAACGCGGCGACGGGTACGTGCCCGACCGCTTCCTGACCGCGGGCGACCTCGGCGACCAGGGCGAGGGCGCGGCGCACAAGACGGTCGTGCTCGATGCCGCGACCGGCAATCCGGCCGTGCCGAACGGCTCGCTCGGGTTCCGCTTCGGCCAGGCGGGCCTCGGCCGTTGGAACCTGGACCTCGGCGGCACCGACCCCGCGCTCACGCTGTACGGCCGTCACGCGGAGGCGGTCCCGGTCGACCTGCCCAGGTTCGATGCCGGGCCCACTGAGGGCGGCGGCTCGGTCCGCCGCGGCGTGCCGGCCATCCGGGTCAACGGCCGCCTCGTGACCACCGTGTTCGACCTGCTGATGGCGCAGTACGCGGTCCGCCGGGAGGGCATGCCCGGCGAGTGGCCGACCGGGTACGACGACGCGGGCACGCCGGGCACCCCCGCCTGGCAGGAGGCGATCACGTCCGTGCCCGCCGCGGCGGCGGCCCGGGTGGCGCGGGAGTTCGCACGCAACGCGGAGCTATCCCGCGGCCGGTCGATGATCGCCATGGGAGCGGGAACGAACCACTGGTTCCACTCCGACGAGATCTACCGCACGTTCCTGACGCTGATCATGCTGTGCGGCTGCCAGGGCGTCAACGGCGGCGGCTGGGCCCACTACGTCGGCCAGGAGAAGGTCCGGCCGCTGGCCGGCTGGCAGCAGGTGGCGTTCGCGCAGGACTGGCAGCGCCCGCCCCGGCACATGACCGGCACCTCGTTCTTCTACCTGCACACCGGCCAGTGGCGGTACGAGCAGTTCGGCGCGGCCGAGCTGGCCAGCCCGCTCGGCCGCGGGCTGTTCGCCGGGCGGACGTTCGCGGACTGCGTGGCGCAGGCGTCCCGCCTGGGGTGGACCCCGTCACACCCGGCGTTCGGCCGTAACCCGCTGGACCTCTGCGACGAGGCCGAACGGGCGGGAGTCCCCGTCCCGGAGTACCTGGTGCGCGAGCTGCGCGAGGGCCGGCTGCGTTTCGCCGCCGAGGACCCCGACGACCCGGCGAACTGGCCGCGGGTGCTCACCGTCTGGCGGGCCAACCTGCTCGGCTCGTCGGGCAAGGGCATGGAGTACTTCATGCGGCACCTGCTCGGCACCCACGACGCGGTCCGGGCCGAGGAGTCGCCGGAGCACCTGCGCCCGTCCGAGGTCACCTGGCGGGAAGATGCGCCGCGCGGCAAGCTCGACCTGCTGACCGCGATCGACTTCCGGATGACCAGCACCTGCACGTTCGCCGACGTGGTGCTGCCCGCCGCCACCTGGTACGAGAAGCACGACATCTCCACCACCGACATGCACCCGTTCGTGCACTCGTTCAATCCCGCGATCGCACCGCCGTGGGAGACCCGCACCGACTTCGACGCGTTCCACGCGATCGCCGCCGACTTCTCCCGGCTGGCCGCCAGGCACCTGGGCACGCGCACCGACGTGGTGGCCGCGCCGCTGATGCACGACACGCCGGACGAGCTGGCCCAGCCCGGCGGCCTGGTGCCGGAGCCGGGGTCCCTTGTCCCGGGCGTGACGATGCCGCGGCTGGTCACCGTCGAGCGGGACTACCCGCAGACCGCGGCCAAGATGGCGGCGCTCGGCCCGCTGACCGATTCCCTCGGCAGCTCGGTCAAGGGAGTCACCTGGGTCCCGGCGAAGGCGGTGGACTACCTGCGCCGCGCGAACGGCACCGTGCGCGGCGGCGCGGCGGACGGCCGCCCGTCGCTGGCCAGGGACGTGCACATGGCCGAGGCGATCCTGGCGCTGTCCGGCACCACCAACGGCGAGATCGCCCTTCAGGCCTGGCAGGAGCTGGAGAAACGCACCGGCGTGCCGCTCGCCGACCTCGCGGCCGAGCGCGCCGGCGACAAGATCACGTTCGCCGACACGCAGGTACAGCCCCGGGCAGTGATCACCTCACCTGAATGGTCCGGCAGCGAGACCGGCGGCCGGCGCTACTCCCCGTTCACCGTGAACGTCGAGCGGAAGAAGCCGTGGCACACCCTCACCGGGCGGATGCACTTCTTCCTCGACCACGACTGGATCGCCGAGTACGGCGAGGGGCTGCCCGGCTACCGGCCGCCGCTGGACTACCGCAGACACTTCGGGGACCAGGGCCTGCCGGACGACGGCCGCCCGGAGGTGACCGTGCGGTACCTCACCCCGCATTCCAAGTGGTCGATCCACTCGGAGTACCAGGACAACCTGCACATGCTGCGGCTGTTCCGTGGCGGCCCGGTGATCTGGCTGTCCCCGCAGGACGCGGCGGCGATCGGCGCCAGTGACAACGACTGGATCGAGGCCTGGAACCGCAACGGGGTCGTCGCCTGCCGCGCGGTGGTCAGCCACCGGATGCCCAAGGGCACGGTGTACATGTACCACGCCAAGGACCGGCACCTGATGACCCCGAAGTCGGAGATATCCGGCTGGCCCGGCGGGTCCGATAACTCGCTGACGAGGCTGGTGATCAAGCCCACGCACCTGATCGGCGGCTACGGCCAGCTGTCGTTCGCCTTCAACTACTACGGGCCGACCGGCAACCAGCGCGACGAGATCGCCGTCATCCGCCGCCGTTCCCAGGAGGTCGAGTTCTGATGCGGATCAAGGCCCAGATGTGCATGGTGATGAACCTCGACAAGTGCATCGGCTGCCACACCTGTTCGGTCACCTGCAAGCAGACCTGGACCAACCGCCCCGGACTCGAGTACGTCTACTTCAACAACGTCGAGACCAAGCCGGGTGTCGGCTACCCGAAACGGTACGAAGACCAGGAGCAGTGGAACGGCGGCTGGACGCTGGACCGCAAGGGACGGCTCCAGCTCAAGGCCG
Organism: Streptosporangiaceae bacterium; assembly: GCA_035763085.1. GTDB lineage: Bacteria > Actinomycetota > Actinomycetes > Streptosporangiales > Streptosporangiaceae > DASUBV01. The sequence continues at coordinate 12,648 of DASUBV010000029.1, read as the reverse complement.
GCGGGCGGCTCCGCAAGCTGCTGTCCATCTTCTACAACCCCGACCTCCCTACGATTGACGACTACGGCGACCCGTGGACGTATGACTACCAGACCATCATCCAGGCCCCGCCTGGCACCCTCACCCCGAGCGCGCACTCGATCTCCGCGCTCACCGGCAAGGACATGCGCGTCCGGTGGGGCAGCAACTGGGACGACGACCTGGCCGGCGGCCCCGGCCACGCCGCCGGCGACCCAGACCTGGCCGGGCTCGGCGATGCCGTGAAGCTGGCGTTCGAGCAGGTCTTCATGTTCTACCTGCCGCGGATCTGCGAGCACTGCCTCAACCCGTCCTGCGTCGCCTCGTGCCCGTCCGGCGCGATGTACAAGCGCGAAGAGGACGGGATCGTGCTGGTTGACCAGGACCGCTGCCGCGGCTGGCGGTTCTGCGTGTCGGGCTGCCCGTACAAGAAGGTGTACTTCAACCACCGCACCGGCAAGGCGGAAAAGTGCACGCTGTGCTTCCCCCGCATCGAGGCCGGGCAGCCCACGATCTGCTCGGAAACCTGCGTGGGCCGGCTGCGCTACCTGGGCCTGGTGCTCTACGACGCCGACAAGGTCCTCGGCGCCGCGGCCACCGAAGATCCCCGGGACCTGTACCACGCACAGCTGTCGGTGTTCCTCGACCCGGACGACCCGCACGTGCAGGCCGAGGCCGCCCGGCAGGGCATCCCGGCCGACTGGCTGGACGCCGCTCGCCGCTCGCCGACCTACGCGCTGATCGCCCGGCACCGGGTGGCACTGCCGTTCCACCCGGAGTACCGGACGCTGCCGATGGTCTGGTACATCCCGCCGCTGTCCCCGGTCGCCGACACGGTCGCCGCGGCTGGCTACGACGCCGAGGATCCTGACCAGGTGTTCGCCGCCATCGAGGCGCTGCGGGTGCCCGCGGAGTACCTGGCCAACCTGTTCACCGCGGGCGATCCGGGCCCGGTCCGCCGGGTGCTGCGCACGCTCGCGGCCGTCCGCACGGTCATGCGCGCGGGCCAGCTCGGCCTTGAGGTGCCCGACGGGCTGGCCGAGTCGGTGGGGGCGGCCGAGGCGGACCTGGAGGACCTGTACCGGCTGCTGGCCATCGCCAAGTACGAGGAGCGGTACGTGATCCCGCCCGCGCACGCCGAGGACGCCGGGCGGCTGATGGCCCAGCACGAGCAGCTGTTCTGCGCCCAGCCCGGCGGCCCGGACGAGTTCCACCCGCCGGAGAATCCCGAGTTCCGCGACGACGACGGCCGGCTGCACCTGAACCTGTCTCCCCGGAGCGAGTCATGAGCATCAGCCCGTACAAGCTGGCCTCGGTGCTGCTGCAGTACCCGACCATCGCGCTGTTCGACGGGCTCGGTCAGTTGGCTGAGGCAGCCAGGGATGCCCCGAGAAGCAGCCGGGAACCGTTCGGGATATTCCTGCAGTGGCTGGGCCGCACCTCGCCGGATACGGTCGCGAGGCACTACGTGGAGACCTTCGACCTGCGGCGGCGGTGCGCGCTGTACCTGACCTATTACCGCTACGGCGACACCCGCAAGCGCGGCATGGCCATGCTCGCGTTCAAGGCCGCCTACCGGGCCGCCGGCTTCGACCCCGTGAAGGGGGAAGGGGAGCCTGGCGGGGAACTGCCGGACTACCTGCCGCTGGTGCTGGACTTCGCGGCGCTGCACCCGCGCGGCGAGAAGCTGCTCCGCTCCCACCGCGCTGACCTGGAGCTCCTGCAGCGAGGGCTGCGGGAGGCCCCGTCTCCCTACGCCGACGTCGTCGCGGCCGTCTGTGCCCAGTTGCCCGCGCTGCGCCGGCTGGACCACGCCCTGGTGCAGCGCTTCTGGGAATCCGGCCCGCCAGCCGAGGACGTGGGCCTGGAGCCGTTCGCGCCACCCGAGTACCTGGAGGCCTCCCGATGAGCAACACCACCGGCTGGCAGGTGTTCCTCTGGGTCGCGCTGCCGTACCTCGCCCTGGGCATCTTCGTGGTCGGCCACGTCTGGCGCTGGCGTTACGACCAGTTCGGCTGGACCAGCCGGTCGACTCAGTTGCAGGAGCGGCGGCTGCTCAAGTGGGGTGCCCCGGCGTTCCACTACGGCACCTTCGCGGCCATCGCCGGCCACGTCATCGGCATCCTGATCCCGGAACGCTGGACCCATGCGATCGGCATACCGGAGACGGCTTACCGGTGGTTCTCGGCCGGCGCCGGGACGCTGGCGGCGGTGCTGATCACCATCGGGGTGGTCATCCTGGCCGGGCGCCGACTGCTGGTGCCCCGAGTGCGCGCGACCACCAGCCCGGTCGACTACCTGGCGCTGATCCTGCTGCTCGTCATCATCCTGACCGGGTTCGTGCCGACGCTGTTCGTCAACCTGTTCGGCCACGGCTACGACTACCGGACCACGGTCGCCCCGTGGTTCCGTGGCCTGTTCAGCGGCTCACCCGACGTCGCCGCGATCGCCAACGCGCCCGTCGTCTACCAGGTACACGCGGCGTCGGCCTGGCTGATCTGGGCGGTGTGGCCGTTCAGCCGGCTAGTACACGCCTGGAGCGCGCCCGTGTGGTACCTATGGCGGCCCTACATCGTCTACCGCAGCCGCGTCGCGTCGCCGCCGCCCGAGCCGGGCACAAGCGGTCGCCGGTGGCGGAAGATCGGCGTCCCGTATTAGGCCGCCGGCCGGGCCGGGAACAACCGGGACATGAGCACAGGCGCAGGCGCCGACGGGCAGGCGGCACCCGCGGGCCGGGCGGCCAGGGCCGTCCGGGAGCTTCACCCGGCTTACTTCGCTTACGTGATGGCCACCGGCATCGTCTCGACGGCCGCGTTCTCGCTCGGGCCGTCCTGGCTGTCGCTGGCGCTGCTGGGCGCCGCCTGCGCCGGGCTGGCCGTGCTCGGCGCGGCACTGGCGGTGCGGCTGCTGTACTTCCGTCCCAGCGTGGCCGCCGACATCCAGGCGGCGGACCGGGTGTTCGGGTTCTTCACCATCACCGCCGGCCTGGACGTGCTCGGGGCCCGTTTCATGCTCGCCGGGCACCCCCTGGCCACCGCGGTGCTGGCCGCCGTCGCCGCCGCCGTCTGGCTGCTGCTGACCTACGGCGTGCCCGCCAGCCTGCTGCTCACCCGGGCACGCGACTCGGTCCTTGGCCGTATCAACGGCAGCTGGCTGCTGTGGATCGTCGCCACCCAGTCCCTGTCGATCTCCGCCTCGATCCTCGTCCCGGCCTGGCCCTCGCAGTCCGGGCTGCTCGCCCCGGCCGCTGCAGGGCTATGGGGCACCGGGGTGGTCATCTACCTGATGGTCGCCACGCTGATCCTGCTGCGCTGGCTCACCGTCCCGATGACCCCGGCGACCCTCGGCCCGCCCTACTGGATCCTGATGGGCGCCACCGCGATCTCCGTGTTGGCCGGCGCCCGGTACCTTGCCCTCCCGGCCGACCTCCCCGTCGTGCGCGCCACCGCCGGGTTCGTCGAGGGGTTCACCTACGTCCTGTGGGCGTTCGGCACCTGGTGGATCCCGCTGCTTGTCATCCTCGGCTCCTGGCGGCATCTCCGCCGCCACTGGCCGCTCGCCTACGAGCCCACCCTGTGGAGCATCGTCTTCCCCCTCGGCATGTACAGCGTGGCCACGCTGTCCTTCGGGAAGGCAGCCCACCTGGCGTTCATGGAACCGCTGGCCCGGTTTATGTTCTGGGTAGCGGTCGCCGCGTGGGCGCTGGTAGCCGTGGCGTTCCTCGCCCGGGTCGCCCGTCACCCGCGGGAATCCGCATCAGGGCCGCCACCCGGTTCCGCCGCCGGGGCGGGCCGCGATACGGCCGCGGGGCAGGAACTGCCGTGACCGCAGGACAAGCTATAGTTTAAACGAATACCGACTGTATAAACCTGCCTCTTAGGGACACGCATGGTTGACCATGAGCTTGACGTGCGGCCGATGCGCAAGCCGGACAAGCACCCCGCGATCTTCCAGGCATACGCCGCTGTCCCGGCCGGGGAGTCGCTGGTGCTCGTCAACGACCACGACCCCCGCCACCTGCGCGACGAGTTCGAGGTCGAGCATCCTGGCAGCTACTCCTGGGAGTACCTGGCCAAAGACCCGGGAGCCTGGCGGATCAGGATCACCAGGCTCGCCTCGACGCCGCTGCCGCGCACCCTCGCCGATACGACCGCGCTCGCCGGCACGGCGGACGTGACCGGGGTGATCTGGAAGCTCCAGATGCGCGAGCGCGACCTCGACTCCAACATCATCGCCCTAGGTCCCTGCGCCGTCATCGACGCGCACGCCGGACCCGACGTCGACGTGCTGATCCACGTCCTCGCCGGGTCCGGGCAGCTGTCCACCGAACTGGACGCCGTGCCGCTGCGCGCCGGGTCGCTGGCCTGGCTGCCGCGCCGCTCCCGGCGCCAGTTCACCGCCGGCCCCGACGGCCTGAGGTACCTCACCGTGCACAAGCGGCGGCAAGCCCTCACCCTGACCACTGCCCCGTCGGCACCAGTCGCTGACGCCGCGGAGTGAAGGACACCAGGGTGGGCGACGACACGATCACCGCTTACCTGGGCAGGCTGGCCGAACGGACAGCCGCCCCCGCGGGCGGGGCAACCGCCGCGCTGAACGCGGCACAGGCAGCGGCGCTGTTGGCGATGACCGCGCGCTACTGCGACAGCCCCGCATATGCCGGGCACGCCGAGACGGCTAGCGAGGCCGCCGCCGAGGCGGACCGGCTGCGTCACAAGTGCGTCGCGCTCATGGCCGCCGACGGCGAGTCCTATGGCGGCGTCATGGCCGCCTACCGGCTGCCGAGAGGCACCCGGGAAGAGCGGGCCGTCAGGGCGGCGGCGATCGCCGCCGCCCTGGTCACCGCCGCGGGCCCGCCAGTCGAGGTGATCGCGGCCGCCGCCCGCCTGCTCGAACTGGCGCAGGCGCTGCAACCCTTGGTGAACCGCTCCCTCGCACCGGACGTGGCCGCCGCAGCCGAGGCCATCCGGGCGGCTATCGCGACATCCCGCACCAACATAGAGGCCAACCTCTCTGGCATCACCGATCCCGCTGCCTGTGACCGGCTGACCCGGGTGATCACCGGGACTACCGCGCTGGAGGCGGGAGCGAAGCAGGTCATCGCCGCCGTACGGGCTCGCTACGCATGATGTTGCGGCCCGCGTCCGGAGCAGGTCATGGAGTGCCGGGCAACCCCCGCGATCCCCGTCTTTCCCCGGCGTTACCTCGGGCGGCGCAGGTCACCCGGGTGCAGCGGTAACCCGTCACGGACTGCGGTCATGCCGGATGCCCCGCCGGCGGGTGCCTCGTCGGTGGCGGGCGGCCGACTCGGTGCCTTCAGACAGGCCCATCTGTTCTTGACCGGGCCAGCGGCTCACTTCATCGTGGTCTTCGGCTATACCCGGCTGCACGGCAAGCTCGGCCTGGCGCCGGGCCCGAGCGAGATAACCGTGGCTTACCGTGACGGCGAAGGCGTCCTGCGCAGCGTGCTGGCCAACTGCACCCAGCTGGGGCTTCACCGTGGGTGAGGTCGCTACTGAATACCGCCCGGCCGACCCCCGGGCGGGCGGCGGGCGCGTCGTCAGCATGGTCTTGCGTGTCCACGGCCGTGGCTCCGTCCCCGGCCTCACGGGCGAACTGCAAAGCCTTGACGGGGTCCTGCAGGTACGCGGCGGTGACTCAACCGACGAAATGGTGGCCTGACGGCATCAGGATCTGGCGCTGGTGTCAGGAAGGCTGCGGCTGCGAGCAGGTGTCGGCGACGGACCGGATGAGCTCGGCGAGGGTGAACGGCTTGGCCAGGTAGCCGCATGCACCGAGGGAACGGCACCGGCTGGCCGCGTGGCGATCTCCGGTCGCCGACCAGATCAAGACGGCCTGCCGGGGCCGTTCGCGGCGCAGCCGGCGCAGGAGCTCTTCCCCGTCGAGGTCGGGCAGGTGCAGGTCAAGTACTACCAGGTCACAGGGCTCGCGCAGGGCTATGCTGAGGCCCTGGCAGCCAGTGGCCGCCAGGGCCACGGTGAACCCGGCCGCGCTCAGCGCGCGTGCGGTGAGGCTCCGGATGCCGCGCTCGTCGTCGATGACCAGGATCCGGCGGGCCGACGCCGTCCACTGCCCGGGAGCACCGTGGGTCATCGGCTGTCCCCTGCCTGGGGCGAGTGAGGGGTGCCGGCGTCAGGCGGCACGGCGGCCCGTCAGGACGGGCTCGGGCCGCGAACGCGCGCCCGGCTCCCGGATCACGTCCGGGAGCCGGGTCCCGGCCTGCGCGTAGGGGTCGCCTAGCTTGCTGTAGACGGCCCACACGGCGGCTGCCCAGCCGCCGACGACGACGGCGATGGCGATCAGGTTCATGATGACGGCGGAACTCATGGGTTCTTTCCTGTCTGCCGGGTTTCCGGCGTCTGTCCGGTTAGCCTCGACGGTAGGACGGCCAGGTTAGGGAACCGTTATGGACGGGCCAGCGGCCGGTAAGGGGCGTGCGACGATGTGCGCTATGAACGCGGCGCGGATCCTCGTGGTAGAAGACGAACTGAGCATGCGGCGGCTGCTGCGCCTTTACCTGACCAAGGCGGGCTTCACCGTGGAGGAAGCGGCCACCGGCCGGGAGGGCCTCGCGGCGCTGCTGCGGGGCGACGTGGACCTGGCCATCGTGGACGTGATGTTGCCCGAGGTCGACGGGTTCGAGGTGATCAGGCAAGTACGGCGCGGTTCTTCGGTGCCGGTCATCTTGCTCACCGCGCGCGGCGAGGAGACCAGCCGGGTCGCGGGCCTGGAACTGGGTGCCGACGACTACGTGGTCAAGCCGTTCCTGCCGCACGAGGTGGTCGCCAGGGTCAGGGCGCACCTGCGCCGGGCCCGCGGGTTCCCCGGCGGGGACGGCACGCTGCGGGCGGGCACGGTGGAGCTGGATCCGCGCGGCAGGACGTGCACCGTCGACGGCGCCGCGGTGGACCTGACACGGCGGGAGTTTGACCTGCTGGAAACCCTGATGGCCAGCCCTGGCCGCGCGTTCACCCGCGAGCAGCTGCTTGACGAGGTCTGGGGATCTCGCTTCGTGAGCGAGAAGACGGTCGACGTGCACATCGTCGGCCTGCGGCACAAGCTCGGCGGCGCAGTGCGGATATCGACGCTGCGCGGCATCGGCTACCGGCTGGACCCCGGTGCTTAGCCGACTCGCCTCCCTGCGGGTATGGCTGCTGGCGGCCATGCTCGCCACCGCGATCATCACCCTGGTAGCCGGGAACGTCATCACCAGCCAGCTCAGCGCGGCCTCCGAAGAGGCCGCCGACCGGGCCAAGGCACTGGCGACCGCCCAGGCCATCGCTGCCCAGGTCCAGGGCGGCGCGGACGCAGACGACCTGCGCGCGCTGCAGCAGGTCCTGCCCAGCGACCAGATCATCGTGACCAGGAACGGCACGACGGTCTTCGTCGGCCCGGCGCTGACATCGGAGCCGCTGGAGCTGGCGGTCACCGCGCCGCTGTCGGGCGGGACGGTTGAATTGCGCGACCATCACGCGCCCGCATCCAGCGGACTAGGGCAGGGAACGCTGGTGGCCGCCGTTATCGCCCTGGTGGTCATCGCCGAGGCCTGGGTCGCGGCCACCGTGCTGGTCCGTACCGTGCGCAGGCCGGTTGGGCGGGCGATCGAGGCAGCCGGACGGCTGGCCGGCGGGGACTTCTCCACGCGGATGGGCACCTCAGGGCCGGAGGAGTTCGCGCGGCTCGGCCGGGCGGTCGATGCGATGGCGGCGCAACTCCAGCACGCCGACACCGAGCAGAAACGGTTCCTCGCCGACCTGGTGCACGAGATCGCCACCCCGGTCAGCGCGGTATCAGGATTCGCGGTCGCCCTGACCGACGGCAGCATCCAGACCCCCGCCGAGCGCGCCGAGGCCGCCGACATAGTCACAGACGAAACCAGGCGGCTGCAACGGCTGCTAGACGACGTGCGGCAGCTGAACCGGCTCGAACTCACCGACAGCGTGCGCGGCGAGCACGTCGACATCAGCGCCCTGTGCCGCCAGACCGCGCAGCGGTTCCGGCTCGCGGCACGCAACGCGGGCGTCAGCCTCACCGTGCGCGCCGCGCACGCCTGGGTCGACACCGACCCGCGGCTGATCGACGCCGTGGTCAGCAACTTCGTGTCCAACGCAATCCGGTACACCCCGCCCGGCGGCAAGGTCGCTATCCGGGCGGTGCGGCGGCGACGGCCGCCGGCCGTGATCATCGCGGTCCGCGACACTGGCACCGGGATCGGCCCCGAGCACCTGGAAAGAATCTTCGACAGGCTCTACCGCACCGACGATGCGAGGGACCGGGCAACCGGCGGCTCCGGGCTGGGCCTGGCAATCGCCCGCAGGGCGGCCCGCTCGCTCGGCGCCCGCATCGAGGTAGACAGCCAGCCCGGCACCGGCAGCGAATTCCGGCTCATGCTCCCGGCAGGAGCCGCCGCCCCAGGCAATGACCAGCCAGCCAGCCAGCCGCATCCGGCCGCCAGCCTGTCCGAGCCCGTCACCCGAGAACCAGCCGGATGAGCGTCGTGCCCAGGCGGGAGCGCACGGGTCACGTTCCCGACAGGTCCTGCTTGGCCGGTCCTGGTGAGTACGCCTTCGGTTTCGGCGACCATGTGCTGCCATTGCTCGTCTCTTTCACCTGCGCTGCGCCCGCCGAGGAGCACGGGGGCTGCGCCGAGGACAGAGACGCCACGGTGAGCGCGGCATGTCGTCCCCCACGTCCGTTTAACGTCCGTGACCTGCCCGGCGGCGGTCACCGCCGCCCCGGTTCCGGACGGGCTGCGCCCGGTCCCGCAGTCGAGGACCTCGCGCAGCCGCTGTTCGGCGTCGATCTCGCCGCGGGCCAGCCGCTCGTCCGGGATGCGCCGCGCGCCGCCGGGCTGCTGTTCGGCCTGCGGGGCTACCTAGCTCAATGGGACGCTGCCATCGAGGCCGCCAGCTAAGGGCCGCCGGGAACCTCCATGACACCAGGGCACTGTCGCGCACGTCATACCGGTGCCGGATGCCCCGGACCGGCCGCAAGGCGACCTCCCGCCGTAGGGCCAGCCGGGAGGTTATGCTCAAGGCACGGACGGGCGCTGCGGTCGGGCCGCGGGGCTACCGGTCACCTTCTTACTTCCTTCCTTTGGGGTCCCGGCATGCCCTGCGCGTGCCGGAGTCCGCCATCGGCGTGCGTACCGGAGACTTCCATGACCAGCTACAGCGTCCTGCCCTCGGCCCAGCGGGCCACGGGCCTGGCCACCTGGCCGGGACCGTGGTTCGACCACAGCGCCAACGTCACCACCCTGGACGACAGCGAGCTAGCCGCCTACCTCGCCTCGGTCCTGACCCGGCTGTCGGAGGACGCCTGGGACGCCGCCGCGTTCCTGGACGCCTCCCCCTCGCTGGAGGCCGGCATCAGCGCGCTCATCGGGCAGCTGCGCGGCCCGGCGGACAAGATCGAGCCGGTCACCTTGCCCGGCGACGGCTACCGGCATGCCGGCCAGTGGAGCTTCACCGACGCCGCGGAAGCGCTGGCATCAGACGCGCCGGCGGCACTGGGCGAGCTGACCCGCCCCCAGCGTCTCACCGTCGCCGACGAACTCGCCGCCGACGCTGCCGAGCGCGCCAGCGCGGCACGGGTCCTGGCCGCCGGGAACGACCCGGAGTCCTAGCACTCGAGGGCATGGCAGATGTGCGAGGTCACCAGGACCCTGCGCAACGGCCAGACCGGGCCGCTCCCGGAAGGGGCCGCCGGCTGGCTGGTCCGCGCGTGGGGGCCAGACCTCGGCCCGGCCGAGCGGTGGGCCGCCCGCGACCGGCTCGTGCGCATCGAGCAGCTCGTCGCGGCGTGCAAGGCGCACGGCGGGCGCGCATCCGCCCAGGACGATCCCCTCCTGGCTCACCTGGTCCTCCCCCGCCCGCGCCCGCAGGAAGACGAGGTCGTCTACGTCAGCGCGCACCAGGGAACTCGCAACTCCTGGGGCGCCAGCCCAAACGCCGCGATGACCGCCACCACCCACCGCGGTTACCCGTCTGAGCAAGTCAACCTCGGCGACCTCGACCCGCGCGACGACGAAGGGTTCGCCCGCGTCCTCGGCGAGTGGACCCGGCAGGTCCCCTTCTGGCCCGGCAGCCAGGCCGCGCCGATCCCCAGCTCGCCGTGACCCAGGTCATGAAGCGGCCCGCCCCGGGGCGGGCCGCTTCACCTCCCCAGGTGAACTGAGCCGCCAGTCCCGTAGTGCGGGCACAGGTCAACGCCAGGCACAGGCCGCGGCCCGGCACCCCTACGCGGGCCGCACCTCTGCCATGGCAACCCCGGCGCCGCCCGTTCCGCGCGGGCGGGCACCCCGGCGCGGCGCAGCCGCCCCCGATGACCCAGCGGGTACATTCGCCCGGGACAGGAAGGAACAGAAAGGAGCCGATGGACACCGGGACCGGGTACTACGGGCACGTGGCAATCAGCGCAGGCACCGTGAGAGGCAGGGCGCTCCTGGATCCCGTGCTTGAAATCGAGCTAAAGATTCAAGCCGACGGGCTCGCCCCCGGGGTCGCCGCCATGATCCTGGCGTCCTGCCACGTGCAGGGGGCAAAGCTGCAGGCTGACCTCGGGAAAGCTGAGCTGATCATCACCCAGCTCGGGTTCGCGTCCTTCGAGGGCGGCGACAAGCTGTACACGACGAGCGAGTACGCCCGCTGGCACCTGACGCAGGCCGGCGTCGAGCAGCTCGAACGCGTCCGCGACGGCGGAAAGCTGACCCTCTACGTCACGCCCGAGGTAGTGCTCCTCAACCACGGCGAGCCGATCTCCGCGGCGTACCCGAGGCCGGAAGGGGTCCACCGGCCGAACGTCAACCCGCACAGCCCGATCCGGAATACCGGACAGCAGCAGTTCGACGTCACTGCGGAGACCTGGGCGCACCAGGTACTTACCCCCTGGCAGCAGGCCGCCGCCGTCACCCTCGTCGTCAAGCTCCCCGAGGGAACCGCCACCGACGACCACCGCACCGTGATCCGGGACCTAACCGACGCACGGCAGCGCCTGGACGCCGGCGACTGGAAAGGCAGCATCCGCGCTTCCCGCGACGCGGTCGAGGTACTCCGCGGCATGCACGACGAGCACCTCAACCCGAGGAGAGAACGTGACGTCGAACAGCGGGAGGCCGCCATCCTCGACGCCGAGCGCCAGCTGATCCAGTCCCTGTTCGACTACGGCTCAGCCACCCACCCCGACCCGGCCCTGCGGGCAACCGCCTGGACTCGCGAGCACGCCAAGCTCGCGCTGGCCACCGCGACCGCCATCGCCCAGCGCCTCTTCTCAGCCACCGCCCCCGGCTAATCCGGCGGTGCGGCGCGAACACCCGTCCGTCGCGGGAGCCTGCACCTGTCAGCCGTTCCAGGCAGCGCGGCCAACGGCGCCGTCATATCCGGTCAAGCAGTTCGAGTACCTGCAGCCGCGAGTCCTGGGAGATGCCGGGCTCTTCCGTGACGCCGCTGCGGCTGAACCACCGCACGGTGTGCGCCGGGGCGCTGGCCAGCTGGGCGCTGCCGGCGACTGCCGCGAAGACGTGGTCCACGTGGACGTGCGGTGAAGCCGTGTGGCTGTCGGGCGAGGCTCTCATTTCCGTGATCCACCAGGGGGCGCACAAGACCTTGTGCGGGTACCCGGCTGGCACGGGCGCGGCCGGGCCGGGCAGGAGCTGGACGTCCAGGCCGGTTTCCTCGCGCGCTTCCCGGATGGCCGCCTCTTCGGTGTTCTCGGTGCCCTCGACGTGCCCGCCGCTGGGCAGCCAGCATTCAAGGCGGGGATGCCAGACCAGGGCGGTCAGCCACGTCCCGGCTTCCCTGCGGAACACGAAGGTGCTCGCTGTCGGCTCTTTGATCACCATGCTGTTCTCCGTGGGGCAGTAGCCCGGCTGCGCTTTCGCGCCTCCCGGGGACGATAGCGGTGAACGAGCACCGTGCGGGGCCGGTTAACCGGAAGCGGCGTGTGGCGCGGCGGCGCGCCCGCCCGCGCTGGCGGCCAGCAGCGGTAGTGGTTGTAGGTTCCTATTCCCGATGTCCCCTCGCACGCCCGGAAGCGGGGACGCACCGAGTTGTCCAGCGAATGGCCCCGAAGCCGTCCCGGTTCTCTGTCCCCCGGCCCGGCCGTTCGGGCCAGCTTCACGTCCTCGTTGTCGGCGCCATCTTGGTCCGCCATCAGACTCAAATGGCCTAGATTCTGTCCGGTGAGCATGACGGCGGCGAGCGGGCCGCGGTATGACTGGACCCGGCTGACCTATCCCCGCGGCCGGGACGACGGCGGTCACGCGGATGAGCACAGCAGGGCCTGCCGGGCGGCGGGGACGCTGATCTGGGCGCGGGCGGCGATGACCGCGACGGCCGCCCCGGCGGGGTCGGCCGACAGCGCGGCCAGGACGGCCGCTGCCGGGCTGTCGCCGGCCGCCGGGGCAACGGGCGCGGGGGCCGGGGTCGTCGCCCCGGCGGCGCTGCGGGCCGCGTGCGGGGCGGGGGTGGTGGCGGGGGTGCGTGCCATGATGGTGACTCCGTTTCTGTTCTCCGGCGCTATTCCGGTTTCTGTTTTTGCCTGCGCCGGTGTTTTCTGGACGACAATTGCTCTGGTCCCGGCGTGAAGTCAAGCGGCTTCCGGGACAATTCC
>DASUBV010000028.1:0-28462 GCA_035763085.1 Streptosporangiaceae bacterium | reverse complement strand
GTGCCGCGCGGGCCGCCGGTCACCGGCACCCCGCCCAGCCCGGCCGGGCGCCAGCCGGTCAGCCGCCAGGACCGGATCACCCGCAGCGTGGCCGGGCTGACCTGGTACAGGGCAAGCCGGACCGACTGGCCGTGAACGACCGCCCCCGACACCCAGGCATACCCGGCTGCCAGGCTGACCCGGGACACCGGGAACCGCGGCCCGGTGACCGCACGGCCCCGGCCCAGGCCGATGCGGTGCAGCCGGAACGGTCCCAGCCCGCCGCGGCCGGTGGCGACCAGCTCGAACGCCATGCGCCGGCGCGGGTCGACCGCCACGCTGGACAGCCGCCCGCTGAAACGGGCGACGGTGCGCACGCGCCACGCCGGGCCGGCCGTCGGGCACCTGACCGCCATCGTGACCGGCGCGCTCGCGGGCGCACTGGCGTGCTGGCAGCTACGCCACGCGCAGGCAGCTCGCCTGGCTCCGGCCACGGCGGGGCCCGGCGGTGCGGCACCGGGCGCCCTGGAACGGGATGCTCCGGCTCCGGCCGGCCAGAACCTGGCCGGGACAAGGCCAGGCGTGACGGCGCACGCCGCCGCGGCTCAGGCCGTTCCGGCTGCGGCCGGCTTGCGGGACTCCGGCTCGCCCGGCGGCCCGGCCGGCCCGGACGTCCCGGCCCGGCCCGGACGCTGTCCGGACGAGGAGCCGCGCGACCCGGACCAGGCAGCCCAGCCGCGGCCCAGCGCGTAGCAGGCAGCGCCGCCCACGCCGACGAAGAACCCGACCGGCCAGTCGGTCTGGTACGACAGGGCAATCGACAGCCAGGCCAGCGCCACCGCGATCACTACCGACAGCGCCATGGCGCGCAGCGGGCTGCGGGTCAGCGCGCGGGCCGCGGCGGGCGGCCCGATCATCAGGCTGAAGATCAGCAGCGCGCCGACGACCGGCAGCGTCATGCTGGTCGCGAGCGCGACCACGACCAGGAACGCCAGCTCCATCCGGGCCGCCGACACGCCGCGCGCGGCGCCGGACTCCGGCGCCAGCGAGGACAGCAGCAGCGGCCGGTACAGCACCGCGATCGCGGCGACGCAGACCAGGCCGAGCAGCGCCACCGGCAGGATCTCGGCCCGGCTGATGCCGAGCACCTGGCCGAACAGCAGGTCGAAGATCTCCGAGGAGTACTGCGTGGTGAAGCTGAGGAACAGCGCGCCGAGGCCGAGCATCAGCACCAGGGTCAGGGCGGTGGCGACGTCATGCCGGCCGCGGCGGCCTAGCAGGCCGATGCCCAGCGCCCCGGCCAGCGCGAACACGCTGAGTCCGACCAGCGCATTCACCCCGATGAGGCTCGCGCCGGCGGCGCCCGCGAACGCGCCCTGCGGCACGGCGTCGGCCGCGAACGCCGACCCGCGCATGACCACGAAGAACCCGACCACGCCGGCCACCACGGCGACCATGGTCGCCACGATCCAGGCGTTCATCATGAATGGCGCGAACACCGGTTACCCCGCTACCGCGTCCGGGCGGGCCGGGCGGCGCCGCCGCGCCGGGCCCAGCCTGCTGCCCCACTGCGCCAGCAGGTAGCAGGCGACGGTCAGCGCGACGACGAAGAAGCTCACTGGCCAGCCGTCGTGGCGGGGCGGCCAGTAGAAGCTGTCGTAGGCGAGCAGGATCCCCAGCCAGGTCACCGCGACCGCGAGGACGGCCGCCAGCACCGTCGCGCGGCCGGGGCGGCGGGTGATCCGCAGCGCGGTCGCGGCCGGGCCGACCAGCAGCGCGGTGGACAGGATCGTGCCGATGGTGAGCGCGGACAGCGACACCGCCAGGGCGATCGCAATCAGGCACAGCAGCCCCACCAGGCGCACCGGGATGCCGCGCGCGGCGGCCAGGTCGGCGCTTACCGAGCTGAGCACCAGCGGCCGGTACAGCACGGCCACGATGGCCAGGGCGGCCACGCCGCAGATCACCACCAGCGGGATGGCTGACGGGCTGAGGGTGAACATGGAGCCGAACAAGACGGTGACCGCCACGCCGCTCGCGCTGGTGTGCGTGGTGTCCCAGTACAGGAACAGCGCGGCCAGGCCCAGCCCGGCCCCGCGCACGATGCCGGTGGCCAGGTCCCGGCCGCGCGGGCGGCGGATCCCGACCATGTCCATCACGCCCGCCGCCAGCACGCCGGTGCCGGCGAAGCCGAGCAGCGGGCTGATGCCGATCAGGTAGGAGCCCGACCCGCCGGTCACGCTGATGTCGGCCAGCGCGTGCCCGGCGTAGGACTGGCCGCGCAGCACGGCGAACGCGCCGACGGCGCCGGACACCAGCGCCGCCACGCCGCCGACCAGCAGCGCCAGGTGCACTGGCTCGCTGGTGAAGAACCCTGTGCCGAACATCCAGCTCACGACCCGGCGCGCCGGACGGACTCCGGGGGCCCGGCATGCTGCACGGACTGGCCGTGGCCCACCTGCTCGCCGAGCTCGCCGGGCGGGGCGGCGGCCACCGACTGGCCCGCCGCCGGGGACTGGCCGGAGGTGGGCGAGCAGGCGGCGGCGCCCTGCTCGGCCGGGATGTCCAGGCCGTCGCCGGTGCCGGCCACGACCAGCACCCGGCCGTGTACCCGGATCACGTCCACGTGGTGCCCGTACAGCCTGCTCAGCACCCCGGACTGGACGACCTCGCTGGTCGGCCCGCTGGCGGCGCGGCCGTGAGCCAGGTACACCACCGTGTCCATGACCGGCAGCAGCGGGTTCATCTCGTGGGCCGAGATCAGCACCGAGACGCCCCGGTGCGCGGAAATCCCGGACAGCAGCGCGATGATCTCCTGGGCGCTGCGGATGTCGAGGTTGGCCAGCGGCTCATCCAGCAGCAGCAGCCGGGGGCTGCTGACCAGCGCGTGCGCGATCATGACGCGCTGCTGCTCACCGCCCGACAGCTGGCCGACCCGCTCGTCGGCGAAATCCGCCGCGTCCACCGCGCGCAGCATTTCGTCCACCAGCGCGCGGCGGCTGCGCGACGGGCGCGGGATGCCCAGCCGGTGCCCGTCCAGGCCGAGCCCGACCAGGTCACGGGCGCGCACCGGCATGTCCGGGTCGAGCTGGATCTTCTGCGGGACGTAGCCGACCAGCCCCTTGCGGGCGGCGCGCTGCTGGCCGCAGATGCTGACCGAGCCCGAGGTCGGGGCGAGCAGGCCGAGGATGACCCGCAGCAGCGTGGTCTTGCCCGCGCCGTTGGACCCGATCAGGCCGGTGAACTGGCCGGCCCCGATACCGAACGTGACGTCCTGCAGGACATCCCGCCCGCCGAGCCGGACGCCCAGGCCGCGGATGTCCAGCACGGCCTCCCGCCCGCCGGGCGCCTGCTGCCCGCCCACTGCCTGCTGCCCGGCGGCGGAGCCGTGGGTCGTGGTCATAGGTTCTCCGTGGAGCTCTTGGCGGTAATGGCCCGGTCCAGGGCGTGCACCTCGGCCAGCATCCAGGACTGGTAGCTGTAGCCCCGCGGCATCGTCTCGTAGACGCCCACCACCGGGATCCCCGCGGCCCTGGCCCTGGCCAGGAACGCGTCCGTCACCGAGTCCGCTACCTGCCGGTTGTACACGAACACCGACACCTTGCGCTGCTCCAGCAGATTGTTCTGCCAGGTCACGTACTGCGGGGGCAAGTCGACGCCATTCATGATGTCGGCCTGCAGCCCGAACGGGGTGGCGTTGCGCAGCCCGAGGGCGCGGAGCAGGTAGCCGGCGACCGGCTCGGTAGTCGCCACCGGGGTGCCGGCATGAGCGGCCCGGAACCGGGCGATGGCCTCCTGCCAGGGCCGCAGCGAGGCGGTGAACTTCTGCAGCTGCTCGCGGAAGTAGGCGGCGTGCGCGGGGCGGAGCCTGGCCAGGTCCGCGGCGATGGCCCGGGCCACGGCCGGCATCGCGGCCGGGGAGTACCACAGGTGCGGGTTCGGGGTGGAGTCCGGCAGCCGCAGCAGCTTCTGGACGTCAATGACCTTGCGATCGGGGTTGGGCGCGCCGTCCTCGATGGTGTTCATGTAGGAGTCGTAGCCCAGGCCGTTCTGCACGATCAGCTCGGCGGCGCCGACGGTCTGGCTGATGCTGGCGCTGGCTTCGAAGCTGTGCGGGTCGGTGCCGGGGTTGCTCTCCACCGCGGTGACCCGGACGAACCGGCCGCCGATCTGGGAGATCACGTTCGCGTACTGGTTCTCGGCGCCCACCGCCACCACCACGCCGGCCCGGGCGTGGGCGGTCGTGGCAGCGCTCGCCGAGCAGGCGGCGGCGGCCAGGGTCAGGGCAGCGGCCACGACGGCGGCCGCCGTTGCCCGGCGCAGGGACATAACGCTCCAGCGGGTGCTCTGGCAGCTCAGGACGGTCAAGCCACGTGTGGTGGTGCCCTTATTACAAATGAAAACGATAACCAGTACGGCTAGTGGCGTCAAGCCGTACGCCGGCCCGCGCGGTCAGAACGGGTCAGGCCCGGCGGACCCGGTCATAACGAACAGGGCGGCTCCTGGCCGGAACCGCCCCGTCATTGCCGCCGTCACGCTGCTAGCCCAGATCGACCCCGGGGTACAGCGGGAACCCGGCCACCAGCTCGGCGGCCTGGCTGGCCACCCGCTCGGCGACCTTCTCCTCCAGCTGGTACTTCACCCGGGACGGCGACCCGTCCGCGGTGCTGGCCGGGGAGGTCTCCTTGAGCACGGTCGCGATCAGGTCGGCGATCACGTCCATCTCCCCGGTGCCGAGCCCGCGGGTGGTCAGGGCCGGCGTGCCGGTCCGGATGCCCGAGGTGAACCAGGCGCCGTTGGGGTCGCGCGGGACGGAATTGCGGTTGGTGACGATCCCGGACTGCAGCAGCGCGGACTCGGCCTGCCGCCCGGTCAGCCCGAACGACGACACGTCCAGCAGCACGATGTGATTGTCGGTGCCGCCGGTGACCAGGCTGACGCCGCGCCGGACCAGCCCGTCGGCCAGCGCCCGGGCGTTGTCGACGATGCGCTGGGCGTAATCCCGGAAGTCCGGGGCCGACGCCTCGGCCAGCGCCACCGCCTTGGCCGCCATGATGTGCGACAGCGGCCCGCCCAGCACCGCCGGGCAGCCCCGGTCCACGTACTCGGCCAGCTCCGGCCCGCACAGCACCATCCCGCCGCGCGGCCCGCGCAGGGACTTGTGCGTGGTGGTCGTGGTCAGGTGGGCATGCGGGACCGGGTCGTAGTTGCCGGTCAGCACCTTCCCGGCGACCAGCCCGGCAAAGTGGGCCATGTCGACCATGAGCGTGGCGCCGGCCTCGTCGGCGATCTCCCGCATCCGGGCGAAGTCGATCAGCCGCGGGTAGGCGGAGTATCCGGCCACGATGATCAGCGGCCTGAACTCGCGCGCCTGCTCGCGCAGCGCATCATAGTCCAGCAGCCCGGTCTGCGGGTCGGTTCCGTAGCTGCGCTGGTCGAACATCTTGCCGGAGATATTGGGCCGGAACCCGTGCGTCAGGTGCCCGCCGGCGTCCAGCGACATGCCCAGCAGCCGCTGGTTACCCAGCTCGGCGCGCAGCTGCGCCCACTGCTGGTCATCGAGGTCATTGATGTGCCGCTTGGCCAGCTTCTCCAGCGCCGGGTGCTCGACCCGCTGCATCAGCACGGCCCAGAAGGCGACCAGGTTGGCGTCGATGCCCGAGTGCGGCTGCACGTAGGCGTGCGGCGCGCCGAACAGGGTGCGCGCGTGCTCGGCGGCCAGGGCCTCGATGGTGTCGACGTTCTTGCAGCCGGCGTAGAAGCGGCGGCCGATCGTGCCCTCGGCGTACTTGTCACTGAACCAGTTGCCCATGGCCAGCAGGACCGCGGGCGAGGCATAGTTCTCGCTGGCAATGAGCTTGAGCGACTCGCGCTGGTCATGCAACTCGGCCGCGATGGCGTCAGCCACCCGCGGCTCCACCGCCCTGATGACATCCAGGGAGGCCCGGAATGCTGCCGACTCACGCTCGCTGAGCGACGGTTCGCCTGCCACGCGCACCCACTTTCCCGCGTTCCTCGCGCCCGCTGTACCGCCCTGGCCCGCCCGGGACGGCGCCCTGCTGACCGGGGCTTCCGGCCATCCGGGCCTGCGTGCACATGCTAGTTGGGCACGTGGGGCGGCGCACGCCGCGTGACCCGCCGGCCGGGCCACATCGGCGGCGCGCCAGCCCGTTGCAGATTCCCGTTATAGGTTGCTGGGGTGTCCCTCACGAGGAGCCGCAGATGACCCAGATCACCCAGCAGGCCACCGCCGACATCGGTGTCACCGGCCTGGCGGTCATGGGCCGCAACCTGGCCAGGAACCTGGCCCGGCACGGGCATGCCGTCGCCCTGCACAACCGCTCGCCGCAGCGCACTGCCAGCCTGGTCGCCGAGCACGGCCACGAGGGCACGTTCGTGCCCAGCGAGTCGATGGCCGAGTTCGTGGGCAGCCTGCGGCGGCCGCGGGCGGTCATCGTGATGGTCAAGGCCGGCGGCCCCACCGACGCGGTCATCGACGAGCTGACTCCGCTGCTGGACCCCGGCGACATCGTCGTGGACTGCGGGAACTCGCATTACACCGACACCCGGCGGCGCGGGGCCGCGCTGCGCAAGGCAGGCCTGCATTTCGTCGGCTGCGGCGTCTCCGGCGGCGAGGAGGGCGCGCTCCACGGGCCCAGCATCATGCCGGGCGGCTCGACGGAGTCCTACCAGCGGCTCGGGCCGATGCTGGAATCGATCGCCGCGCAGGTCGACGGGACGCCGTGCTGCGTGCACGTCGGCCCGGACGGGGCCGGGCATTTCGTCAAGATGGTGCATAACGGCATCGAGTACGCCGACATGCAGCTCATCGCCGAGGCCTATGACCTGCTGCGCACCGGGCTGGGCCGCGAGCCGGCGCAGATCGCCGAGGTGTTCCGCACCTGGAACGAGGGCGACCTGGACTCGTTCCTGATCCAGATCACCGCCGACGTGCTCGGGCATTCCGACGCCCGGACCGGGCGGCCGTTCATCGACATCGTGGCCGACCAGGCCGAGCAGAAGGGCACCGGCCGGTGGACGGTGCAGAGCGCGCTGGACCTGGGCATCCCGATCACCGGCATCGCCGAGGCCACCTTCGCCCGGTCGCTGTCGGGGCACGCGGGGCAGCGGGCGGCTGCCCGCGCGGCGTTCGGCGGGCAGGCCGAGCCGCTGGCCGGGGGCGACGCGGAGGCGTTCACCGAGCAGGTCCGCAGGGCGCTGTACGCGTCCAAGGTGGTGGCCTACGCCCAGGGCTTCGACCACATCGCGGCCGGCAGCCAGGAGTACGGCTGGGACATCGACCGCGGCGCGATGGCGACCATCTGGCGCGGCGGCTGCATCATCCGGGCCCGGTTCCTCGACCGGATCCGCGAGGCTTACGACCAGCAGCCCGACCTGCCCAGCCTGCTCGTCGCGCCGTACTTCGCCGCAGCGGTCCGCGATGGCGTGGACAGCTGGCGCCAGGTCGTGGCCCGAGCCTCGATGGCGGGCATCGGCGTCCCGGCGTTCGCCTCCTCGCTGGCCTACTACGACGGGCTGCGCCGCGACCGGCTGCCCGCCGCGCTGATCCAGGGCCTGCGCGACAATTTCGGCGCGCACACCTACCAGCGGACCGACGCCGACGGCAGCTTCCACACCGAGTGGGCCGGCGACCGGTCCGAGCACCCGGCCTGAGGGTCCGGCGGGCGGTGACATGACAGGTCCCTGGGGAGCGTGGCGGCCGTGCTGACGTCGCAGGTGGTGGTCGGCGGGCGCTACGAGCTCGACGCCAGGATTGGTGCCGGGGGCTTCAGCGAGGTCTGGCGCGCGAGTGACCGAACCCTGGGCCGGCGGGTGGCGATCAAGCTGCTGTACGCCGGGTACGCCCAGCACGGCGAGACGCTCGCCCGGTTCCGCGCCGAGGCCCGCCACGCCGGGCAGCTCAGCCAGGAGAACATCGCGCACGTCTATGACTACGGCGAGCCAGCCGGGGACCTGCCGCCCTACCTGGTCATGGAACTGGTCGAGGGCCCGTCCCTGGCCGAGGTGCTGGCCATCGGCCCGCTCAACCCGGTCCGCACGGCGAGAATTCTCGCGCAGGCCGCGGCGGGCCTGGATGCCGCGCACCGGGCAGGCCTGATCCACCGCGACATCAAGCCGGGAAACCTGCTGCTCGGCCCCGGCGGCATCGTCAAGATCACTGACTTCGGCGTCGCCCACGCCGCGGACTCCGCGCGGCTCACTGGTACCGGGATGGTCGCGGGAACTCCCGGGTACCTTGCGCCAGAGCGAGCCACGGGAGCGCCGGCGACCACGGCGACCGACCTGTACTCCCTCGGGATCGTCGCTTACGAGTGCCTGGCCGGCCACCCGCCCTTTACCGGGACGGCGCTCCAGGTCACCCAGGCGCATTGCAGCCAGCCCCTCCCTGATCTGCCCGCGTCGGTGCCAGCGGAGCTGGCCGCACTGGTCAGTGACCTCACCGCCCGCCATCCCCGGGATCGGCCCGCCAGTGCCGCCGTGGTGGTACTGCGCGCGGGCCAGGTGGCCGACCGCGCTGCCGGCGGGTCAACCCTCCTGGAAGGCTGGGCCCCTGCGGGCGGCCCGCCGGGCGGCCTCCTCGCCCCGCTAGCCGACCCGGACGTCCCGCCGCGTGACCTTCGCGCCCTGCCGCCCGGCCCCGGCGCCTTGCCACCCGGCCCGGGCGCCCCGCCAGCCAGCCTGAGCGCCCCGCCAGGCGGCTTGAGCGCTCCGCCACCTGGCCAAGGCGCATCGCCACCCGGCCCGGGCGCCCCGCCAGGCAGCCTGAGCTCCCCGCCAGCTGGCCTGCTGCGCGGAAAAAGCCTGGACGCTTCATCCCCCGGCCCGGCCTGGCCGCCGACCGCCCCGGATCGCCTGCACAACCTTGCCGGCCCGGCCAGGCAGGCCGGCCCGGACGGGCAGACCAGACTGGACGAGCCGA
Organism: Streptosporangiaceae bacterium; assembly: GCA_035763085.1. Classification (GTDB taxonomy): domain Bacteria; phylum Actinomycetota; class Actinomycetes; order Streptosporangiales; family Streptosporangiaceae; genus DASUBV01. The sequence goes on along the minus strand of DASUBV010000028.1, from coordinate 19,542 downwards.
GCAGACCGGACGGGTTCCGCGGGCCGGACGGGCCAGCGACAGCCCGGTTGACGCCAGCAGCCGGGCCTGCCTGGCAGCGCCAGCCGGCCGGGCGGCACCGGCCGGCGCGCACCCGCCGCCGGCTGGCGCTGGGCGCAGCGGCCGCGGCGCTGATCGCTGTCGCGATCGCGGTGACGGTCAGCCAGATCGGCGGAACGCCGGCGCGGCACGGCACGACCGCCCCGTCGCCCAGCACTCAGCCGGCTGCGACCAGGGCGCCCGCCGTCACCGTCAGCGCCAGCGCGCTGATCGGGCAGCCGGTTGCGACTGTCGCCCGGGAGCTGCGCGAGCGCGGGCTGGCTGTCCGGGTGCGCTGGCAGAGCAGCGCTGCGGAGCCGCCGGGGAGGGTACTGGCAGTTTCGCCGACCGGCCGGCTGCGCGCGGGCAGCCTCATCGTCGTCACCGGCGCTCTCCGGCCATCTGACCCCGCCGGGACCAGCGGCAACGGCAAAGGCAAGGCCAGGGGCAAGGGAAACGGCCACGGCAACGGCGGCGGCTAGGGCAAGGGCGGTATTCCCGCCCCGGCGTTCGCCTCCCGGCTGGCCTATTCAGGCGGTTATGTGCCGGGCCCTCGGGTAGCTTGGCGGCCGTGCTGACTTCGCGGGTAGTTCTCGGCCGGCGCTATGAGCTCGACACCAGGATCGGTGCCGGGGGCTTCAGCGAGGTCTGGCGCGCGACCGACCTGACCCTGAGCCGGCCGGTGGCGGTCAAGCTGCTGTATGCCGGGTACGCCCAGCACGACGAGACGCTGGCCCGGTTCCGCGCCGAGGCGCGGCACGCCGGGCGGCTGACCCACGAGAACATCGCGCGGGTCTATGACTACGGCGAGCCTGACGGCGACCATCCCCCGTTCCTGGTCATGGAACTGGTCGACGGCCCGCCGCTGTCCGAGGTACTGACCGGCGGGCCGCTGAACCCGGTGCGGGCCGCCCGGATCCTGGCCCAGGCGGCGGCGGGGCTGGCCGCTGCCCATGATGCTGGCCTGGTGCACCGCGACATCAAGCCGGGCAACCTGCTGATCGGCCCGCGCGGCGTGGTGAAGATCACCGACTTCGGCATCGCGCGGGCCGCTGGCTCCGCGCCGCTGACCAGCACCGGGATGCTGGTCGGCACGCCTGGCTACCTGGCGCCCGAGCGGGCGACGGGATCGCCTGCCACCCCGGCGGCCGACTTGTACGCACTGGGCATCGTCGCCTACGAGTGCCTGGCCGGCGGGCCGCCATTCACCGGGACGCCGCTGGAGGTGATCCGCGCGCACTGCAGCGAGGATCTGCCAGACCTGCCGCCGTCGGTGCCAGCGGACCTCGCGGCACTCATCAGTCAGCTCGCTGCCCGCCAGCCCGAGCGCCGGCCCGCCAGCGCCACCCTCGTCGCGATGCAGGCCGGCCAGATCGCCGAGCGCGCGGCGACCGGGACGGGCGGAGTCGCCGGGACGGCCGGGGCCGCCACGACAGCCGGCGGGCCGCTCCCGCCGGCCGGCCTGCTCCCCGCTGCCGCCGCGCAGTGGCCCGGCGAGCCGGACGCCGGGAATCCGGGCCAGCCAACGGCCCGGCTGACCTCCCTGCCCGGTGCCGCCTGGGACCCCTACGCCTATCCGGACACCGGGGACCCGGCTGCCGGGCAGCCCGGGCCGAGGCGGGGCCGCCGGCTGGTGCTCGGGCTGGCCGCCATCGCGCTGATCGTGATCGCCGCGGTGGCGGTGGCCAGCCAGCTGGGCGGGCCGCAGCGCACCGGAAACGGCCAGTCACCGGGCACTCAGCAGAGCGCGGCCGTGGTGACGGTCCGGCCCGCCGAGCTGATCGGGCGGCGGGTCGGGGTCGTGGCCAGGCACCTGCGCCAGCGCGGGCTGGTGGTCCGGGTGCGGTGGCAGCGCGGGCCCTCGGCGCCGCCCCGCACCGTGCTGGGGGTGCTGCCTGCGGGCCGGCTGCCTGTCGGCAGCCAGGTCGTGCTGACCGGCGCGCTGCCGCCGCCGGGCCACGACAAGGGCGACGGGAATGACCAGGGCAACGGCCACCACAAGGGCCACGGCGGCGATTAGCCGCAGGACCTGCCCCCGGGGGCCGCCCGTTACAGCTCGCGGCGCTGGAAGCTGAGCACGCCCAGCGCCAGGATCAGGACCAGCCAGATGCCCGCCCAGGCCAGGTACGACCAGGCCGGGGCGGCGGCCGCGAAGAACGGGTTCTGCCCGCCGTCCTGCGAGAGCTGGGTCATCAGGTACGCCGAGGGCTCCAGGTAGTAGATGGCACCGTGCCACAGCCCGTCGGTCGGCAGCACGAACTGGCTGATGTCGCTGGCCGTGCGCATGACCGGGATGTGCAGAGAGTCGCCCAGCGACCCGACGACTCCGGCCAGCCAGGCCATCCCGAACAGCGCTACCCCGATCACGCCCGCGGCCAGCGCCGACAGCCGGGTGCTGAGCAGCAGCACGAGCGTGAGCAGCACCGCGCCCTCGGCGAACAAGAACGCGCCCGCCGCGACCGGGTCGGGCGGCACGTACCCGCTGACGATCGCCACGACCGCGACCTGCAGTCCGCAGACGAACGCGGTGTAGCCGGCCAGGATCACCGCCAGCCCCAGCCACTTGCCCAGCAGGACATCGCTGCGCCGCAGCGGGCGGGTCACCACCGAGGCCAGGACGCCCGAGTCGACCTCGCTGGAGACCGCCGGGGAGGCGATGGCCGAGGCGCTGAGCGCAACGATGAAGCTGAACATGAACATGAACAAGATGAAGGCCAGCGGCAGCGCCGCGTTGCTCTCCCCGGTGGTGACCTGGGTGCTGTGACTCAGCCGGTAGAAGCCCCAGGCGCTGATGCCCGCCAGCGCGACGGAGATGGCCGCGAGCGCGGCGACCAGCCGCCGCCGCAGCGCCTCCCGCATGGTCAGGGTGGCGATCGTCCAGATCGCGCCCGCCGTGCTCAATGGTCCCCCAGCAGGTCGAGGAAGGCTGACTCCAGGCTCTGCTGCTCGGGTACCACGGCCGCCACGCGGCCGCCGCGGCCCACGATCGCGGCCACCAGGTCCGGCACCTGCCCGTCGGCCAGGTCCCTGACCCGCAGCCAGTCGCCCTCCGCCGACCAGCGCCCGAAGCCGTCCAGCGCCTGCCACCAGCCCGGCGGCAGGCCGGTGACCTGCAGCCGGACGGCGGCGCTGCGCCGCCGCAGCTGCTCCAGCGTCCCGCTGGCCAGGGCCCGGCCCTTGCTGATCACCGTCACCCGGTCGCAGACGTGCTCGGCCTCCTCCAGCAGGTGGGTATTGAGGAAGACGGTCGTGCCGCGGTCGCGCAGGCCGCTGATGATGGCCCGGACCTGGTGCCGGCCGACCGGGTCCAGGGCGCTGGTCGGCTCGTCGAGGATGACCAGGTCTGGCTCGCCAAGCAGTGCGACGCCCAGCCCCAGCCGCTGCTGCATGCCCTTGGAGAACGTGCCGACCTTGTCCTGGCCGCGGCCAGTCAGCCCGACCGTCTCCAGGGCGGCGCCGGCCTCGCGCTCCCAGGACAGCCGGGGCAGGCCGAGCAGCCGGCAGTGCAGCACGAGCACCTCGCGCGCGGTCAGCCAGCTCTGGTAGCGGAACAGCTCGGGCAGGTAGCCGATCTTGCGCCGGGCCGCCCGGTCCCCGGCCGGCGCGCCCAGCACCATCGCCGTGCCGCCGGTGGGCCGGGCCAGGCCGAGCAGCAGCTTCACCGCGGTGGTCTTGCCCGCGCCATTCGGGCCCAGGAACCCGAAGACCTCGCCGCGGCCGACGGTCATCGACAGGCCCGCCAGCGCGACCGTGCGGCGGTACTCCTTGCGCAGCTCCATGGCGTGCACGGCGGGCGACCCCAGCATCGCCGGGTCCCCGCCGGGCACGACCGGAGCCTGCGTCGCCGGCTCAGCCGAGCTGGCGGGCGACACTCAGGACATCCGAGTTGTTCAGCAGCCCGGCCACGCCGCGCACGATGTTGTCACGGCCCTCCCAGACCACGCCGGAGGCCGTGCCCGACGGCGCGGTGACCAGCACCGCGGCCGAGCCGCCGATCTGCACGTGCCGGGACGGGACCCCCTTGGGCACCGGGACGGGCAGGCTGGAGGTACCCAGCAGCTTGATCTCGGTGACCAGGCTGGCGGGCAGGCCCGGCCGGGACAGCAGGAAGTTCTCCAGGTCGGCGGCCGTGGCGCCGGTCGCGGTGGCCACCGGGCGCTGCAGCGCGCCGATCACCAGGGTGGGCAGGCCCGCCCGTCCTGAGCTGCCGCCGTACTGGACGGCCATCGCCGGGCCGCCGGTCACCACCAGCGAGCTGCCCGCCACTCCGGAGCCGGCGCCGGCGCCGAAGTGGATCGTGGCTGTCACCTTGGGCTGGACCATGATGCTGGCCGGGTCGCCGACCCCGCGCGGCAGCCGGGCCGGCGAGGTGAACGACAGGTGGGTCAGGGCGACGGCCTGCGCGACCGAGCTCACCTTCTGGGCCGTGCCGGCCGAGGTCCAGCTGACACTGCCGAACGGGAGCTGCCGGGTGCCGGACGGCGGCAGCCCGTCGGGGCCGGCCGCGACGCTGAGATCCGCGATCCCCGCGATGGCCTGGATGTCCCCGTGGCTGACCTGGACCGGGACCACCTTGGTCGGGGCGTAGACGGTCGTCAGCGCCGCCGCCGCGGCCACGCCGGCGACCAGCACGCCGGCCGCCACCGCGGTCCCGGTGCCGACCGACACCCGGACCAGCCGCCGGGGCAGTGACCACGGGTCGGCGACCGGCGGCCGGGCGGCGGCCTGCGGCTCGCGCAGCTGGGCCTGCAGCCGCAGCCAGGCCAGGTCGGTATCGGTGAGCACGTCCGGAGCATCGAGCAGGCTGGCCGCCCGGTCGGCGTCGCGGGCGATCTGGGTGCTGCCGGCCTGGCAGCGCGGGCAGCTGGCCAGGTGCTCGCGCGCGGCGTCGGGCACGGCCAGCGGCTCGTCGTGCAGCCGGCGCAGGACCGGGTTAGCGACGTGGCGCATCGTGAAGCTCCTTGCGTAGTGCAGACTCGGCCCGGCGGAGCATCGTGCCCACCTGGCCCACGTTGACGTTCATGGCCTCGGCGACCTGGGCGTAGCTCAGGCCGCTGTGCCGCAGCACCAGGACCGTGGCCGCCCGCCGGTTCAGCCGGCGCAGCGCCTGGCGGACCTCGGCCCGCGACTCGGAGTCCAGGACCAGTTCCTCGGGCCCCATCGGCGTGGCGTCCACCGCGCACAGCTGCTGGCGCCGGTCCCGCCGCCGCTCCCCGCGGATCGCGTTCAGCGCGGCATGCGCGGCAGCGATGCGGACCCAGGCCTCGGCGTGGCTGCCGCGGCCGGGATCGGGAAATCGCCGGAAGGCGGTGATGAAGACGTCCTGAGCAACGTCCTGGGCGGCCTGAGCGTCGCCGGTGACGCGGTAGGCGATGCGGACGACCGCTGGGTACTGCGCGCGGAAGAACGCCTCGAATGCCGGGAACGAGCTCGGCGGGGGCGGTCTCCGTTGGGCCAAGAAGCTGGTTTCCATTCGCATCCTTTCTGCCAGCTAAGCACCGCCGCAGCCGCCGATGTGACAGTCCGGCGGAACTTTCCCCGGCCTGGATGCGGCCGCCAGCGGGCACCAGTACCGCAGGTGCGGGTCACGACGTGGCGGAGGGAGTGGCCAGCGGTGCGGATCACGGCATGGCGGCGCCGGGGTCCGGTGCCTGACGGGAACCCGGCAGGAGCGCCGGCCAGCGGGGCGGCCGGAGAGGCGCCCGATGAGACAACCGCCGAGCTCGAGGTGGCCTACTGGCGCGCCTACCACGAGCGGATGGCAGCGCTCGGCGGCCATTATGCCGACCTGTACGCGCTGCAGGCCGCGCAGTACGAGGTGCCGGTGCCGGTGCCGCAGCCCGGTGACCAGCCGGCGCGCCTAGATGAACCTGATGAGGCTGATCAGGCCCGCGGCTAGGCAGTAAATGGCGAACGGGGTCAGCGTGCGGGTCCGGAAATAGCGGGACAGGAACACGATGGCCAGCAGCGAGGTAGCCGCGGCGGCGATGCTGCCCACGATGACCTGGCCCCGGATGCCGGCCCCGAGCGGCCCGGTCAGGTCAGGGATCTTCAGCGCCCCGGCGGCCAGGATGACCGGCGTGGACAGCAGGAACGAGAACCGCATGGCGTCCTCGTGGCTCAGGCCGCGGACCAGCCCGCCGGCCATGGTGACGCCCTCGCGGCTGATCCCGGCGAACAAGGCGAGGATCTGCGCGGCGCCGATCCACAGCGCCGAGCGCCAGCCGATCGCTGCCAGCCGCTGCTCGGAGACCTCATCGATGGGCGTGTGGCCGGGCCCGGACCGATCCTGCCGGGTGACCGCGCCGGACCCGCCGGGCACCGTGGCCCCGGCATGCTTCCCTGCCCGCTTCTTGCTGTTATCAGCGACGGCGGGCGCTGCGGAAACGGCAGGGCTGACGGACATGGCGGAGCCCGCGGCTGCGGCGGCGGCCGGGCCCGCCGCTGCTGGCGCGGCACCGACAGCACCGGCGGCAGTCACGTCGGCGGAGCCCGCGGCCCTGGCGGCGAGCTGCGCGCCGGTCGGGGGGACGGGCTGGCCCGCGCGGCGGCGGTAGCGCTCGCCGAGGAACAGGATCCCGCCGTTGATCATCAGGAACAGGGCTGCCGCCTCGGGCCGCGCGAACAGCACCCGGAAGGCGTGCTCCAGCGCCAGGCCGGCCAGGCCGACCGGGATCGTCGCGATGACGATCAGCCAGGCCAGCCGCTGGTCGGCGGTCTCGATGCGACGGCTGATCAGGCTGGTGACCAGGCCGCGGATGAGCCGCAGCCACTCCCGCCAGTAGTAGCCGATCAGCACCAGGGCGGTGGCCAGGTGCAGGCCGACGACAAACGCCAGGTAGGGGCTCTCCGCGCGGCTTTCCTCCGAGACCAGGGCGGCCCAGCTGCCGCCGAACCAGGACGGGATCAGCACGGTGTGGCCGAGGCTGGAGATCGGGAACAGCTCGGTTAGCCCCTGGATGAGGCCGATGACGATCGCCTGCAGGTAGGTCAGCTGGTGAATCATGATCGCCTCTCGCTGCTGGCAGGCTCGCCGGCCTGGCCGCCCCTGGCCGGATCGGCGGCCTGGCCGCCCCTGGGCGACTCGGCGGCCTGGCCGCTCCTGGCCGGCTCGGCGGCCTGGCCGCTCCTGGCCGGCTCGGCGGGCTGACCGCTCCTGGCCGGCTCCCCGGCCGGGCCGCGCGAGCTGGCCATGCGGCGGCGCAGAACCTCGATGAGCACGGGAAGCAGGGAAGCCGCCACGATGACGCCGATGGCGGGCAGCAGGTAGCGGTCGATGCCGGAGATCCGGGTGCCCAGCGCGTACCCGGCCAGCGTGACGCCGGCGGTCCACACCAGGCCGCCGATCACCTGCCAGAGCGTGAACGTGCGGGCCGGGATGCCGGCCGCGCCAGCGACCGGGCTGATCACCGTGCGGACGACCGGGATGAACCGGGCCAGCACCAGGGCGCGCCGCACGCCGAAGCGCTCCAGGGCCTGATGACCGCGGTGAACGGCCGCCGCCAGGCGGGGCCTGCCGGGCCGGTCGAGCACGTGCCCGGCATAGCGGCCGATCAGGAACCCGGCCTGGGCTCCGGCCAGGGCGCCCGCCGCGGCAGCGGGCAGCACCGCGGCCAGGCTCAGGTGCCCGGACGAGGTGCCGGGGGTCGCGCACAGGATCCCGGCCGCGAACAGCAGCGTGTCGCCGGGCAGGAAGAACCCGATCAGCAGCCCGGTCTCGGCGAACATGACCAGGAAGACGGCGAGCGCGCCCGCGCCGGCCAGCAGGCTGCGGGTATCAAGCAGGCTCAGGGCCACCGGCGCCGCGTGCGGCATGCTGCCCCTTCCGGCCAGCGCTGGCTGGCACCGGCGTGCGAAGATGGACTACAGAGAATGTCGTACTACCCAGAATGTAGTACGACAAAGATTGTAGTAGATCAGGAGTGTGCGAGTGCCGCAGGAGGGCCGGGCGCGGGCGCGCGGGGCGCTGGAGCGCGAGGTGCTGGCCTGCCTGGCCGCAGCGGGCAGGCCGCTGGCCCCGGCCGAGGTGCTGACCGGGCTGGGTGACGGCCGCCTGGCGTACACGACGGTGATGACGACGCTGTCCCGGCTGCACGCCAAGGGCGCGGTCACCCGCGCGCCGGCGGGCCGGGGATATCTGTACGCGCTGCGCGGCGACACCGGCGCGGAGGCCCAGGCCTCGATGACCGCGCGCCGCATGCTGAAGCTGCTGGAAGGCCGGCCGGACCGGGCCAGCGTGCTGTCCCGGTTCGTCGCCGACCTGAGCCCGGACGATGAGCAGCTGCTGACCGGCCTGCTCGCCGACGGCCGGGCGGAGCCCGCTGCAGACGAGTCCGGGGATGCCGGTCAGCCCGCCGGCCGCAGGTAACCGCGATGATGCTGCTCAGCCTGATCCCGCTGGCGGTGAGCCTGGTGCTGGCGCCGGCCGCGCCGGTGCTGTCGCGCTGCCTGGCGCCCCGGCTGGCCGCGCCGCTGCTGACGCTGCTGGCCCTGGCGACCTCGCTGGCCACCGGCATCGTGCTGTGCCTGGCGGCGTTCATCGCGGTGGCCCGCCTGCCGCTCGCGGCCCGGCTGGGCCAGTGGTCAACCGAGCCGCTGCAGGCTGGCCAGCCCGGCCCGGGCTGGGGCGTGCTGGCCGGCGCGGTCGCCAGCATCCTGCTGGCCGCCGCCGTCGTGTTCGCGGCCCGCGCCATACGAGACCTGGCCCGCGCCGCGCGGGCCTGCCGCGAGCTGGATCCTGACGCCGGCGCCCGGGCCGGCGGCGGAGTCCCGGCTGGCGCCGGCGCCGGGCCGGGCGTCCGTGACCGGGTCCGGGCCATGATCAGTGCCGTGACCGGCGCCGGCCGGGTGATCATCACCGAGGATGAGCGGCCGCTGGCGTATGCCGTGCCGCTCCCGGCGGGCGCGATCGTGGTCTCGACGGGCATGCTCCGGCTGCTCAGCGCCGCCGAGCGCCGCGCCATCCTGGCCCACGAGAGCGCGCATCTGCGCCAGTGCCATGCCCTCTACGTGCTGCTGGCCGACCTCGCGGCCCGGGCCAATCCGCTGCTGCGGCCGCTGGCCGCGCAGGTACGGCTGGCCACCGAGCTGGCCGCCGACGAGCGGGCCGCCGACGAGGTCGGCGACCGCCGGGTGGTCGCCCGGGCGCTGGCGCGCGCCAGCCTGGCGGCCCGCGGCGGCCGGCCGGGCGGCATCCCCGCGGGCACCGTCCCGGCCGGGTCGCCCGGCGGCCTGGCGATCGCTGACACCCACGCCGGCACCCGGGTTCGCGTGCTGCTGAGCCCGCCCCGGCGCCGCCGCCCGTGGGCGGCCGCCACCGCACTGGCGCTCACCCTGGCCTCGGCCGGGGCCGCCGTCACGCTGACCCTGACCACGCACCAGCAGATCGAGTCCGCCCAGCTCGCCTACGAGCACGCCCATCCGGCGGCGCTGGCTGAGGCCGGGCCGCACCACGAGCTGACCGTCCGGCGATGACCTGGGCCGGCGGGGGCCAGCGCACCTGATGGTGCTGACCGACGCCGGCCTGTACCAGCGTGGCATCCAGACGCTGGTCGCCTCGTGGCAGGCCTGCGCGCGCGGCAGTCGCGGCGCCGCGGTCGTCCGCTCCGCCGGCGTCGCCGCCGCCATCTTCCCGGCTGGCCCGGAGCGGGCGTACTACAACAACGCCGTGCTGCAGCCCTTCCTGCCGACGACCGGACGCGCCGCGGCCCTGGAGGCGATGACGGCGGCCTACGCGGCCGCCGCCGTGCCGCGCTTCGCCGCGTGGGTGCACGAGAGCGACACGGCGATGCGCGGTGACCTCGAGGCGCGCGGCTACACGCTGGATGACTCCACCCGGGCGATGGGCATGGAACTGAACGGCATCCGCCTGCCGCGCCCGCAGCTGGAGCTGGCACCCGCGGACTGGGCGGAGTACCTGCGGATCATCGGGGTGCCGGCGGGACTGCTCAGCGGCGTCGACCGGGCAGCCTTCCGGGTGCTGATCGCACGCCTGGACGGCACGGGCGCGGCCGCGGCCATGACGGCGGACTGCGCGGGTGACTGCGGGATCTACAACGTGGTGACCCTGGACTGGGCCCGGCGGCGCGGGCTGGGCACCGCGCTGACCGCGCTGGCGGTACATGAGGCCGCGGCCCGCGGCTGCCGCACGGCCAGCCTGCAGTCCACCCCCGCGGCCGAGCGCGTCTACGCCGCCGTCGGATTCCGCGATCTGGGCCGTATCCTGGAGTACGTGCCGACTGCGACAGCATGAGCGAGCTCCGGCAGTGCGACGGGAGCCGGCTACGCGGCGGCCGGGACCGGCGGGGTGCTGGCGCATGACTCGGCCGCCGAGCGCCGCTACGTCACCGACCTGTCCGGGTCGGCCCTGGCGGCGAACCGGTCCCGGCCATCGACCCGGCGCACGTAATTTGCTTCAGCTGGCCGTCAGTGGGACGGACAGCCAAAACGCCTGCCGACCGCAGGTAAGACCCGGCCTGGCCGGGCACCGCGGGATGAAACAGGAACCTGGCACCACGAAAGCGGGCAAGACCGGGACCGCCTCCCCGCAAGGCGAGGCAGCGGCATGAACGCCCAAAGCACTCATGCGCAACGGCTCAGATGTCGGCCCGGACGGCTCAAACTGTGACGCTCGCCACATCGGTGCGCCGCGGGTGAGGATGGGCGGACAAAGCCAGTTTTGACGGGCGTGGCAGGAGTGACTCACGGGGCAGGGACTTTGCGGGTGTCCGTCCCGTTATGAATGGCTTTAAGTAAACCGGCTGGTAAGTTACAGTCAGGTACTCTTCCTGTGCGCGTTGTGCTCAGAAGCCGGGGACTTCCGGGCCGCGCGCTCATGTGTGCGGTCTGACAGGGGGGTGGCCAGACATCCGGCTCCACGCAAGATGGGCCGTTCTCGCTGTGCCTTTCGCAGTCTCCGCCGGCGCGGTCGCCGGGCGGGTGGGGCTCGGGCCCGGCTGGGGACTCCTGCCGCTGCTGGCCGTCGGCCCGGCCGTCGCGGCGGCCATCGGCGGCGCCGGGTACACGCTGGCGGCAGGAGCGGTCGCCGCGTTGTCCTGCCTGGCCTTCGACATCCGGACCATGAACACCGGCGTGAGCCACCGCCCGGTCATCGTGGCATTCCTGGCCACCGTCGGCGTGACCGTATTCGGGGTGCTGGCGGCGCGCAGCCGGGACCGGCGGGCGCGGGAGCTGGCCCAGGTCAGGCTGGTCGCCGACGCGGCACAGCAGGTGCTGCTGCGCCCGGTGCCGGCCCGGGTGGGCACGGTCCGGATGGCGGTGAGCTACCGGTCGGCGGCCGAGGCCGCCCATGTCGGCGGGGACCTGTACGAGGTGGTGGCCACGCCGGGCCGGCTGCGCCTGATCGTGGGCGACGCCGAGGGCAAGGGGCTATCGGCGGTGCGGGCCGCGGCCACCGTGACCAGCGTGTTCCGCGAGGCCGCGCGGGACGAGGCGTGCCTGGCCCAGGTGGTCGCCCGGATCGAGGCCAGCGTGGCGCAGGACGCGGGCGACGAGCAGTTCATTACCGCGGTCCTGGCCGAGATCCTGCCGGACCGGGACAAGATGGAGCTGATCATCTGCGGGCATCCGGCACCGCTGGTGTTCGGGACGCAGCCGCCGCACTTCGCCGGGCCGCAGGAAGGCAGCCTGCCGTTCGGCCTGGGCGATCTCGGCGGGGTTCCGCGGATCCCGGTGACCGTCCCGTTCGGGCCCGGTGAGGCGGTCTTGTTCTACACCGACGGGGCCAGCGAGGCGCGGAACAAGGCAGGCGAGTTCTTCCCGCTGGAGCGCTGCGAGGCGCTCTGCCCGCCGGCCGGGCAGCTGGCGCTGGCCGGGCCCGCCGAGCCCGCGGAGCTGGTCAACCGGCTCAGTGAGGCAGTTGTCCGGCATATCGGGCACGAGCCGGACGACGATGTGGCGCTGCTGATGGTCTGCCGGGAGGCAGCCTTAGGCCTGGCCTGGCCCGGCTGGCACTCCTGGCACGACGCCGCGGCCGGCCTTGCGGCGATACGTCCCGCCGCGTAGTGATCACTAGCCGCGGGCCTGCCGGGGAAGGTTAAGATCCAAACCGACAGCACGCTGAGGGGCAGGCGATGCGGAGACCGCCGTGAACGCCGGCAACCTCAGCCTGGTCCTGCTGGCCGGCGCCGCAGTAGTGATCGCGGCCATTGCCGCCGCGCGGATCGCGCACGGAGTGGGCCTGCCCAGCCTGCTGCTGTTCCTGGGGCTGGGCCTGGCCCTCGGCGACTCGGGCCTGGGCATCCGGTTCGACAACGCTGACCTGGCGCAGGTCATCGGGCTGAGCGCGCTGGTCCTGATCCTGGCCGAAGGCGGCCTGACGACCCGGTGGGCGCATGCCCGCGATGCCGCCCCGGCAGCGCTGATCCTGGCCACGGCCGGGGTGGCGGTGAGCATCGCGGTCGTGGGCCTGGCCGCGCACTGGATGCTGAGCCTGGGCTGGCGGGAGGCCTTCCTGCTCGGCGCGGTGCTCGCGCCGACCGACGCGGCGGCGGTGTTCGCGGTGCTGCGCCGGCTGCCGCTGCCGCCCCGGCTGAGTGCCACGCTGGAAGCGGAGTCGGGATTCAACGACGCGCCGGCGGTGCTGGCCGTGACGCTGCTGAGCGCGACGGGGTCGCACGACGGCCCGGCGCTGATCGCCGGGCTGGTGGTCTACGAGCTGGTCGCCGGCGCCGCGATCGGGCTGGCCACGGGCCTGCTCAGCGCGCTGGCGCTGCGCCGGGTGGCGCTGCCGGCCTCGGGCCTGTACCCGATCGCGGTGCTGGCGCTCATCGTGGCCAGTTACGGTGCCGCCTCGCTGGCCCACGCCAGCGGGTTCCTGGCGGTGTATATCTGCGCGCTGGTGCTGGGCAACACCCGGCTGCCGCACGGCCCGGCGACCCGCGGGTTCGCCGAGGGGGTGGCCTGGCTGGCCCAGATCGGGCTGTTCGTCATGCTGGGCCTGCTGGCCTCCCCCGCCCGGCTGCCCGCGGAGATCCTGCCCGCGCTGGCGGCCGGCGCCGTGCTGGTGCTGGTCGCCCGGCCGCTGTCGGTGCTGATCTCGGTGCTGCCGCTGCGGGTGCCCTGGCGGCACCAGGCGTTCCTGGCCTGGGCCGGGCTGCGCGGGGCGGTCCCGATCGTGCTGGCCACGATCCCGGTCAGCGAAGGGGTGCCCGGCGCCACCCGGCTGTTCGACGTGGTGTTCATCGTGGTGGTGATCTTCACGCTGGCGGGCGGGCCGACGCTGCCGCTGGCGGCCCGCTGGCTGCGGGTGATGACGCCCGAGGAACTGCAGGAGATCGACATCGAGGCCGCGCCGCTGGACCTGCTGCACGCCGACCTGCTGCAGGCCGAGATCCCGCCGGACTCACGGCTGAACGGGGTGGAGATCTTCGAGCTGCGGCTGCCGGCCGAGGCGAACGTCGCGCTGATCGTCCGGGACGGGAAGGGGTTCGTGCCGGAGCCGACGACGACGCTGCGGCAGGGCGACCGGCTGCTGATCGTGGCGGCGGAGGAGGCGCGGACGAAGGCGGAGCGGCGGCTGCGCGCGGTCAGCCGCGCGGGCAAGCTGGCCGGCTGGCTGGGCGAGCGCGGCCTGTAAGCCAGCGCGACCCGGCGTCAGACCGGCTGGCGGACCCGGCGGCCGGTGAGCCGCGCGGGGGTGATCTTGATGAAGTGGTCCTTCTCGCCGGGCGGCCAGGACTGGACGCCGGCGGCCAGGCCGGCCGCCTGCTCGTCCGCGCTGTCCAGGTGGTGCGCGGGCCCCTGGACCAGGACGCTCCAGCCCTCGCGGGCGCTCTCGTCGAACTGGTCGACCTCGAAGGCCACGTGGAACTCGGCATTGCGGATGCCGGTGCGCAGGTCCTCGCCGGTCAGGCTGTCCTGCGCGGTGCGGAACAAGATGGCGCCGTCGACCAGGCGGTAGTTGACAGGCAGCACCGTCAGGTCATACCGGCCGACGTAGGCGAGCCGGCCGATGACCTTGAGGGACAGCAGCCGCAGGCACTCGGCCTCGTCGAGCTTCTCCATGGTCGCCTTGGCATGTCCGGGCATGTCCCACGCTCCTTCGCCGCTTCTCTCACTGTGCCGGGGACGCCGCCGTCCCGTCCAGGGACGTCCGGCAGCCGGCCCGGGACGAAGGTCCCGGCTCGCCGCGCCGTGGGCCGGGGCAGCAGGCCGGGGACAGCGGACTGCCGGGGCAGCGGGCCTCGTGGTCCCGGTCGCCGGCTCAGCCGCTGGCCCGGTGCCGCGCAGCGGCATGCCCGCGCAGGCGGCCATTTCCCGCGGGCCGCCGGTCGTCCTCGCCTGGCCGGGCCCGGCCAGGCCTGCGCCGCCCGGCCGTCCGGCGGTACGGTCAGCTGGACCTGCACCCGGACCGGACGGAGGCGGCGATGGACCTGGCAGCGGAGCTGGGTGAAGAGCGGCTGCTGGCCATTGTCCGCGGCACCAGCGAGGCGGCCACCCTGGCGGCGGTGCTGACCCTGGCCGAGGTGGGCGTCCGGCTCATCGAGGTGTCGCTGACCACGCCCGGCGCTCCCGACATCATCGGCCAGGCACGCGGCCAGGTCCGGCCGGGCACGCTGATCGGCGCGGGGACCGTGCGGACGGCGGCGGACGTGGACCTGGTGGCCAGCGCCGGGGCGGCGTTCGTCGTCACGCCGGGCCTGGGCACAGCGGTATCCGCCGCGGTGCGGCACCGGCTGCCGGTGCTGGCCGGGGCGCTGACGCCGACCGAGGTCATAGCGGCTATGGCGGCCGGAGCGTCGGCCGTGAAGCTGTTCCCGGCGTCGGCGGGCGGACCGGGCTACCTGCGGGCGCTGCGCGACCCGTTCCCTGAGGTGCCCTTCGTGCCGGTGGGCGGGGTCGACGTGGCGGCCGCGGCGCAGTACCTGGCGGCGGGCGCGGTGGCGGTGGGCGCGGGCTCCCCGCTGGTCGGGGATGCCACGCGGCCGGAGGCGGCACAGGCCCCGGCCGCGGCGGCGGAGGCGGTCGCGGCGCTGGCCGGGCGGGCTCGCGAGTTCCTGGCGGTGACCCGGACGGGCCCCGCTGGCGGGCCGGACGGGCCTGGCGGGGCCGGGGACGGCGTCGGCGGGGGGACGGGCGGCGCGGGGTGACGGTGATCCTGACCTTCGGCGAGACCATGGCCGCGCTGCGCAGCGAGCAGCCGCTGCGGCTCGGCGGCAGCCTGCGGCTGTCGGTGGCCGGGTCGGAGTCCAACGTCGCCATCGGGCTGGCCCGGCTCGGCCACCGGGTCCGGTGGGCCGGCCGGGTCGGCGCGGATGAGCTCGGCGCGCTGATCATCCGCACGCTGCGCGCCGAGGGCGTCGATACCGGGGCGGCCGGGACGGATCCCGAACGCGGCACCGGGCTGCTGATCTTCGAGGAGCGGGTGGGCACGGTGGTGCGGGTCACCTACCGGCGGGCCGGCTCGGCGGGCGGGGCGATCAGCGCCGCTGATGTGCTGCCGGCCCTGCGCGCCGACGTCGGGTGGGTGCACGCGACCGGGATTACCGCAGCGCTGGCGCCGGGCGGGCTGGACTGCGTGACCGAGGTGCTGAGCCGGGCGCGGGCGGCCGGGGCGGGGACGTCGCTGGACATCAACTACCGGTCTCAGCTGTGGGACCCCGGCCAGGCGCGGGCGGCGCTGGTACCGCTGGCCCGGCTGGCGGACGTGGTGCTGGGATCGGCCGCCGAACTCGCGCTCGCGGTGCCGGAGCAGGCGGCCGGGGACGACATCACCGGGGTGGCGGGGCGGCTGCTGGCGGGCGGGGCCGGCGAGGTGGTGGTCAGGCGCGGCGCGGCCGGGGCTGAGGTGCTGACGGCCGGCGCGCGGGTGCGCGAGCCGGCCCGGCAGGTCCCGGTGGTGGACGTGGTCGGCGCCGGGGACGCGTTCACGGCCGGCTACCTGTCGGCGCGGCTGGACGGCGCAGACCTCGCCGGGCGGCTGCGGCGGGCGGTCACGGCAGGCGCGTTCGCCGTGGCGCAGCGCGGCGACTGGGAGGGCCTGCCGACGCGCGCGGAACTCGGGCTGCTGGACGGCGACCAGCAGGAGGCTCGCCGATGAGGCCGGCGCCCAGGAGCCGCTGCGGGGCCCGGCCGGGCGATGAGTTCTTGCGGCTATCGCGGTCTGAGCTGGAGGAGCTCCGACGACGAGGAGGAGAACCATGAGCATCGCGTTTCCCGGCGAGTCAGCGGACTACCGCCAGGCCCGGAACCGGCTGCTGGACCAGGAAGCCGAGCTGCGCCGTGCCACCGAGGCCGTCGCGCAGGCCCGGCGCGAGCTGCCGCCCGGCGGGGTCATCCCCGAGGACTACGTGTTCCAGGGGGCTGGCGCGGACGGGGCTCCGGTCGATGTGCGGATGTCGCAGCTGTTCGCTCCCGGCAAGAACTCGCTGGTCATCTACAGCATGATGTTCCCGCGGGCGCTCGATGAGGACCTGCCGTGCCCGTCCTGCACGCAGTTCCTCGACTCGCTCGACGGCGCCGCCGGGCACGCGGCGCAGCGGATTAACCTGGCCGTGGTCACCAAGGCAGCGCTGCCTCGTCTGCGCGAGCATGCCCGGCGCCGGGGCTGGCGCCGGCTGCAGCTGCTGTCCTCGGGCGGCAATACCTATAACCGTGACTACCTCGCCGAGGATGACGACGGTTCCCAGATGCCGATGATGAACGTGTTCCGGCACGACGGTGACACGATCCGGCACTTCTGGGGCTCGGAGCTGCTGTACGCGCCGGCCGAGCCGGGCCAGGATCCGCGGCACGGGGACACCACCGAGGCGCTGTGGAACCTGTTCGACCTGACCCCGGACGGCCGCGGCACCGACTGGTACCCCGACCTCAGCTACGCCTGACCGCAGGGTCAGCGGCCAGAACGTGCCTAAACGCCCTAGCCGTGCCCATAGCGGAGCCACAGTCCGGCTACCGCGATCACGAGGAAGAGCACCGACACGCGCCGGTTGTGGCGGATCGTTTGCGGGATCGTCATTCAGTGCCGGCTGTACTTGCCCTTGTACTGGTGGTTCGGGTGGCGGCGGCCGTCCCGGATCACGCTGACCTGGGCTCCGATCACGAAGACCAGCCCGGCCGCGCCGGCGCCGACCAGGGCGGCGCCGAGGCCGGTCTGCTGGTACCGGTGCAGGCCCGGCTGGACCGGCCCGTGCACGTCGGTGAGCGCGAAGGCGATCGCGAACGCCGCGATGGAGCTGCCGATCCAGGCGATCCCGAGCAGAGCTGTCACCGCGCGGGCCCGGAGCGGGACGGGCTCCTCGTGTCGTCCGCGGGCGGGCACAGCGGCCAGCGCAGGATCTGGTTCAGTCCGGTCCGGGCCGGGAGCTTCTTGCCGGGGGCGACTGAGCATGAACAGCCTCCCGCGGCCGACGGTGAATAGGCATTCACCATACGTGGGTGACTGAGCCTGAATTTCCGTTATTGATTAATTATCTTTATCTGGCTGCCTGTCAGCGGACGAGGCGCCCGGGCGGGAGGGCTGATTGGATGGTCAGCGTTTCGGGCGGCTGCCAGGCGCCGGCCGGGCCAGCGCGCGGCGGAAGCCCCGAATCCAGCCTGGCAGCATGGCGTGCCAGCCTCGGCGACGGGATCATGGTGCGCACGCCGGCGGGTTAGTACCTCACGGCGGATCCGCGGGAAGGCCGAAGCGCCCGAACAGCTCCGCACCGGAGATCCAGTCCCCGGCATCCGCCGGGTCGAGAAGGTCGGCGGTCAGGAACCCGGTCACGGCGGCGATCTTGTCGCCATCCAGGGTGAGCACGTCGATGGCAGCCGGGATGAACCTGCTGAGGTCCTCGTCGTACACATAGCCGGCGACGGCGAGCTGGCCGCTGGCCCGGACCGGGCGGTGCTTCCAGCGATCGGTGAGCGGATACCTGGCCAGGAAGTCCCGCACCGGCTCCAGGCCCCGGAACCAGGTCGGCACCGGCGGCATGGACCAGGTCACGTCCTGCGTGAGCAGGCCCGTCAGTGCCTCGATGTCACCGCGCTCGACCGCGTCGGCGTACTGGCGGACGAGCTGCTGGGTGCGCTGATCGCCGAGCGTGCGCAGCGCTGACTGCTGGCTCCCGGGCGGCAGCCGCGCCTGCAGGGTGGCCCGGGCCCGCTGCAGGGCGCTGGTCACCGAGGCCGCCGACGTGCCAAGGAGGCTGGCGATCTCCGCCGCCGAGAACCCGGCGACCTCACGCAGGACGAGGACGGCGCGCTGGCGGGCCGGCAGGTGCTGGAGGGCGGCGACGAACGCCAGCTCGATGCTCTCCCGCTGCTCGTACCGGGCTTCCGGGGAGGGCTGGCTGCTAGTCCCCAGCCACTGATCCGGATAGGGCTCCAGCCAGGGCAGGTCGGTGAGCGGCGTGTCCAGCCCGGCGCCCGGCCCGGCCGGCGCGCCCATGTCCACCGCGAACTCGCGGCGCGACCGGTGCCGGGCGATGTCCAGCGCGGTGTTGGTGGCGATGGCGTACAGCCAGGACCGCACCGATGAGCGTCCCTCGAAAGAGCCGATGCCCTTCCACGCGCGCACCAGCGCTTCCTGCAGCGCGTCCTCCGCGTCATGCACCGAGCCGAGCATCCGGTAGCAGTGGGCCCGCAGCTCGGCCTGGTAGGTGGCGGCCAGCTCGCCGAACTCGTCCTCGCGCATCAGTCGCTGAACGTCGGGTCGGGGCCGTGCAGCCGCGGTGCCCGGCCCTTGGGCTCCTCCCAGTCCTCCTGCCGGCCCAGCGCCGTCAGGTCGAGCAGGGAGTAGGTGCTGCCGAGGACGTCGGTGCCCCGCGCCCAGGTCGAGTAAGTGTGGAAGACCCGGTCATCGTCGCGCAGGAAGCAGCTGAACCCCGGAACCTCGGTCGAGGAATCCTCCTCGAGCAGGCCAGGCTCTTCCCGGTAGTTGTAGGTCAGCAGGTTCTTAGCCTTGTCCAGGGTGGCCTGGAAGTCGTAGTTGAAGTCACTGCCGTAGGAGGAGTACCAGGGCACCGTCCAGCCCCGGAAGGCCCGGTATTTCTCCAGCTTGTCCAGCGGTGCGCGCGAGACCATGGCGAACTCAGTATCCCGGGACCGCAGGTGCTCCAGGAAGCCGGCGGAGATCTCATCGATCGACGCCGTGCAGCCCGGGCAGGCCGCATCCCAGTCCGGCCCGAACATGACGTGCTGGACGATCAGCTGGCGGCGGTCCCCGAACAGGCCGTCCAGGGTGACCTTGCCGTCCGGCCCGTCCAGCACATAGTCCTTCTCGACAGCCACCATCGGGAGCCGCCGCCGCTCGGCATTCAGCGCGTCCCGCTCCCGGGTCGCCTGCTTCTCCCTGGCCAGCAGCTGCCGCCGGGCCTCCAGCCACTGCTCACGGGTCACGATGTCGGGAAAGGCCATGGCCGCCTCCTCAGCGCTCGGTATCTCACCGAACCGGTGTCTCACCGGATCGGTGTCTCACTAGAGAAGACTGCGCTGGTGGCGCCGATTAATCGGTCAGCTGGCCGGACGCGCCCGGGCTGCCGG
>DASUBV010000027.1:0-9326 GCA_035763085.1 Streptosporangiaceae bacterium | reverse complement strand
GAGGTTTGGCCAGGCCAGCCGTGGACAGTTCGATGACATGCCTGTCCTGGCCGGGACTTCCGGGTGGCAGTACCGCGACTGGCGCGGTGTCCTGTACCCGGCCGGCGTGCCGCAGCGGGCCTGGCTGGAGCACTACGCCGGGCACTACCCGACGGTCGAGAACAACGGCTCGTTCTACCGGCTGCCCAGCCGCGAGTCCTTCGCCGCGTGGCGGGACCGGACCCCCGATGGCTTCGTGATGGCCGTGAAGGCCAGCCGGTACCTGACCCACATCCGGCGGCTGCGCGACCCGGCCGAGCCGGCGGCACGCTTCCTGGCGGCCGCCACCGGGCTGGGCGACCGGCTCGGCCCGGTGCTGCTGCAGCTGCCCCCGAACCTGCGCGGCGATCGCGGCGCCCTCGATGATCTCGACGCCTGCCTGCGCGAGCTTGCCCGGCAGCCGGGCATCCGGGTCGCGGTGGAGTTCCGTCACCCGTCCTGGTGGAACCCGCAGACCCGGGCGCTGCTGGAACACCACCAGGCCGCGCTGTGCTGGGCTGACCGCCGCGGCCGGGCGCTCACGCCGCTATGGCGGACGGCCGGCTGGGGCTACCTGCGGCTGCATGAGGGAGCGGCGCAGCCCTGGCCGCGCTACGGACGGCAGGCCTTGTGGCACTGGGCGCAGCGGCTGGCCCGTACCTGGCCGGCCAGCGCCGATGTCTTCGCCTACTTCAACAACGACCAGGGCGGCGCCGCCGTGCTCGACTGCGCTGCCTTCACCTCGCTCGCCGGCCGGGCCGGCGCGACCGTGGCAGGCGCTACGGCTCCGGCGCCGGCCTGACCAGCGAGCAAGCACGACAGGGACCCGACAGGAAGGAGCTGCGATGGCTACCACCAGGCAGACGCAGACCGCCCGGCGCAACGTGAGCAAAGCCCAGAGCGCCGCGGCAGGCAAGAAGACGATCTCCCGGATGCCGGCCAAGACCAAGACGGCGCTCGGCAGGCAGGGCGCCGCCGTCGCCCAGCGCAAGCGCACGGGCGCGGCTACCCCGAAGACCCGAGCGGAGCTCTACCAGATCGCCAAGAAGCGTGACCTGCCCGGCCGGTCGAAGATGGGCCGCGATGAGCTGGCCAGGAAACTAGGCGAGCGGTAGCGCCATCGCGAGCGCCCGGGTCCCGGACCCATGGACCGGGGCCCGGGCGGCTCACGCTGCGGTGCGCTCCCGGCCGGCGCGGGCCGGCGGGCGGCGGGCACGGCGGCGCATCTTCTTGCGCTCCGCCTCGGTGGTGCCGCCCCAGATGCCGTGCTGCTGCTGGGCGGCCAGCGCGAAGCTCAGGCACGGCGCCTGTACCGGGCAGCCCGCGCAGATGCTCTTGGCGCGGGTGATCTGCCCGGCCGAGACACCGCGCGAGGAGATCGGGAAAAACAGGTCAGGATCCGCCGACAGGCAGGCGCCCCGCTCACGCCAGTCCTGGTGCTCTGCCATGGTCATGAGGTCCTCGAGGTGCGTGCCGCCTGCCCGCGCAGGCGAGATGGGTCGTGTCCGTCTGCACTGCCCGGGTCCGCCCGGTCTACTCACGCGGGCTCGAAGATTCCTTCCCGTGGCAGGCCGCGATGCAGCCCGCAGGGCTACCTGGCGTGCCTCCCGGCCAGCGCGGCCGGCCCGGTCGCCGGTTCCGGGCCCTCAGCGAGAGCCGGCCCCGGCGACAGCCATCGATCCGCGCTGGTGACCCGGATCCGGAAGATGATCCAGATCAGTCCCAGCGCGGCCAGGCCGAACCCGTCCTGCAGGAGCATGGCGGGCAGTGCCGGAACAAGGTGGGTGTAATACACGTACCCGCCGAAAATGGGCATGACGCTCATGAACAGGCCGCCCGCCACGATCGCCGCGATCACCCGCCGCTCGCTGCGGCAGTTGCCGGCGATGGCGCCGATGGCCAGGATGACCCAGCAGTAGTGGTGCACCCAGGCGACCGGGGATAGCAGGGCTGCCAGCAGGCCGGTGCTGGCCACTCCGCCGAGCTCGAAACCGCGCCGCGAGACGACCCGGGCGATGGCGAACCCGGCCACACCCACCAGCAGGGCCACCGCGATCCACAGCACGGCCGGCGGCGGATGCGGGAAGAAGGCTCGCAGCAGCATGCCGTTGAGCGACTGGTTGGCGGCCTGCGCGTTCTGCCCGAGCCGGCTGGCGTTGAAGACCGCGCTGGTCCAGTAGTGGGCCGAGGCCTCGGGTGCGATCAGCCAGGCCAGCCCGGTCCAGGCCGCGAACGAGCCGGCGGCGACGGCGGCGGCCTTGCGCCGGCCGGTGATCAGCAGGTAGATCACGAAGACGCCGGGCACCAGCTTGATCGCGGTGGCCAGGCCGATCAGCGCCCCGCGCGGCCAGCGCGGGCGGCGGGCCAGGCAGTCCAGGGCGCACAGGGCGACCAGGAAGATGTCGATCTGGCCGTAATGCACTTCCTGGCGCATCGGCGTCAGCAGCGTGCCGCAGGTGATCAGCAGCCCGAGCACGGCCGGCGCGTACCGCCCGGCCCTGGCCAGCACCGGGCGGAAGGCCAGCCAGATGACGACGGCCAGGGGCAGGTAGACCATCAGCATCCAGGCGGCGCGGGCTGCCTGGGCGGGCACCCAGGTCAGCGGCACCGACAGCACCCCTGAGACCGGGGGATAGGTAAACAGCAGCTTCCCGTTGGTCAGCGTCGTGTACAGCCCGGAGCCGTTCCGGATGGACTCGCCGCCGTTGCGGTAGACCTCCAGGTCGGGCATGCGCAGGTGACCGGGGTTGGTCAGGGCGCAGTACACCATGTAGGCGATGAGTGCCGCGGCCATCGCCCACGCCGCGCCGGTGACTAGCCAGACGGCCCAGGTCCGCCCCAGCCACTCGCGGCCCGGCCGGCGGCCCCGGTCCTGGCCCGAGACCGGCCCGCCCTGGCCAGGCTGGCCCTGGCCCCGCCTGCCCGCCGTGCCGCGGGCAGCATCAGCCGGGGTGCCGTCCGGCCCGGCAGCCCCCGTGCTGGTCCGATCAGTCCCCGTGGATCCCATGCGGTGCTGACCTGCCCCGCTCCGGGCACTTCAAAAGTCCGCTGCCGGGCCAGCCGCAGAGGCGGAGCCCCGCCGGGCTGGGCGGGGCCGTGCCGTGCCGGGCTTGGCCGGGATCGCCCGCGGAGGCGGAGCCCAGCAGGGGCTGGGCGGGGCTTGGCCGGGACCATCCGCGGAGGCGGACTCCCGCAGGGACCGGGCGGAAACCCGGGCGGGTCAGCCGCGCAGGCGGAGGCCGCGGGGCGTGGGCCGGAACCCGGCCGCCTCCAGGGCCTGAGCCAGCGGAGAATCGTAGACGGTCTCGCCGTCGGCGCGCTCGACCGTCAGCCGCCCCAGCGCCCCGGCCCGCCCGGCGGCCGCCAGGGCCCGGGCCGCCGGCTCCAGGACGGCGGGGTCGCTGCTCCAGGACAGCAGCGTCTTGCCCCCGCGCTCCACGTACAGGACGAGGTCGCCGTGGCACAAGACGACCAGGGCCCCGGCCTTACGGCCCGGCCGGTGCCCGCCCGCGGTCTCTTCCGGCCGCTCGGGCCAGGGCAGCGCGGCACCGTAGGCGTTCGCCGGATCGGCGGCCGCGAGTACCACCACGGGCGGCTCGGTGCTCCTGGCCCGGCTGGCCTCGCTGGCCCACAGCGACCGGTCGGTCCAGTTGACCTGAACGGTCGGGTCACTGCGGCTGGCCGAGTCGTCCTGGCCGGTCCCGTCCTGGCTGGTCCCGTCCTGGTGGCCGGCTCCGTCCTCCTGGCTGGTTCCGTCCTCCTGCGTGGCCCCGCCGGCCTGGCGCGCCGTGTCTTCCCGGCCGTCTCCGTCGTCCTGCCCGGCAGCATCCTCCCGGCCAGACCCGTCCGGCGGGCCAGCCGTGTCCGGCTGGCCCGCCCCGTCCGCCTGGCCGGGAGAGTCCGCTGACACGCCCCGGCCAGGCCGGACATACCAGTCCGGCTCGGGCCGGGCACCGGGACCCTCTGGCGAGCGGCCCGCAGTCCCGTCCTCCTGGCCGCCGCCCGGCTGACCCTGCCCGGATGCCGCTGGTGTCTCATCTGGGACGGGCAGGGCCTCGCCCAGCGCCCGCATCCGGTCGACCGCGCCGGGCAGCGCGAACTGCGCGGCGCCCAGCCCCTCGACGAAGTAGCCGCGGCGGCACTGGCCGCCGTCTTCCATGGCCCGCAGCACCGGGTAGATCGCGCTGAACCCGCCGGGCACCCGCTCGGTGGCGGCGATCCCGCGCAGCACGATGCCGTGCCGCTCCAGCAGCGTGATGGCCAGCGCGTGCATGCGCCGGGTCCGGTCGGGCTCGGGCGGCATCAGCATCGACCACCGGCCGCTGACCGTGGGCGGACCGCTGCGGGAGGGCAGCACTGCCCGGCCGTATCCCGGCCGGCGGCCGCCGCGGCCGCGCCGGGACAGCTGCAGGCCGCTGCCCGAGCGCGGCCAGCCCGCCTGTCCGCCGCCGCCCGGGCCACCCCCGCCCCGGCCGGCGCCGTCCCCGGCGGCTCCCGTGCCCGCCGGGCCGCCCGGCCCGGCAGATCCGGCCACGCCCGCCCGCCCGGCGGTGCCCGGCGTGCCCGGGTCGGCCGGCGCTACCGGACGGCCGCTGCTCAGTACCGTGCGCAGCGGAGCCAGCGTGTCGTTGGTCAGCCGCCCGGCCCAGACCAGGTCCCAGATGGCGCTGGCCACCGCCTGGTCGCCGGCCTGCATCCCGGCCGCGGCCAGGAACTGGCCCGCTCGGTCGGCGAGCCCGCGGAAGAACAGCGCGCCGCCGCCGTCCAGGATCTCCAGGACCGCGTCGTGCGCTGGCGTCATGGTGATCTGGCCCGGCTCCGGGAACAGCAGCGGCGCCGTCTCCGCCGGCGCCAGCACCAGCCAGCCATCGCCGCCGGGCAGCGCGCCCGCGCCCGTCCAGACGATCTCGCCCGCGGAAGTCAGCTCATCCAGCAGTGCCGGACTATAGCCGGGCACCCGGCCCGGCAGCACCAGCGTCTCCAGGGCTGACGCCGGCACCGCGGCCCCCGCGAGCTGCTCGATCGCCTCGTAGACCGCATCCAGCCGGGCGGGGCCCCGTGGCGCGCTGCTGCCCGCCGCGGCCCAGTTCTGCCCCCATGCCTGGCCGGCGCTGCCCGGCCTGGCACCATGACCAGCGCCGGCCTGGCCGGACCCGCCGGGACCAGTCCAGCCGCGGCCCGGCCCGGCGGCCCGGCCGCCCGGCCCGCCGCGGCCGCCGGCCCGGCCCTGGCTGCCGGGCGGCGGCCGACCCGCGTGCTGCCAGGCGGGCAGGAAGGCCGCCAGCACCCGGGCGGGCACCGGCTCGACTTCCTTGCGCAGCTTGGCCAGGCAGCGGCGGCGCAGCAGCCGCAGGGCGCCAGCCTCGCACCACTCGGTGCCCCGGCCGCCGGGCCGGAACTCGCCCTCGGCCACGCTGCCCTCGGCCGCCAGCCGGCTCAGGGCGCCGGTCACGACCGCCACGCCCAGCCCGTAGCGCTCGGCTACCTCATGCGCGGTGAACGGGCCGTGCGTGCGGGCATAGCGCAGCACCAGGTCGCGCAGCGGGTCGGGGACAGGCTCGGTGAACGCGCCGGGCACGCCGGGCGGCAGTGCCACGCCCAGGGCGTCCCGGAGCCGCCCGGCGTCCTCGACCGACGACCAGCGAGCCTGCCCGGCCACCCGCACCTCGAGGATCCGGCGCTGGGCGGCCAGCTCGGCCAGCCAGCCGGTCGCAGCACCCGGGTCGGCGGAGCGCTCGGCCACCTCCCCGGCGGTCAGCGGCCCGAGGGCGCGCAGCATGTCGGCGACCGCCTCGGCGTCCCGGCAGGCCCGGCCCGGCGCCAGCCGCTGCAGCTCGCGCTCGGTCTCCTCGACCACCACGGGGTCGAGCAGCTCGCGCATGTCGGCCTGGCCGAGCAGGTCGGCCAGCAGCGCCGAGTCCAGGGCCAGTGCCTGGGCGCGCCGCTCGGCCAGCGGGGCGTCACCTTCGTACATGAACGCGCCGACGTAGCGGAACAGGATCGACCGGCTGAACGGGGACGGCTGCGGTGTCTCGACCTCGACCAGCCGGATCTTCCGCGCTGACACGTCGCGCATCAGGCTGACCAGGCCCGGCACGTCGAACACGTCCTGCAGGCACTCCCGGACCGTCTCCAGCACGATCGGGAAGGTGCCGTACTGGCTGGCCACCGACAGCAGCTGGGCCGAGCGCTGCCGCTGCTGCCACAGCGGCGTCCGGCGGCCGGGCTGCCGCCGGGGCAGCAGCAGCGCGCGGGCCGCGCACTCCCGGAACCGGGAGGCGAACAGCGCCGAGGCGCCCAGCTCGGCGGTGACCAGCTGCTCGACCTCCTCGGGGTCGAGCATGGCGATGCCGGCGGGCGGCGGATCATCGGCATCGGGAACCCGGATGATGATGCCGTCGTCGGTGTGCACGGCCTGCACGTCCATCCCGTGATACCGCTCGCGCAGCCGGGCCGCGATGGCCAGCGCCCACGGCGCGTGCACCTGCCCGCCGTACGGGCTGTGCAGGACCAGCCGCCAGTCGCCGAGCTCATCGCGGAACCGCTCGATCACCAGCGTCCGGTCGTCCGGCAGGTAGCCAGTGGCCTCGCGCTGGCCGGCCAGGTAGGAGATCAGGTTGCCGGCGGCCAGCTCATCCAGGCCCTCGCGGCGCAGCCGGGCCGTCGCCTCCTCGTCGCCGGCCTCGCCCAGCTCGCGGCAGTAGGCGCCGATCGCCGCGCCCAGCTCGGCCGGCCGCCCGGGCGCGTCGCCGTGCCAGAACGGCAGCCGCCCCGGCTGGCCCGGCGCGGGGGAGACGAGCACCTGGTCAGCGGTGATGTCCTCGATCCGCCAGGAGCTGGCGCCGAGTACGAACACGTCGCCGACCCGCGACTCGTAGACCATTTCCTCGTCGAGCTCGCCGACCCGGCGGGAGCTGCGGCCGGACCGGTCGCGCTGCCCGCCGGCCAGGAACACGCCGAACAGGCCGCGGTCGGGGATGGTGCCCCCGTTGCCGACGGCGACCCGCTGGGCGCCCGGCCGCCCGCGCAGCATGCCCGTGGTGCGGTCCCAGACCAGCCGCGGCCGCAGGCCGCCGAAGTCCTCGCTCGGGTACCGGCCGGCCAGCATGTCGAGCACGGCGTCGAGCACCGGCCTGCTCAGCGCGCTGAACGGGGCCGCCCGGCGCACGGTCCGCTCCAGCTCGCCGACCTCCCAGTCGTCCATCGACGTCATCGCGACGATCTGCTGGGCGAGCACATCAAGCGGGTTGCGCGGCATCCGCAGCTGCTCGATCTTGCCGTCCTGCATGCGCTGGGTGACGACGGCGGCCTGCACCAGGTCGCCTTGGTACTTGGGGAAGAACACGCCGCGGGAGATGTCGCCGACGTTGTGCCCGGCCCGCCCGGTGCGCTGCAGCCCGCTGGCTACCGAGGGCGGCGACTCGACCTGGATCACCAGGTCGACCGCGCCCATGTCGATGCCCAGCTCCAGGCTGGAGGTGGCCACGACAGCGGGCAGCCGCCCGGCCTTCAGCGCCTCCTCGATCTGGGTCCGCTCCTGCCGGGAGACCGATCCGTGGTGGGCCCGCGCGACGACCGGCCCGGCGCCCGAGGAACTCCCGGCCTGTGCCATCACCTCGGCCGGCACCGGACGGCCCGCCTGCGCGGCGTGCGCCGCTGCTTCCGCCGCCGCCTCGTCCGCGGCCTCGGCACGCTCGCCCGCCAGCTCGTTCAGCCGCGCGCACAGGCGCTCGGCCAGCCGCCGTGAGTTGGCGAACACGATCGTGGAGCGATGCTGCTCGATCAGGTCCAGCACGCGCTCCTCGACGTGCGGCCAGATGGAGTGCTGCCGCACCGGGTCACCCAGGTCGCCGCCGGGGTCCTCGACGACAGCGCCGGCCCCGGCCCGGCCGTTCCCGGCCCGTCCGCTGTCCGGCCCCGGCCCTCCTGGCCCTGGCGGGCCCCCGGCCGCCTGCAGGTCGGCCATGTCCTCGACCGGCACGACGATCGTCAGTTCCAGCTGCTTGCTGCTGGGCGGGGTGACGATCGTGACCGGCCGGGCGCCGCCCAGGAACGAGGCCACCTCCTCTGGCGGCCGCACCGTCGCCGACAGCCCGATGCGCTGGGCCGGCTGCCGCCCGCCATCGCCGGGCCCGCCGTCGCCGGCGCGCAGCGCGTCGAGCCGCTCCAGGGACAGCGCCAGGTGCGCCCCGCGCTTGCCGCCGGCCATCGCGTGCACCTCATCGACGATCACCGTCTCCACGCTGCGCAGCGTCTCGCGGGCCCGCGAGGTCAGCATCAGGAACAGCGACTCAGGGGTGGTGATCAGGATGTCCGGCGGCTTGCCCGCCAGCTTGCGCCGCTCGTCGGCGGCCGTGTCCCCGGTGCGCACCCCGACCCGGATGTCCGGCTCCGGCAGCCCCAGCCGGCGTGCCGCGTGCCCGATGCCGGTCAGCGGCGAGCGCAGGTTCCGCTGCACGTCGACCGCCAGTGCCTTCAGCGGGGACACATACAGCACCCGGCAGCGCTGCTTGGCATCCGCCGGCGGCGGCTCGCTGGCCAGCTTGTCGATCGCCCACAGGAATGCCGCCAGCGTCTTGCCGGATCCGGTCGGGGCGATCACCAGGGTGTGCTCGCCGCGGCCGATGGCGCCCCACGCCTGCGCCTGGGCGGGCGTGGGCTCGGCGAAAGCAGCCTGGAACCACGACCTGGTGGACTCGCTGAAGCGGGTGAGATCCAGGCCGGGGACGGGCGACCCAGCAGGCATGCCCTCCATACTGCCCTGCCGGGCCGACAGTCCGGCCCCGCGACGGCCGCACCGGTCAGGCGCGCAGATGAGGGCCATGAGGGACATTCCGTCCGGAAAATGGCCACTCGCCTCCTATAGCAAGTCCAACGTCAGGCCCGTCGGTGAGGCGGCCGGCGGGTAGCTCCCTGACCGGCCGCATCGGTAAGCAGCCATGCCTGCCTGACCCGGCCGTGGTGCCCGGCAGCCACCGGGGCCTGGCCGCCGACCGGCTGGCCACCGCGACCGGCTCTGACGCGATCGTGCTGCCCACCCCAGCCCGCGCTAGCAGGCCGATCGGGTCCCCGTACCCGGCCCGCGGTTGAATGGCGCCGCTGCGGGCAGCAGGTCTAAGCCCGCTTGCCCACGGTCCGGTACGGGGAGGACCTCATGAACGACGCATCGGCCAGCGACTTCTACTCCCTGGACCTGCTGCTGGACCCGCCAGGCCGCGAGCTGGCCGGGCGGGTCCGGGAGTTCATGGAGAAGAACGTCGAGCCGGTCATCAGCGACTACTGGACGCGCGAGGAATTCCCGCGCGAGC
>DASUBV010000026.1:0-13048 GCA_035763085.1 Streptosporangiaceae bacterium | reverse complement strand
CAGGGTCACCGCCGCGGCGAGCAGGTCGTCGTTGATCTCGGCGTCGGCGGCGAGATTCCAGCGCAGGCGCGCCGGCTCGTCGGTGACCACGACGGTGCGGGCCCGGCCGGCGTGATCACGCACCATATGGCCGACCTCGTGCAGCAGCACGCCCGCGACCTCCAGGACCGACCAGTCGCCCAGCTGCTGAGGGTCGATGTACAGCCGCCAGCGCTCGTCGACACCGAAGGTTCCCCGGCCTGGATCGGCCACGGGAGTCAGCGCGTACAGCGCCATTGCCAGGAACGGCTGCGCCTGCGCGGCCCGGAGCCGGGCCGCGGCCAGCCTCGTGGTGTCCAGCTGCGTGCTACCCGGTGCCACCTGTCAGCCTCTCGAATAGCCCTGCTGTCCGCAGCACCGGCGCCATCCGGGTCAGCGCGCGTGCTGGCGGCACGCCGCCGTCCGGCCGGTGGCTGATCAGCGACCGGATGGCGGCGACGGCGATGTCCGCGTGCCCGCCGTCGGCCGCCACAGCGACCGCGTGCCAGGCCGCCTCCCAGCGCTCGGCGGTGTTGTCGGCCAGCACCGCCGCGGTCACGCTAGCCAGCGCCGCGTAGGCGCGGTCACCGCGCCGAGGCAGCTTGAACGATGCCGGATCCCGCAGCGCGTCCTCGGGGTCGGGCAGGTCGATGTCCTCGCGCCAGGCCAGGAACTCCGCCGCAGCGGCCACGCCGACCGCGCCGCTGACCAGCAGCACCCCGACCTGGTCACCGGCCCCGCTGACGTGCGTCGCAGCGATCAGCCGGGCCGCCATCTCCCAGGATCTCGGCGACGGCCAGGCTCGCCCGCCGGCGGCCTCGTTGCCCGGATGGGCATGCAGCAGGTGCGGGCGGCTGACAGCGAACGCGCCGACGCTCGCCCGGGCGGCTGCGAGCTCGGCGCCCAGGCGGCCGGGTTCCAGGGCCGGCACCGCAGGCTGGTCGAACCCGGCCAGGATGCCATCGGCCCACTCGCGCGCGTTCAGGTCCCAGTCCAGATGGCAGAACCGGTTGGCCAGCGGCGGCGAGATATCCCAGCCGTCAGCGGACTGCTCCGGCGGGTTCGCGGCGGCGATGACGGTCACGTCCTCGGGCAGGGCCAGGTCACCCACTGTCCGTTCCAGGACCACGCGCAGCAGCGCGGCCTGGACCGCTGGCGGCGCGGTGGAGATCTCATCGAGGAACAGCACGCCAGATCCAGTCGCCGCCAGCTGCTCGGCCCAGATGGGCGGCGCGAACCGCACGGTCGTCCCGTCCTCGGAGACGATCGGCAGGCCCGCGAAGTCGGATGGCTCGCGGATGCTGGCGATGACCGTCTGACAGCTCAGGCCCGCTGCGCTCGCGATCTCCCGCACCGCCGAGCTCTTCCCCAGCCCGGGTCCGCCCCACAGCAGCACCGGAACCCGGGCGCCGACGGCGACTGCCAGGGCCGTGCGCACGTCGCGGCTCACTGGCCGCATCCGTTCAGAGGTTCCGGCTGGGAGGTCCCTCCCGCGCCGGCTACGGTCACGGTCACCGTCCCTGATGAGGCGGGGACCGTGAACTCCCGATGGGCGTTGGCCGCCACGTGCACCGGCTGGCTGGCCGGCAGCCCGCCCGGCCACACCCGGGCTTCGGGTATGCGCAAGTCCACCGCGATCGATCCGTTCGTGAAGCTGACCAGGAACTGCCGGCCCTCGCCGGAGGAGCGAAGCTGGGCGCAGGTTACGGTGGCGCCGCCGTACACGGTGTAGGTCCGGACGCCGCTGGCGAGCGCGCTCGGGTGAACGGGCGGCCGAGAGGCGGAGGCCTGGCTCGTGACAGTCCCGATCAGCCCGGCGACGGAGATCAGTGGGCCAAGCAGCCAGAGCCGGCCCCGGAGCCGCTGCCGCCGCAGATGTGGTGATCGCGTGGCGGCCGTCAGCGAGGCCGCTGCCGCCTGTGCGGTCTGCGGATCTCCGTCTTGTTGCAGTTCGCGCAGCAGGCCGGCGGGCATGTTGATGAATCTCGCCGCGACCCGGCGGACCTCCGGGCGCGGGTCGCGGGTCAGTTCCCTGGCTCCGATCGTGATGCGCCTGGTCGCCGGGATCGTGACCGCCCGCAGGCGCCACAGGGCGCTGGTCTCCGCGAGGCCGGAGCTGGCCTGCTCGAAGTACCAGGCCTGCGCCGTGATGGTGGTGTCGCCGGGGTGGCCGGTGCATTCCACGGGGTCGAACAGGGGATCGGCGGACCCAGCGCCGCCCAGGGCCAGCCAGGTCAGGATCTGCTCGGACAGCCCGTCCGGGCAGGCCGGGTTGGCGCCGGCGGCGCGCAGCACGAAGGCCGGCTGGGTCAGCCCGGCAGCGAGCTCCTCCAGGGCGGCTGGCGAGGCGGCCGGATGCGCGGCTGCTACTGCTCGCACATAGGGATTGCGATCGGCAAGCAGCCGGTCGATAACCGGGCCGGGCGCCGACCGGTTCGCGGCCACGTACAGGCGGACCCGGCCAGCGCTGTCGCTCACCAGGGAGCTGAGCAGCTCCGCCGGCGTGTGCGGGCTCGCCGCCACTGCGGCCTGGACAGCCCATCTCGGTGACGAGGCCAGCCAGCCCCGTAGTCCCCGCGGACAGCCACTGTTGCCGGCGACCGCCGCCGCGACGTCCCAGCGCCTCCGGGCCAGCAGGCGGAGCAGCAGCGGCGGGGACTGCGGATGAGCGGCCAGCGCACGAGCTGTCTGCGGATCCAGCCAGCCCCGGATAGCCGCGCGCCACAGGCCGGCTCCG
The DNA here is from genome assembly GCA_035763085.1 of Streptosporangiaceae bacterium. Classification (GTDB taxonomy): domain Bacteria; phylum Actinomycetota; class Actinomycetes; order Streptosporangiales; family Streptosporangiaceae; genus DASUBV01. The sequence continues at coordinate 10,293 of DASUBV010000026.1, read as the reverse complement.
CGCCGCAGATCCGGCGTGCTGGCCAGCCGGCCGGAGCCCGCGCTGCCTGACGCCTCGGTCGGCGGCAGCGGGTCGGCTGGCTCAGTCGCATCGGGCATGACCTAGCAAATAGCAGAAACCAGCAATGCGCGCGAACCGGATAAGCAGTCTCTTCTTCGGCAATCTCTCGCTATCGCGAGCGGGCAGCTCGTCGGGCCTGGCTGGGTGCTTTCAGTCGGCGTAGCTGGCCGCGATCGAGCGCAGGGCGGCGATCGTCTGCTCGTCGTCGGGCCGCCACGGGCCGCTGAGCTCTCCGGACGGGTTCCAGAACGTCTGCAGGCAGCGCCCGCCGTTGCCCGCCAGCCACTGCGCCAGCAGCTCGAACCACTCGGCGCGGTGCCCGGCCCGCGGGCTGTTGGTCTCGCAGATGTCGATCTCGGGGTCGTCGCGGCCGGACAGCTCGCGGCAGGTATCCAGCATGTCGTCGAGCCGGCTGAACAGCTTGGACTTGCTGAGCCCGCCGGTCCAGTGCCGGAATTGCCCCTCGCCGAAGTCGTAGATATCCAGGCCGTACCAGTCTAGTCCGGTGCCCATCCACGCCTTTACCGAGCTGGCGACGGCGCAGATGATCGACCCGTAACGGACATTGGAGCCCCGGCACAGCTCCTGCAGGTACTCATGCACGGGGGCGATGCGCCGCGCGGTCACCCAGTCGGGGTAGCCGGGCAGGTTGGAGGCCTCGTGCCAGGCCGACAGCTTCACGCCGGGCGGCGCGGCCGCGATGAGACTCGTCAGCTGGTCATCGAGCTTGCCCGCCAGCAGGTCAGCGGGCAGCGGCCGGATCGACAGCGTCACCCGCGCCTCGGGCACGCTGTCCTTGGACGGCCAGGCAGCCGGAATGAAGTTGACCTGATCCCGGTACGCGCGGAAGGTGCGCACGGCGATGCCCGCGTCGTTCATCGGGTCAAACACCCTGGAATTCGAGCCCAGCAGAATGCCCACGGCGATCGCCCCCCGGCAGCTCCGTGAAACCGCAGATCACGTTCCAGGCTACGGCGCTGCCGCCGGCCGTCGCCGGCTGCCCGGCCGCCTGAGACCGGCCGGGCGGTCAGCCCTTCACCGCGCCGGTGAAGCCGCCGACCAGGTGCCGCTGGGCGAAGGAGATCACGCTGGATCCAGCACTGGATGACAGCGCCGGAAGGTGCTCAGGTCATATGCTCGTACGGCTAATCTGCCAGGCGTCGCGCGTCAGGCGGCCGGGGCAACGCTGACGTGAAGGGTGAGGGCCTCGGCGTCGGAGTCATAATCGCGCGGATCGCCCTCGAGCGCGAAGGCGATAGCAGACAGAGATTCTCTTGCTGCGTCCGCGCGCGTGGCTGTGCCGCCGCCGTTGATATGCAGCGCGGGCACCCGGTAGTGCCAGTTGCTGGCTTCGCTGTCGTAGAACAGCTCGACTCGCAGCATGCTCATGCTCCGATCGTCCTGTAGTCTCCGCAGTTCAGCAAGCGTATAGCCGAAGTCTCGGGCGATCCTGGCCAGCGCGGGCCCGCCGAGGTCCACGCCGTCGTGGTAAGCCCAGACCCGTTGCTGATCGTCCCTGACCAGGACGCGGTGAGAGCCCGAGCGCCGGGTTTCGATCCAGCCATCGCGCTTGAGCGCGGCTAATACCCGCGCAGCCTTAGCCATATTCGAGAACGTAATACCGACAATTCGCGCGAAAGGACCATGGCCGGTAGGCGGGCCCGTGACGGGGAATGAGCTAGGGGGGCGCGGATCCGCCTGAGGTGCGGGGTGCACGCGGAGGGCCGACCACGGGGGAGTTGATGGGAACGGGCAATGGCCGGGCCGTCAGCCCGCCCGCCGCTGCCGGCAGCCGTAAGCCGGGCACCGGTCCGCTCGCCGGCGTCAGGCCCGACAACTGGCACGAGGAACTTGTCACCTGGGCTGACGGGCTGGGCTGGCTGCGCGGCCTGAGTGACTGGCTGACCGGCGTGCTCGGCCCGTTCCGCGAGCGGTATCAGGACAACCTGGCCCTGGAGCTGCTGCACGGCGGCCGGTGGGCCGGTCACCCGGTGCATCCCGCGCTGAGCGACCTGCCGATCGGGCTGTGGACCAGCGCCCTGCTCCTGGATCTCACCGGAAGCGACGAGCCCCGGCGGCGCGGGCTGGATGCCGCGGGCACGCTCAGCGCGGCCGGCCTGGTCGCCGCGAGCGCCACGGCGCTGACCGGGCTCGGCGACTGGACCGTCAGCAACGAGCCGGACCGGCGCATCGGCCTGCTCCACGGGCTGCTCAACACCGCCGCCGTCGGCCTGCAGGCGGCCAGCCTGGGGACCCGGCTGGCGGGCCGCCGCGGCGCGACAGTGGCGCTGGGCGCGGCCAGCCTCGGGGTCACGGCCGCGGCCGCCTACCTCGGCGGGCACCTGGTGTTCAGCCGGGGCGTGATGGTCAGCCGGGTGGCATGGGCGGCCGGCCCGCGGAAGTGGACCCGCGCGATCGCCGATGCCGAGCTGCCCGACGACGTGCCGACCGGCGTCGAAGCCGAGGGCCGGCAGGTCCTGCTGTACCGGCATGACGGCCAACTGCACGCGCTGGACAACGTCTGCAGCCACGCCGGCGGGCTGCTCAGCCGCGGCACCGCCGCCGGGCTGGTGGTGACCTGCCCGCTGCACGGCTCGCGGTTCGGCCTGGAGGACGGCTGCGTCCGGCGCGGCCCGGCCAGCCAGCCGCAGCCGGTGCTGCGCAGCCGCGTCCGCGGCGGCTGGATCGAGGTCCGCGGTCCTCAGGCGGCGCCGAGACGAGCGGGCAGCAAGGAACGCAAGTCAACGCGAGAGGCAGGAACATGAGCTACGAAGTGGTCGCCAACCTCGATGACCTGGATGTGGGTGACCTCCTGCTGGTCGATGACCTGCGCGAGCCGGTCTGCCTGGTCAAGCTGGACGAGGACGATGTCCGCGCGGTGCACAACACCTGCACGCACCAGCAGCAGCCGCTGAATGAGGGATCCCTGCAGCCCGACGACACCCTGGTCTGCGGTGCGCACGCCTCGCGGTTCGACCTGACCACGGGGGAGGCGCTGGGCATCCCGGCGGTGGCGCCGATCCCGGTCTACGCGTGCAAGATCGAGGACGACGCGATCCTGGTCGACATCGACCAGCAGCTCAACGACGCCGAGATACCGCACCCGCCGCACCACTGACGGCCTCAGCGCCGGGCCGGGCTCGGGGCGGGCGCCGCCGGCCCTGGCCGTTCCGTTACTGCTCCTCCTCGGGGACGTGGCGCTGGTCGGGAACGATCCGGTCCCGGCCGTGCAGGGCCAGGCCGCGGGCGTACCGGCGGGCGATGTCGGAGCGCAGCGCATCGCCGTCGGCGGCGCCGATGCCGAACACGGTGCCCAGGTAGTCGAGTGGGCCCATGATGGCGCGGATCCGCTCCCAGTCGCCGGGCGGGACCAGCTCGGCGGGCTCGCCGCCGGCGAACCACCCCATCGGCACGGCGGTCCCGGCCGGCACGACGGTGTTGACGTAGACGACGGCGTTGAACTCGACCTCGGCGCTGGCCTCGATGCGGGCGCCGTTGAAGACGATAGCGCCGGTGGCGATCCGCGAGCCGCCCTCGACCACGCAGCCGGTCAGGTGGGCGTGCGGGCCGACCAGCACCTGGTCGCCGACGCTGGTGTCCTGGTTCGGCACGCCCCGGATGACGGCATTCTCCATGATCACGCTGCTGGAACCGATCGTCACCGGCCCGCCCTCGGCGGTGACCACGGCACCGAACAGCACCCGGCTGTGCGGTCCCACGGTGACATCGCCGGCCAGCACGGCGGTCGGCGCGACGTAGGCCGACTCCGATACCCGAGGGGTCTTCATCCGGTGCTCGACGAATACCGCGCCGCGCCCGATCAGATGCGGCGGAGCCGGGTAGTCCTGCTCGCTCATATGCACCCCCATGACCGCTGATCAGCGGACATTCCGGGGTCACGGGCGCCTGGCGGCCAGCGTCCCCCCGTCTCCGCTGCCCTGATCTCAGCGTAAGCCAGCGGCCGGCAGGCGCCGGGCTGGCCCGCCCGGCTATGTAGCCGGGCGGGCCAGCGCCGGGCGAGTGGCGGGGCGGGCGGCCGGGCGCGGGCCCGATGACCACGCCAGGCCGGGCGGCTACCTGGCAGACCCGGCGGCGGCCTCGGCGGCTGCGGCGAAGGCGGTCATGGACGGGAACTCCCAGTCCGGCGTCACCGGCATGGCGGGCTCCGGGGTGGCGCCCCAGCCGGGACGGGCGTGCCGCCGGTTGATCCAGACGGTGCGCAGCCCCGCCTGGCGGGCGGGCACGTGATCATGAAACAGGCTCTGCGCCACGTGCAGGAGCCGGCCGCGCGCGATGCCCAGCCGGGCGGCCTCGCGGAGAAGCACCTCGAAGTTGCGCGGGCTCGGCTTGTAGGAGCCGGCGTCCTGCGCGGTGATCACGCTGGTGAACTCGGCCCCCAGGCGGCGCGCCGACCCGGCGAACGAGGCCCGGTCCACATTCGACAAGATGATCAGCCGGTAGCGCCGGCCCAGCACGGCCAGCGCCGCGGCCGAGTCATCGAACGCCGGCCAGTCCGGCACCGAGTGCGCCAGCCGGGCCGCGTCAGCGTCGGTGACCTTCGCGCCGAGATCGCGGCCGAGCCGCCGCATGCTGCGGGCCAGCACGTCGGGGTACAGGTCGGCCGGGTACTCGGCCTCCACCGCGGCCTCCGCGGGGGAGTAGGCGGTGAGCAGCTGCTCGCCGGTCCGGTCCAGGCCGCGCTCGCGGGCCCACGGGCCGAGCACGGCGGCCAGGCCGGCTTCCCAGTCGATCAGGGTGCCGTAGCAGTCGAAGCTCAGCGCGTCGAAGTCGCCGAGGTTCACGGGGCGGCTGCGCACGGGTGCTGCGGCACGGACTGCCTCCAGGGACCGGGGCGGGTAAGCCTGAGGTTAGCGCCGGGCAGCCCGGCTGCCGTTACTTCTTCCACTCCTTGGCGACCATGGTGAGCACGTTGTACCGGGCGGCGACTGAGCCGTCCTGCTTGGTGACCTCGGCCGCCCAGCTGACCTCGCCGTAGTCGCCCGCGCGCGGGCTGATCTGCTGGCAGGTCAGCGTGACGGTCAGCTCATCGCCGGGATAGACCGGTGTCAGGAAGCGCAGGCTGTCGATGCCGTAGTTGGCCAGCACCGGCCCGGGGTCGGGATCCACGAACAGCCCGGCGGCCAGGGAGACGACCAGGTAGCCATGCGCGACCCGGCCGTCGAAGAACGGGTTGGCGGCCGCCGCGGCGTCATCCATGTGCGCGTAGAACGTGTCGCCGGTGAACTCGGCGAAGTGCTCGATGTCCGCGAGGGTCACCGCGCGCGGCCCGGCGGTCACGGTGTCGCCGGTGCGCAGCTGCGCGAGGGACTTGCGGAACGGGTGCTCGCCTTCCTGGCGCGGGGCCCCGTCGACCCAGCGCCCGGTGATGGCCGCCAGCATCCGCGGGCTGGCCTGCACCGCGGTGCGCTGCATGTGGTGGAACACGCCCCGCAGGCCGCCGAGCTCCTCGCCGCCGCCGGCGCGGCCCGGCCCGCCGTGCACCAGCATCGGCAGCGGCGAGCCGTGCCCGGTGGACTCGGGGGCGTCGTCGCGGTCGAGGACGAGCAGCCGCCCGTGCCAGGGCGCGACGCCGAGCACGACCGACCGGGCGAAGCCGGCGTCGGCGGTCACCACCGAGCCGGCCAGGCTGCCGCGCCCGCGCGCGGCCAGGGCGATCACCTCGTCGGTGTCGCGGTAGGCCATGACGGTGCTGACCGGCCCGAAGGCCTCGACATCGTGCGGCTCGGCGCGGCCGCCGTCGGCGGTGAGCAGCACCGGGGACAAGAACGCGCCCCGCTCGTCGTCGGCGCCGACCACCTCGACGTGCCGGGGATCGCCGAACACCATCGTCCCCGCGCCGGTCAGGGCCTTCAGCGAGCGGCGGACCTCGTCGCGCTGCGCCAGGCTGGCCAGTGCGCCCATCCGGACACTCTCGTCGGCCGGGCTGCCCACGACGACCCGGGCCAGCCGGTCGCGCACCGCCTCGACCACCGCGTCCTGCTGGCCCGCGGGCACGAAGGCCCGGCGGATCGCGGTGCACTTCTGGCCGGCCTTGACCGTCATCTCGGTCACGAGCTGCTTGACGTACAGGTCGAACTCGGGCGTTCCGGGCCCGGCATCGGGGCCGAGGATGGAGCAGTTCAGCGAGTCGGCCTCGGCGTTGAACCGCACCGACCGGGCGACCAGGTTCGGGTGCGCGCGCAGCCGCCGCGCCGTGGCGGCCGAGCCAGTGAAGCCGACCAGGTCATGCTCGGTCAGGTGGTCAAGCAGGTCGCCGGCGCTGCCGCAGACCAGCTGCAGGGCCCCGGCGGGCAGCAGCCCGGACTCGATGATCAGCTCGGCCAGCCGCGCGGTCAGGTACGCGGTCTGGGTGGCCGGCTTGATCAGCGCGGGCACGCCGGCGATCAGGGCGGGCGCCAGCTTCTCCAGCGGGCCCCACGCCGGGAAGTTGAACGCGTTGATCTGGACGGCGACGCCGCGCAGCGGGCTGAGCACGTGCTGGCCGGCGAACTGCCCGCCGCGGCCCAGCGGCTCCACCGTGCCCTCGACGTACACCCGGTCGGCGGGCAGATCCCGCCGGGCCTTGCTGGCGTAGCTCAGCAGGACGCCGATGCCGCCGTCGACATCGAACTTCGCGTCGCCCAGCGTGGCGCCGGTGCGCGCCGACAGGGCATACAGCTCGTCACGGTGCTCGCGGAGCATGCCGCCGACGGCCTTGACCATCGCAGCCCGCTCGGGGAAGGTCAGCTCGCGCAGGGCCGGGCCGCCGGCCCGCCGCCCGTATTCCAGCGCGGCGGCCATGTCGATGCCGTCGGAGGAGACGCGGGCGACCTCCTCGCCGGTCACCGCGTCGAGGACCGGCTCCCCGTCACCCGGCGCGTACCAGGAGCCGCTGACGTAGCTGCGCAGGACCGTCATCGGTGATCTCAGCCTTTCGATTTCCCGACCGGACGTTCAGTAAAGCTACGCCGGGCCCCGGCGGCCGGACAAGACCGGGCGGGGCTAGCCAGGTACGGCTCCGGGGGTGAATTCCTCGAAGATCAGGACAGTCTGGGTCGCGCGGACCTCGGGCATCGCCTGCAGCCGGGTGAGCACCACGTCGCGCAGGGACGCCGCGTCGCGGGCGCGGACCCGCAGCACGATGTCGTGCTCGCCGGACAGCAGCGCGACGTGGTCGACCTCGGGAATGCTCAGCAGCTGACCGCGCACCGCCTTCCAGGACTGCTGGACGATGTCCAGGTAGACGTAGGCCGACAGCCCGTACCCGTAGCGCTCGGGGTCGATGACCGCGGTGAACCCGGTGATCACCCCGTCCTGCTGGAGCCGCTCCACCCGGGTGTAGGCACTGGCCCGGGAGATGTGCACCCGGTCGGCCAGCGCGCGCATCGACAGCCGGCCGTCCGCGCGCAGTTCCTCGATGATGAGCCGGTCGGTCTCGTCGATCGGCGCCATTTGTCTGCGCGGCTGCTCCGGCGGCCGGCCGTCTGAAGTCATCTGGCCAGACTAGCCGTACTGTGAAGGCCATCTGTCTTGATTGTCCTGTCGCTCCTAGAGGGATGGCTGCCGTGGGGGGCACACTTTAAGCAGAGTGCGTGGAAGGGACTGCTGTGACGACCCCCGCTGGCACCACCTGGGCGGCGGCCGCTGACGGCCTGCTGCCGAGCGCGGCGCCCCTGCAGCTGATCGACCCCGATGGCCAGGCCGGCCAGAACCAGGGCACGCTCGGGCTTCCCGGCCCGGGCGTCCTGGCGGACCTGCACCGTCGCATGGTCATCGGGCGGCGCTTCGACGCCCAGGCCACCGCGCTGACCAGGCAGGGCCGCCTCGCGGTGTACCCGTCCTCGCGGGGCCAGGACGCCTGCCAGGTCGGCAGCGTGCTGGCGCTGCGCGATCAGGACTGGCTGTTCCCCACCTACCGCGACACGGTGGCGATCATCACGCGCGGGGTGGATCCCGTCGAGGCGCTGTCGCTGCTGCGCGGCGAGTGGCACTGCGGCTACGACCCGGGCCAGCACCATGTCGCGCCGCAGTGCACCCCGCTGGCTACCAGCGCCCTGCACGCCGTGGGAGTGGCGCATGCCGCCCGGCTCAAGCACCAGGACCAGGTCGCGGTGGTGCTGCTCGGCGACGGCGCGACCAGCGAGGGCGACACCCACGAGGCGCTGAATTTCGCCGCCGTGTGGAAGGCGCCGGTGGTGTTCCTGGTGCAGAACAACGGCTACGCGATCAGCGTGCCGCTAGCCAAGCAGACCGCCGCGCCGACGCTCGCCGCCAAGGGCATCGGCTACGGCATCCCGTCGCTGCTCATCGACGGCAATGACGCCGCCGCCGTCTACTCCGCGGTGCGCTCGGCGATCGACCAGGCCGCCGGCCGCGGGCCGACGCTGATCGAGGCGGTCACCTACCGGGTGGAGGCGCACACCAACGCCGACGACGCCACCCGGTACCGGCCCGGCGAGGAGGTGGAGAGCTGGCTGGCCAGGGACCCGATCACCCGGCTGGAGACCTACCTGACGGCCGCGGGCCTGCTGGACGAGCAGGCCACCGGGCGGATCACCGCCGAGGCCGAGCAGTTCGCGGACAGCGTCCGCACGCGCATGAACGAGGATGTCGTGGCTGACCCCGCCGACCTGTTCGCCCACGTGTACGCGCGGCCGACGGCCGCACTCCAGCGGCAGCGGGCAGCGCTGCTGGCCGAGCTGGCGGAGGACGGGCAGTGACGGACGTGCTCAGCGAGTCTGATGTGAACACGCAGGTGAACACCAACGGCGCCGCCCCGGCCAGCCCGCCGGTGACCATGGCCGCCGCGCTGAACAGGGCCCTGGCCGACAGCCTGGCCGCCGACGAGCGCGTGCTGGTCTTCGGCGAGGACGTCGGGACGCTCGGCGGGGTGTTCCGCATCACCGACGGGCTCACCGCGCGGTTCGGCGAGCACCGCGTCTTCGACACCCCGCTGGCGGAGTCCGGCATCCTGGGCACCGCCATCGGGATGGCGATGAACGGCATGATCCCGGTCGTCGAGATGCAGTTCGACGCCTTCGCCTACCCGGCGTTCGAGCAGGTCACCAGCCACCTTGCCAAGCTGCGCAACCGGACCCGCGGCCGGATCGCGCTGCCTGTCGTGGTGCGGATCCCGTTCGGTGGCGGCATCGGCGGCGTGGAGCATCACTGCGACTCCTCGGAGGCCTACTACACCCACACGCCCGGGCTGCGCGTCGTCACCCCGGCGACGCCGTCGGACGCCTACCGCCTGCTGCGCCAGTCGGTCGACTGCCCGGATCCGGTCATCTTCCTGGAGCCCAAGCGGTGCTACTGGTCCCGGGAGCAGGCCATCCTGACGGCCGGCGGCCCGGCCATCGACCAGGCCATGGTCCGCCGGCCCGGCCAGGACGTGACCCTCATCGCCTACGGCGCGATGGTGGCCACCGCCCTGGAGGCCGCCGAGGCCGCCGTGGAGGAGGGCTGGGACGCCGAGGTCATCGACCTGCGCTCGCTGTCGCCGGTCGATGACGCGACGCTGACTGAGTCGGTGCGCCGGACCGGCCGCGCCGTGGTCGTGCACGAGGCGTCCGGATTCGCCGGATACGGTGCCGAGATCGTCGCCCGTCTCACCGAGAGCTGCTTCCACTACCTGGAAGCCCCGATCGTGCGGGTCACCGGCCTGGACATCCCCTACCCGCCGCCCAGCCTCGAGCAGCACCACCTCCCGAGCGCCGACCGGATCCTCGACGCCATCGCCCGGCTGCAGTGGGATGACCATGCCTGACTTCCTGCTGCCCGACCTTGGCGAGGGCCTGGACGAGGCCGAGGTCATCGCCTGGCGCGTGGATGTCGGCGACCGGGTCACCGTCGACCAGATTGTCGTCGAGGTAGAGACGGCGAAAGCCGCGGTCGAGGTCCCGGTGCCCTTCGCCGGCATCGTGGCCCGCCTGCATGCCGCGCCCGGCACCGTCATCTCCGTCGGGCAGCCCCTGATCACCGTCGCCGCCGGCGAGCCGGCGTCCGGGTTCCGCGAGCCCGGAGTGGTCACGGCCGATGCCGTCGCCGCCGGCAGTTCGCCGACGGCGGATTCTGAGCCCGGTCCGGAGCGCAGCGGCAACGTCCTGGTCGGATACGGCACCAGCGCGGCCCCCCGCCGTTCCAGGCGCGCCGCCGGGCGCACCGCGCACCGGGCCGCGGCGGCCCCGCGCTCCGGGTCAGCCGCCCCGGGCCCGGGTCCCGCGGCCGCGCGCC
>DASUBV010000025.1:0-13752 GCA_035763085.1 Streptosporangiaceae bacterium | reverse complement strand
GGCTGGCACGGCGAGGCCTACCGCGGCCACGTCTTCTGGGATGAGATGTTCGTCTTCCCGTTCCTGAACTTGCAGCGGCCGTGGCTGGCCAGCGCGCTCCTCGACTATCGCCGGGAGCGCCTCGGCGCGGCCAGGGCGGCGGCGCGCGCGGCGGGCTATGACGGTGCGATGTTCCCCTGGCAGAGCGGCAGCGACGGGCGCGAGGAAGCCCAGCGGTGGCACCTGAACCCGGTTTCCGGCCGGTGGCTGCCCGACCATTCCCGCCTGCAGCGGCACGTCAATATCGCGGTGGCGTACAACGTGTGGCAGCACTACACGATCACGGGCAGCATCCAGTACCTGCGCTTCCAGGGCGCAGAGCTGCTGATCGAGATCGCACGGCTATGGTCCAGCATCGCCAGCTACAACCGCCTGCTGGACCGGTACGAGATTCTCGGGGTCGTGGGACCCGACGAGTACCACGATTCCTACCCCGGCAGCGATGCGCCCGGCGTGAACAACAATGCTTATACCAATCTGATGGCGGTGTGGGTCCTGCTCCGCGCTCTGCAGGCGCTTGATGAGCTGCCGCCGCACTACCGGCACGAGCTGGTAACCGAGCTCGGGGTTGGCGATGGCGAGCTCGACCGATGGCGCGACATCACCAGGAAGATGCGCATCGTCTTCACGACGGGCGGCCTGCTGGCCCAGTTTGAAGGCTACGACCAGCTCGAGGAATTCGACTTCGTCGGGTACCGGGCCCGCTACGGCAACATCCGCCGGCTCGACCGGCTGCTCGAGGCCGAGGGTGACAGCACCAACCGGTACCAGATTTCCAAGCAGGCGGATGTCCTGATGCTGCGCTACCTGCTGCCCAGCGATGAGCTCCAGGACCTGCTGAGCGGGCTGGGCTACCACGTGACAGCGCAGCAACTGGCCGAGACCGTGGACTACTACCTCGCCAGGACGGTGGACGGCTCGACGCTCAGCGGCGTGGTCACCTCCTGGGTGCTCGCCCGGAAAAACCCGGCGGAGGCATGGCGCTGCCTGCTGGCTGCACTGAACAGCGACGTCGCGGACATTCAGGGAGGTACCACTGCCGAGGGCATCCACCTGGGCGCCATGGCAGGCACAGTCGACATCGTGCTGCGCTGCCTGACCGGCCTGCTGGCTCGCGGGGACAGCCTGAGATTCGATCCAGCGCTCCCCGCGGAGGTGAGGCAACTGCGGTTCAGCGTCCACTACCGCGGCAACCGGCTGGACATCCGCCTGGCCGCCGACCGCATGTCGGTCACCTGCCGGCCAGGCCGCGCGGCGCCCGTCACGGTCATGGTCGGGGATGAAACCCGGCAGGTGGGGCCAGGCGAGAGCGCAGAATTCCGGTTCTAGCGCAGCCGCCTGGCCCGCTCGATCGTGCCGCGGCCTGCTGCGGGAGTCACCAGGTAACTGGCGCCGTCTGCGGGGCGACACCCTGACAGTCAAGGCAGCTCATCAGGGCGAGGCAGACCGGCACGGCATAATCATCGAAGTCCACGGCAAGGATGGTGAGCCTCCGTACCTGGTGCGGTGGCGAGATGACCACGACAGCATCTTCTTCCCCGCGGCGGGCACGGTGGTCGAGCACCACCCAGCCCGCCGGCCGGAGTCTCGCCCTGGCTGAACTGTCATTACCCGCCCGGGCTGTCATGAACTCCGCGCCCACGCGACAGGTCAGAAGATCGCGCGGTCAGGAATCCGATCGCCTTGCCTATGGTGGCGAGCTGCGGATAGTCGTCCTCGTCGATGCGCTCGCCGGTCCGCTCGCTGAGGACCTCCACGCGGCGGAGAAAGTCGAGCGAGCCCAGCTCGAGCGAGTCGCGCAAATCAGCGTCCGCCGCCAGAGAGTCGATACCTGCCCCCGGGGCAACTTGCGATGCAGCAGCGCCATGTCCTGCGGGTCGGTGGCGGGGATGTCCAACTGGTCACTGCACGCCGCAAGAGCGTCAGGCAAGGTCACTTCGACCTCCGCCAGGCTAGGCGCCAACCCTCTTACCTGTGCGTCTATGCCGCCTGCGGTAGGTCCCGCTAGTGGCGAAGGTCCATCCGGGTGGCCTGCCACCAGGATGGCCGCGCGTGGCACCTCAGTGCCATGAATGGTGGCTTCTCGGGCTAATCGGCGGGCAAGTGTCCCATTCAGCCCCGGTCTGGCTGCCACACCAGGGCCGAAAGCCCTCTGATCCTGATGCGGGACCAAAGCCCCTGCCGGCTGAGTACGGTCCTGGCGATTATGGCCCTGACGAGGGGAGGGATTCCCGTGGGTATTGCAAGCCGGATTGCTGAGCTGTACGAAGCAAAGGTTCATGCGCTGCTGGACCACGCGGAGGATCCGCGGGAGATGATCGACTATTCCTGTTCTCAGCAGCAGGACTTCCTGCGGCAGATGCGCGGCGCGGCTGTTGACCTGGCGGCGAGCCGGAAACGCGCCGGTACCCAGGAAGCCGAGCTCCGGAGCACCGCCGAGCGGCTGCGGGACCAGGCACGGGAGGCCGTCGCCGCTGGCAACGACGAACTCGGGCGGGATGCTCTGCGCCTTCGGGCCGAGACCATTGCTCGTGCCGACGACCTGGCTGCCGAGCAGGCCCAGCTGCGAGACGACCAGGAGCGGCTCGTGGAGGCCACTCGCCAGCTCGAAGCACGTGTAGCGGAACTGGCGTACCGGAAAGAGGCATTCAAGGCTGCATTTACGGCTGCCGAGGCGAGAGCAGCGGCAGCGGCGGGGAGCATGTCTGGCGGAGCTCGGGCGGCTGCTGATGCTGAGCGCCGTGCGGCAGAGCAGGCCGCTGGGCTGCAGGCGCGGGCAGAGGCACTCAGCGAACAATGCCGGGCGGATATGCGCCAGCCAACCCGGCCACTGGACTCTAGCCGGATCCAGGAGCAGCTTAATGCCATGAGCCGGGAGGCCGCAGTCAACGAAGATCTGGCGAAGATCAAGGAGGAGATCAGCTTGCCGGCGGGACGCCGTGTTCGCCAACCGTGATGATGCGGGCCGACAGCTGGCCCGGCGGCTGGAGCACCTGCGCGGTCAGGCCGTTGTGGTGTGCGGGCTGCCCCGCGGCGGCGTGCCGGTGGCCGCACAAGTTGCCCAGGAGCTGGGCGCGCCGCTGGATGTGATCGTTGTCCGCAAGGTCGGAGTGCCGTTCCAGCCGGAGCTGGCCATGGGGGCAGTCGGCGAGGACGGGATCCGGATTGCCGATCGTCACGTCATCCGGGCTAGCGCGGTCAGTTCAGAGGAACTCGCCGTCGCCGAGGCCCGCGAGCAGGCCACGGTGAACGCCCGCGCCGCCCGGTACCGCAGCTACCGGCCGCCCGAGCCACTGACCGGACGGGTCGCGGTCGTCGTCGATGACGGCATCGCCACCGGGTCCACGGCACGGGCCGCGTGCCAGATCGCCCGGGCACACGGCGCGGCCCGGGTGGTACTGGGCGTCCCGGTCGCACCACCCGGCTGGGAGACCAGGATCGGTCCCGACGCAGACGAGCTGATCAGCGTCGGGACACCGCACGGCTTCAGCGCCATCGGGCAGTTCTACGCCGATTTCTCTCCGGTGACCGACGACGACGTGATGGCCTGCCTCGACGAGGCAGCCACGGCGCAGGCGGCCAGAGAGCAGGCGGCACCATTCGACAGTGGCGCGACCCGAGCAGCAGCCAGCGACCCACCCGACCCGGGCGCGCCGGTGCAGCCAGTGGTCGGCGAGGTCCGCCTGGCCGGGTACCTGGCCGTGCCGCAGGGCGCTCCGGGAGTCGTGCTCTTCGCGCACGGAAGCGGCAGCAGCCGGCACAGCCCCCGCAACCGCTATGTCGCCGGCGTGCTGAACCAGGCGGGCCTGGGTACCCTGCTGCTCGACCTGCTCACCCCGGACGAGGAAGCAGACCGCAGTAATGTGTTCGACGTCGGCCTGCTCGCCGGGCGGCTCGCCGGGGTCACCACGTGGCTGCGGGCTCAGTCCTCGATCAGCCAGGCTGCCATGGGCTACTTCGGCGCCAGCACTGGCGCGGCGGCCGCTCTCGTGGCGGCCGCCGAGCCCGGTGCGAATGTCGCGGCGGTGGTGTCCCGTGGCGGCCGGCCAGACCTTGCCAGTCCCCGGCTCGGGGCTGTCACCGCGCCCACGCTCCTCATCGTCGGAGGGCTGGACACGGTCGTACTCGACCTGAACCGCGCAGCTCAGGCCCAGCTGCGATGCGAAACAGGGCTCGCGGTGGTCCCCGGTGCTACCCACTTGTTCGAGGAACCAGGAACCCTGGATACGGCCGCGGAGCTGGCCAGAGACTGGTTCGTCAGCCACCTCAGCACGCAGGACAGCTAGCGCAGGCAGCGGACTGGCGGTGCTCCTCAGCGGGAGGAGCACCGCCAGCCCGGTCTGGGGCTGGTGTCAGCTGGTGGTCACCGTGTCGGTGGCGGTGAGCTTGGGGAACATCTCGGCCTGCGGGATGGTGCGGCGCAGGTGGATGATGCCGAGGCCGGACAGGATGAGCAGGACGGCGGCGCCGGCGAAGGAGGCGATCGCGCCCCACAGGGCAATCTCGCCCATCTTCCAGAAGGCGTAGGCGTTCAGCAGCATGCCGCGCAGCGTGGTGCCGCGGAACATCTCCTCGACCTGGCCGGCCAGCGCGGTGTTCTTCGGGTCAGCCTGCGCCTTAGCCGACAGCTGGGCGTAGGTCTGCCCGCCGCCGATCGCCTTCAGGTGATTGGCGATGAAGTGGTCGGCGTAGACCTCGGCCTGCGCGCCAGTGGTCATCTGCTGGCCGGCGTACTGGTGCATCGCGGCGAACTCCGGGGCCTTGATCGCCGGGCTGTTCCCAGGCGGGAAGTAGATCTTCTGGGCCGCCAGCTGGCTGTGCACCTGGCTGTCCACGAACGAGTGACCCCACAGCAGCAGGCCGCCCGCTACCACCAGCACGCCCGCCAGGGCCAGGCCGACCACCGTGGTGATCGCGTCAAAAGTCCTTCTGCGCATCTGAAATGCCTCCTCGATTGGCGCCGGCCCATTCGGTCGGTAGGTGCCTTATCTGCAGTACTCAGCCTGCCGCGGCAGCAACTCGGCCAGCAGGGCTGCATGTCCTGAGGAGAAAGGACGTTGGTCATAAACGAGCAATGGCGCACCCGAGCACGCGGAAGGGCGCATGGAAAGGCCGTGAGAAACGGCACGGGAAGACGAGCGTCAGTGCACAACAACGTAGCTGCCGGGATGGCGCGGCCGCGGTGGGCCTGTTCTTCCTAGTCGCCGGCGAGCGGGTTAAGAGGGCTTGCGGTCCTCGAAGACCTTGGCCGCGTAGGCGGCGGCCTGGGTTCGCCGCTCCATGCCGAGCTTGGCGAACAGCGCCGAGGTGTAGTTCTTGACCGTCTTCTCGGCCAGGTACATCTGCTCGCCGATCTGCCGGTTGGTCAGCCCCTCGCCGATCAGCTCCAGGATCTTGCGCTCCTGCGGTGTCAGCCCGGCCAGCGGGTCCTTGCGGGTCGCCTGCTCCCGCATCCGGGCCATGACCTTGCTCGCCGCGTCCGGGTCCAGCAGCGAACGGCCGGAGGCCACGGTGCGGACCGCGCCGACCAGGTCGCTGCCGCGGATCTGCTTGAGCACGTAGCCCGCAGCCCCGGCCATGATCGCGTCGAACAGGGCCTCATCGTCGGTGAAGGACGTGAGCATCAGGCAGGCGACGCTGGGCATGGCCGAGCGGATGTCCCGGCACACGCTGACTCCGTCCCCGTCGGGCAGGCGCACGTCCAGCACCGCCACGTCGGGCGCCAGCGCGGGAATCCGGGCCAGTGCGGACGCCGCCGTCCCGGCCTCGCCGACCACGGTGATATCCGGCTCGGCCTCCAGCATGTCGCGTACTCCGCGGCGGACGATCTCGTGATCATCCATGAGGAAGACCTTGATCTGCCTGCCGCCCTGGTTACCGGCTGACTGGGTCGTGTCGCTCATCGGAAGCCCGCACTCCCTCCGCTACCGAGCCGCCTCCGGCTCAGCCGCGCTGACCCGTCGTCAGCGATCCCGCCCGAGCCTACGGTCTGGCAGCCCTGCGTATTAGGGACGATAGTCCCCGGCAGGCGGGTGCGCAGGGCTGAGGCTAGCGCGACAACCCGTCCGGGTGACTGCAGGCATCCAGCAGCCGGGCCCGCGTGACCTGCAGCCGGTGGACCACCGCCGCGCAGAACCGCCGGTAGATCTCGGCCCCGAGCACCGGGTCGGCGGCGCACGCCGCCCGCACCGCGCGGGCATCAAAGGCAAACGCCTGCACCCCGCTCGCCGTGACCGCCCCGTACCGCCACTGGTAGGGCGGCGTCAGCCAGGACAGGCCCACCACGTCATTGCGCCCGAGCCTCTCGATGGTGACCCGGCCCCGGCCCGGCACGCTCGCGTCGAGCGTCACCTGGCCTGCGTCGATAATCCAGAACGTATCCGCCGTCCCGCCCTCCTCGAACAGCCGCTCCCCCGCCGGGAATATGACGTGCCGGCTCAGGCTCGCGAGCTCGGCCAGCTGATCGGGCGGCATGCCGCGCAGGAATGGCTGCGACCGGAGCTGGGACAGATCTTGCACTGTCATGGCGACTCCCTCAGGGCGGCCCGGACCTGCCGGGCGATCTCCAGGTCCTCCCGCGCGGTGATCACCAGGGTGCGCACCGCCGCGCCGGCGGCCGAGATATCGGCGTCGCTGGTGGCCGCGGCGTTAGCCACGGGGTCGATGGCGACGCCGAGGAAGCCCAGCCCGGCCGCGGCCTCGGCCCTTCCCTCCGGCTGGTGCTCGCCGACCCCGCCGGTGAAGGCCAGCACATCCAGCCCGTCCATGGCGGCCGCCATCGCGGCGATCTCGGCGCGCAGCCGGTGCGCATGGACCTCGATGGCCAGCCGCGCGCTGTCGCTGCCCGCGGCGGCGGCCGCCCGGATGTCGCGCATGTCGCCGGAGCCGCCGGCCAGGCCCGCCAGGCCCGCCTCATACTCGAGTCCGTGCGCGACCTCGGCCAGGCTGAGCCGGTGCTGCTGCAGCAGCCAGATCAGCAGGCCAGGATCGAGGCTGCCCGGCCGGGTCGCCATGACCAGTCCGTCCAGCGGGGTGAAGCCCATGGTGGTGTCCGCGCTGATGCCGTTCTGGATCGCGGCGAGCGATGACCCGGCTCCGAGATGGCAGGTGACGACACGCATCAGTTTCGCATCCTGCCCGGTCAGCTGAGCGCTGCGGCGGGCGGCGTAGGCGTGCGACAGACCGTGGAATCCGTACCGGCGCAGGCCGTACCGGGCGGTCCAGGCGCCCGGCAGCGCGAACGTCGCCGCCGCGGCCGGCAAGGTGGCGTGAAAGGCGGTGTCGAAGCACGCGAACGCGGGGCGGCCGGGCAGCGCCGCGCGGGCGGCCCGGATGCCATCCAGAGCGCGCCGCTGATGCAGCGGGGCCAGGCTGGCCAGGTCCTCGATCGCGCTGATCACCGCCTCGTCGATCGCGGCAGCCCGGCTGAACCTGCTGCCGCCGTGCACGACACGGTGCCCGATGACATCCACGCCGTCCTGCGCCTGCAGGAACTTCTCCAGCTCCTCGTGATCCGGGCGGCCGTCCCAGTGCTCCAGGTCCAGCACGGCAGTGACGTGGTCCTCATCGTCAAGCGCGCGCACCTTGAGGCTGCTCGATCCGGCATTGAGGACCAGGACGCTGGTCATGGCCGGGCCCCGCTCGCCGATGGCCAGGACCAGGTCGCCACCTCCGGCAGGTCCTCGCCGTGCTCGCGGACCCAGGCCCGGTGCCGCAGCCGGGTGTCGGCCATCTGCTGGCGCAGCCACGCGGCAGTGTTGCCCAGGCCGGGCACCCGGTCGATGACGTCCATGACCAGGTGGAACCGGTCCATGTCGTTCATGACGACCATGTCGAAGGGCGTGGTGGTGGTGCCTTCCTCCCGGTAACCGCGGACGTGGAACTGGTCGTGCCCGGCCCGCCTGTAGGTGAGCCGGTGAATCAGCCACGGGTAGCCGTGATACGCGAAGATCACCGGCCGGCCGGTAGTGAACAGGGCGTCGAACTCGGCGTCGCTCATGCCGTGCGGGTGCTCGGAGTCAGGCTGCAGCCGCATCAGGTCCACCACGTTGACGACCCGGACCCGCAGGTCCGGCAGGTGCTCGCGCAGGATGCTGGTGGCGGCGAGCACCTCCAGCGTCGGAATGTCGCCGGCGCAGGCCAGCACCACGTCGGGCTCGGCGCCGTCGCCGTCGCTGCTCGCCCAGTCCCAGATGCCGGCGCCGCGGGCGGCGTGCAGGATGGCGGCGTCCATGCCCAGCCAGTCCGGTGCGGGCTGCTTGCCGCAGACGATGACGTTGACGTAGTCCCGGCTGCGCAGGCAGTGGTCGGCGACTGACAGCAGGGTATTGGCGTCCGGTGGCAGGTAGACCCGGATGACCTCGGCCTTCTTGTTCATGACGTGATCGATGAAGCCAGGGTCCTGGTGGGAGAAGCCGTTGTGGTCCTGCCGCCACACATGCGAGGTGAGCAGGTAGTTCAGCGAGGCGACCGGACGGCGCCAGGGCAGCTGGCGGCTGACCTTCAGCCACTTGGCGTGCTGGTTGAACATGGAGTCCACGATGTGGATGAAGGCCTCGTAGCAGGAGAACAGCCCGTGCCGGCCGGTCAGCAGGTAGCCCTCCAGCCAGCCCTGGCAGGTGTGCTCCGACAGCATCTCGACGACCCGCCCGTCGGCGGACAGGTGCTGGTCGACGCCGATGATGCGCTCCTGCCAGTCCTTGCCGGTGACGTCGAGAACGGCGCCGAGCCGGTTGGACTCGGTCTCGTCGGGACCGAAGATCCGGAAGTTGCGGTGCGGCTCGCTGCGCGCCATCACCTCGCGCAGCATGCCGCCCAGGACCCGGGTGGGCTCGGACGTGCTCTGACCGGGCGCGGCGACCGGGACGGCAAAGTCGCGGAAGTCGGGCAGGTCCAGGTCGCGCAGCAGGACACCGCCATTGGCGTGCGGGCTGGCGCCCAGGCGCCGGTCTCCAGCCGGAACGAACCCGAGCAGGTCAGGATAAGGGCGGCCAGTGGTGTCGAAGAGCTCCTCGGGACGGTAGGACCGGAGCCACTGCTCCAGCTGGCGCAGGTGCTCGGGGTTGGTGCGGACCTCCGCCAGCGGCACCTGGTGTGCCCGCCAGGTTCCCTCCACGGGCAGGCCGTCCACCTCGGCCGGGCCGGTCCAGCCCTTCGGGGTGCGCAGCACGATCACCGGCCAGCGGGGCGAGCCGGCCTGATCCCCGCCGGCGGCTGCGGCCCCGGCACCGGTCCGGGCAGCCGCCTGGATGGCGTGGATCTGCCTGATGCTGCGATCAACCGCGGCGGCCATCTCCTGGTGCACGGCCGGCGGATAATCGCCGGTCACGTACACGGGCTCGTACCCGTAGCCGCGCAGCAGCGCATCCAGCTGATCGCCTGGCAGCCGGGCCATGATGGCCGGGTTGGCGATCTTCCAGCCGTTGAGGTGCAGGATCGGCAGCACGGCTCCGTCGGTGGCCGGGTTGAGGAACCGGTGCGCGTGCCAGCTGGTGGCCAGCGGTCCGGTCTCGGCCTCGCCGTCGCCCACGACGCAGGCCACGATGAGATGGGGGTTGTCGAAGGCCGCGCCGTGCGCGTGCGACAGCGAGTAGCCGAGCTCGCCGCCCTCGTGGATCGATCCGGGCGTCTCCGGAGCCACATGGCTGGGCACGCCGCCGGGAAACGAGAACTGCCGGAACAGCCGCCTCATGCCAGCGCCATCCTGCCCGACACTTGGGTAAATCTCGCTATAGGTGCCCTCGAGCCAGCTGTTGGCCAGTGCCGCCGGGCCGCCGTGGCCGGGGCCGATCACGTACATCATGGCCTGGTCGTGCACCTGGATCGCGCGGTTGAGATGGGCCCAGATCAGGTTCAGGCCCGGGCTCGTGCCCCAGTGGCCCAGCAGTCGCGGTTTCACGTGCCCGGGCCGCAGCGGCTCGCTCAGCAGCGGGTTGGCCATCAGGTAGATCTGGCCGACGGCCAGGTAGTTGGCCGCCCGCCAGTAGCGGTCCAGGGTGCGCAGGTCGGCCTCGGCCAGCGGCTCGGCGGACGCCGTTGACGCCGGGATCGCCATCGGCGGGATCGTGGTGTGCGTCATGAGCAAGTCCCCTGTGGTCAGCGCAGCCGGCGCAGGAACGGGTCGCGGTGCTCGGTCGCACTAAGACGTACCCGGGCATCGACCGCGCAGGCCCCGTCCGGGCGCGCGATAACCGGGTTGAGATCCAGCTCGGCCACCTCCGGCAGGTCGTCGGCCAGGCGGGACACCCGCAGCAGGATGTCGGCCAGCGCGCCGGTGTCGGCGGCCCGGGCACCGCGGTGACCCAGCAGCAGCGGCGCGGCGCGCAGGTCCGCGATCATGTCACCGGCGTCGGCGCGGGTCAGCGGGGCCAGCCGGGCGGACCGGTCGCCGAGCACGTCAGTGCTCACGCCGCCGAGGCCGAACACCACCAGCGGGCCGAAGACCGGTTCCTGGACCACGCCGACGAGCGTCTCCACGCCGCTGGCCAGCATCGGCTGCACCAGCACCCGGCGCAGGTCCCGCCCGAACCGGGCGGCCAGGTCGCGGTATCCGCCGGCAATCTCTTCCGGCGTCGCCAGGTCCAGCTTGACCGCGCCGGCCTCGCTCTTGTGGATCAGCCCGGCCGCCTCGGCCTTCAGCACGATGCGCCCGCCCAGCCGGGCAGCCGCCTGGAGCGCCTCCTCCTCGCTGGCCACCCGCACGGTCGCCGCGAGCGGGATCTCATAGCAGGCCAGCAGTTCGGCCACCTGGCTGGCCGGCAGCCAGCCGCCTGCCGGGCTGGCGGACAGGAAGGCGGCGGTCAGCTGGCGGGCGTCCGGAGTACGCACCCCGCTGAGCGCCGGGACGCGGCTGCCCGGCCGGTCCCGCCAGGCGCGGTAGCGGGCGGCGTGGCCGAGCGCCCGGGCGGCCGCCTCGGGGTAGGCATACGCGGGCAGGCGGTCATCTGAGGTGGCGCGCGGCAGCAGCCGGGCGGACTCGGACTGGTCGAGCAGGACCGCCAGGACCGGCTTGCCCGTTGCGGCCGCGCTGATCGCGGCGGTCAGGTCGCCGAGCGCGGTGGGCACCGCCAGGGCCAGGACGGCGTCAACGCCGTCGTCGGCCGCGACAATTTCCAGGGCCGTCTGGAACGCCGGGCTGGTCACTGCGGCGGTGGTATCGATCGGGCCGCCCACGGCCGCCCCGGCGGGCAGCAGGGCGCGCAGCCGCCGCCGGGTATCGGGGCTGAGTCCCGCCATGGTCAGGCCGCTGTCCTGGGCTGCGTCGGCGGCCAGGACGCCGGCCCCGCCCGCGTTGGACAGCACCGCCACCCGCGGGCCGGCCGGCAGCGGCTGACAGGCCAGCAGCGCCGCCGCGTCGATGAGCTCGCCCAGGCTCCGGGTCGCGATGATGCCCGCCTGGCCGAACAGCGCCTCCTGAGTGACCAGGGGCGTGGCCGCCGCCGCCGTGTGTGACGCGGCGGCGCTCTGGCCCGCGGACGACCGCCCGCCGATGACTGTCAGGACAGGCATCCGGCGGCCGACCCGGCGCGCGGTGCGGGCGAACTTACGCGGATTGCCGAAGGACTCCACGTACAGGACGGCCAGCCGGGTGGCCTCATCTTGTTCCCACCACGTCAGCAGGTCATTACTGGATACGTCGTACTTGTCGCCGATCGAGGCGAACGACGAGACGCCGACACCCAGCCGGGACAGCTGCTCCAGCAGGGCGATCCCGACTCCGCCGGACTGCACGGCCAGGCCTGCCGCGCCGGGCGCCGCCGGATGTGCGGCGAATGTCGCGTTGAGCCCGGTGCCCGGCACCATGATGCCCAGGCAGTTCGGCCCGACCAGCCGCATGCCGTGCCGTCGGCAGATCGCCAGCAGGTCAGCGCCGGCGGTGCCCAGGCCGGAGGTAATGACAATCAGGGCGCGGACGCCCGCGGTCCCGCAGTCCGCCGCGACCCG
Organism: Streptosporangiaceae bacterium; assembly: GCA_035763085.1. Classification (GTDB taxonomy): domain Bacteria; phylum Actinomycetota; class Actinomycetes; order Streptosporangiales; family Streptosporangiaceae; genus DASUBV01. The sequence goes on along the minus strand of DASUBV010000025.1, from coordinate 1,770 downwards.
CGCGACGGCCGCGGCCGGCACGGCGATGACGGCCAGTTCCGGCACCTCGGGCAAGTCGGCGACCGACGCCGCGCACGGCACGCCCTCGATCCGGTGCGCGTGCAGGTTCACCGCGTAGACCAGCCCGCCGAAGCCCCCGGCCACGATGTTGTGCAGGATGGCCCGGCCCACCGACGAGCGATCGCGGCCGGCGCCGATGACCGCGACCGAGCGCGGTCGCAGCAGGTGCTGGAGGCTGGCCACGCCGGCCCGGCTCTCCCGGCTGGCCACGGCGTCGAGATAGGTCTCCAGGGCCAGGTCGCTGTCGTCACCGGGCAGCGGAAACGTCAGCTGCACCTCGCCGCCGTCGACGCTCCGCCGGACCGGCAGGCCCGCGTCGGAGAATACCCGCAGCATCGCGGCGTTCTCCGCCAGCGTCGTGGCGGTGAACGCGGTCAGGCCGCGCCGCCTGGCCAGGGACACCAGGTGCTCCAGCAGCAGCGTGCCGATGCCCCGGTGATGGAGGTCGTCGGGGACCGCAAAGGCAATCTCAGCGGTCCTGGCGTCGCCGGCCAGCTCGTAGCTGGCTACGCCGGCGAGCCGGCCATCCAGCCAGGCCAGCAGCGCGCCGTGGCGGGCATCAGGTGCCCGGCACACGCGCTGAGCCTCCCGCTGGGCCGAGTGCGGGCTGAGACTGAAAAAGCGCAGGTACAGGTTTCCGGGCGACAAGGCGGCGTGCATCTGGCGAACAGCCTCGGCGTCGTCTTGCTCGGCCGCCCGGATCTCGACCGTGCCGCCATCGGCCAGCAGTGCGTAGACGCTCTCGCCCGCGCGCGGCGCCGACGCCGGCGGCCCTGCAGGCCGCTGAGCTTCTACATGCATCGCCGGTCACCTCCGGTCATGCCCATGACCTCATTCTGCTGTGGTCACGATTCCGGGGCACGAGGCCAGCGGCCCCGGACGGCGGGACCTTCGTCCCTGACCGGGCCAGGCGGCAGCACCGGAGGGCAGGCAGCACGTCGCCTGGCCAGAAGTTCTGGCTGCGCCATGCGGGCCATCCGGAGGGCCGGCGGTCCGCCTTGCGGATGACGTTCTGCCCTGTCGCCCGGCTGCCGGCCCGGCAATGCTGACGGAAGATCGATGTAGCGGCGGCACCGCTCGGCGGCCGCGCCATCGGCTCGGTGGTGCGAGCATGCCTGCGCCGGGCGCACTGCCCGGTCGTGGTGGTCAGCGCCGACGGGCAGCCAGCCGGCCGCACCCGGGCCCGCCAGGCCGGGCTGGCGTCCGATGACGACCGCGTGGCGCGGTAAGCGCTGACTGCGATGCGGCGCTGGCGATAGAGTCGGGCGCTCGGCCGGCTGACTCACCGCGCCTGCTCAGCGGAATACGGCCAGGCCGCCCGGCGAATGCGGCGACCGGTGATCCGGGCGGGATCCGGGTCTCAGCGGACGACCAGAACCGGCCGGTCGGCCAGGTGAATGACCTTGTGCGCCGTGCTGCCCAGCAGCAGGCCCACCAGGTCGCCGTGCCCCTTCGAGCCCATGACGATGACCCCGGCCTTATGCTCGGCGGCGCTGCTCACGATCTCCCGCGCGGCGTAGCCGTACAAGGTGCGCCGGATCTCGCCATGCGCCTTGATCCCGGCCCGGCTGAACTGGTCCACCGCGGCGTCAACGGCCTGCTGCACCTCCTCGGTGTCCTCGGTGTCGATGGCGCCAGCGAACTTGCCGACCGGCTGCAGCTCTCGCACGTGCAGGACCCGCACCTCGCCGCCGGACAGCTGCGCGAGGC
>DASUBV010000024.1:0-3254 GCA_035763085.1 Streptosporangiaceae bacterium | reverse complement strand
GTCGCGCCCGGCCTCCCAGGCCGGGTTGGTGACCGCGCCCACCAGCCCGGCGGCCCGCTCCCCGAACCGCCCGGCCAGCACCGCCAGCGCACCCTGCCGCCCGCCGCCGGCGGCGATGTCCCCGGCGGCGTCCTCGACCGTGTCGTGCAGCAGCGCCGCGCACGCCACGTCCGGGTCGGCAACCCGGTAGTGGCAGTGGCTGAGGATCCGGATCGTGACCCGCAGGGGATGGCAGTTATGCCGACGTCGGCATAACTGCCATTACGCCGACCTGCGGGTTATGCCGACCTCGCGGCGGGAGCTGCTGGTGGCGGCCGCGTAGCGCGTGGAAAGGTCGGCATAATCCGCTCCTGCGACGGACGCTGTCCTCTATGACCCGAGAGGAGAGCGTGTCGTGATCAAGGTCTTGAAGTCGCTGGTCGCAGGTCCGCTGGAGCCGTATGCGGCGGGTTTCGCCGCTGAGCTGGAACGTCAGGGGTATACGGCCTGGACTGCGGAGAAGCAGGTGGCCCTGGCGGCGCACCTGAGCTGGTGGATGGCTGCGGCGGGCGTGGAGCCCGGCGGCCTGACGGCGCGGGCGGCGGAGCAGTACGCGGCGGATCGCCGTGCCTCCGGCTACGCGCACTACAAATCGGCGCACGCGCTGGAGCCGCTGCTGGGTTACCTGCGAGCGCTGGGCGCGGTTCCCGCGGCGGAGCCGCGGCCGGTCACGCCGGCGCAGGAACTGCTGGAGCGGTTCCAGCATTACCTGGTGACCGAGCGCGGCATCGGCGAGGCGACCGCCGAGAGCTACGTGTGCTTCGTCCGGCCGTTCATCGTGGCGCGGCTCGCGCCGGGCGGTCAGGGTCTGGAGGGGCTGAGCGCGGCCGACGTCATCGCGTTCGTGGTCGCGTCCTGCCCGGGCATGCCGAAGGGGCCGGCGAAGATGACGGTGTCCTCGCTGCGGTCGCTGCTGGGCTGGCTGCACCTCGACGGGGTCCTCAGCGAGTCTCTTGCCTGGGCCGTGCCGTCGGTCGCCGCCTGGCGGCTGGCCCGGCTGCCGCAGCGAGCGGCTGCCGCTTCCGGCCGACGTCGGCGAGCCGGTCGCCGCCTACCTCCGCGCCGGCCGCCCGGCCCCGGCCGGCGGGGCACGGCAGGTGTTCCTGCGGGTCAAGGCCCCGCACTGCGGGCTAACCGGCAGCGGAGTCACCCAGGCGGTGGCGGCCGCCGCGAAGCGGGCGGGCCTGGGCACGGTCCACGCTCACCGGCTGCGCCACTCGGCCGCGACCGGCATGCTGCGCGCCGGCGCCGGGCTGCCCGAGATCGGCCAGGTGCTGCGGCACCGGCAGCTGGCCTCGACGGCGGTCTACGCCAAGACCGACACCAGCGCGCTGCGGGCGCTGGCCCGGCCCTGGCCCGGCGGCGCGGCATGAGCCCGCTGCGCCAGGCGCTGGCCGACTACCTCGCCGTCCGCCGCGCCCTGGGATACAAGCTCGCCTACGCCGGGAAACTGCTCGGCCAGTTCGTCAGCTACCTCGAAGACGCCGGCGCGGTCACCGTCACCACCGCCGACGCCGTCGCCTGGGCGACGCTGCCGGGCGGTTCGCCGCACTGGCACGCGCAGCGCCTGTCGATGGCCCGCGGGTTCGCCGCCCACCTGCACGCCGCTGACCCCGCTGCCGAGATCCCGCCCGCGCACCTGATCCCGGCCAGGGCGCCGCGGGCCACTCCCTACCTTTACTCCGAAGCCGAGGTCAGCGCGCTGATGGCCGCCACCTCCAGCCTGCGCTTCCCGCTGCGGGCCGCGACCTACCGGACCCTGATCGGGCTGCTGGCGGCCACCGGCATGCGGGTCGGCGAGGCGATCGGCCTGGACCGGCCCGACTTCGACCCCGGCAACGGAGCACTGACCATCCGGAACTCCAAGTTCGGCAAGTCACGGCTGGTGCCGCTGCACCCCACCACGACGGCCGCGCTCGCCGGCTACCTGCAGCTCCGCGACGAGCTGCACCCCGGGCCCAGCGACCCGGCGGTGTTCATCTCCCCGGCCGGCACCCGGCTGGACTACTGCAACGTCCACGCCACCTGGCGGCTGCTGGTGCCCCGCGCCGGCCTGCGGCCCCGGTCGCCGAACTGCCGTCCCCGCCCGCACGACCTGCGTCATTCCTTCGCGGTCGCCACCTTGCTCGACGCCTACGCCGCCGGGCAGGACGGGCAGGCGCGGCTCGCCCTGCTGGCCACCTACCTAGGACACGTCAACCCGGCCGCTACGTACTGGTACCTGTCGGCCGCCCCGGAACTGCTCGCCCTGGCCGGGCAGCGCCTGGACGACCACGCGGGGCAGCGGCCGTGACCGCGCTCGCCCCGACCCTGCAGGCGTTCTTCACCAGCCGGCTGACCCGCCAGCGGCACGCCAGCCCGCAGACCATAGCCGCCTACCGCGACGCCTGGCGGCTGCTGCTGGCCTTCACCGCCGGGCGCACCGGCAAGCAGCCCAGCCAGCTCGACTTCGCCGACCTGGACGCACCGCTGATCGGCTCGTTCCTGAACCACCTCGAACACGACCGAGGCAACAGCCCCCGCACCCGCAACGCCCGGCTCGCCGCCATCCGCTCCATGTTCGGCTACGCGGCCCTGCAGCACCCCGAGCACGCGGAATCCATCTCCCGGGTACTGGCCATCCCGCCCAGGCGATTCGACAGGTCCCTGGTCACCTGGCTCACCGAGGATGAACTGGACGCACTGATCGCCGCACCGGACAAGAGCACCTGGGCCGGACGCCGGGACCACGCGATGATCGCCCTCGCCGCCCAGACCGGCCTGAGGGTCTCCGAGCTGACCGGCCTGACCTGCCACGACGTCCACCTCGGCTCCGGGCCGCACGTCTCCTGCCACGGCAAGGGACGCAAGGAACGCATCACCCCGCTCACGAAGAACACCATCGCCGTCCTGCGGTCCTGGCTGGCTGAACGGCACGGCGAACCCGAGCAGCCCCTGTTCCCGAACCGCACCGGCGGACAGCTCAGCCGCGACGCCGTCGAGAAACGCCTCGCCCGGCACGTCACCGCCGCCTGCGGCGACTGCCCCTCGCTGAAAGCCAAGAACGTGACCGCCCACGCGCTAAGGCACACTGCGGTTATCTGTAGTGCCTCGGCTGTGTGAGGGACGTTGGCGTTGTGGTGCGACACGCCGGTGCCTTATCAATATCTGTTATTTCGAGGCACGGCAGTTACGTTAGTCACGATGGACTCGTTCAGAGCCGAACGGGCAGTTTC